>NZ_JBFRGD010000014.1:0-219185 GCF_052115165.1 Paenibacillus sp. 2TAB23
ATCTATCTAAGCGTGAAGCCCCCCTCAAGATGAGATTTCCCAGTATGTAAGACCCCTTGAAGACGACGAGGTTGATAGGTTCGGGGTGGAAGCACAGCAATGTGTGCAGCTGACGAATACTAATCGGTCGAGGGCTTATCCTAAACAGTTTGAGAAGCAAACGGACGTCGTAAGCATAGACTTACATTTGCCCCGGACCCATACATCCGGCAAACAGCAGCTATTTAAGGTTCAGCAACCTAATCTTTCGTATCCAGTTTTCAGGGCGCAATGTGCCTGTCCGTGCTTAAACGTTAGATCTTACATAAGATTCATGTTTATGCTTAGGGCCCTTAGCTCAGCTGGTTAGAGCGCACCCCTGATAAGGGTGAGGTCGGTGGTTCGAGTCCACTAGGGCCCACCATATTTTCCCTGATAGCTCAGTTGGTAGAGCACTCGACTGTTAATCGAGTTGTCACAGGTTCGAGTCCTGTTCGGGGAGCCAAGTTTGGAGAGATACCCAAGTGGCTCAAGGGGACCCTCTGCTAAGGGGTTAGACTGCGTAAGTGGTGCGAGGGTTCGAATCCCTCTCTCTCCGTTCTCTATTTTTTCAAGGCCCGTTGGTCAAGTGGTTAAGACACCTCCCTTTCACGGAGGTAACAGGGGTTCGAGTCCCCTACGGGTCACCAATATTTTCTTGTAACGACGCGGGGTGGAGCAGCCCGGTAGCTCGTCGGGCTCATAACCCGAAGGCCGCAGGTTCAAATCCTGCCCCCGCAACCATTCACCCTCCAAAGGTGATCATAATGGATATGCCGTTGTAGCTCAACTGGTAGAGCAACTGACTTGTAATCAGTAGGTTGGGGGTTCAAGTCCTCTCGACGGCACCACTTTTTTTCTAGATACTACAAGGTATTACAAAGTAGTATCGCAAACCGCCTCATAAAGGCGGACATAATCGATGTGCCGTTGTAGCTCAACTGGTAGAGCAACTGACTTGTAATCAGTAGGTTGGGGGTTCAAGTCCTCTCGACGGCACCATTTTTTCTCGGGACGTAGCTCAGCTTGGTAGAGCACCTGGTTTGGGACCAGGGGGTCGCATGTTCAAATCGTGTCGTCCCGACCATCTAACAAACAATGAATAACATATAAACCGCTATTTCAATAAGTCCAACCGACTTACGGAATAGCGGTTTTTTTGTGCATATATGGGGAAATATAATCGCAGCATGCCATTTACCCGCCATAGTGGAACAGATGAAGGAGGTCACTGCTGTTGAGTTTGAGACTTAAAGTAATAACTTGGTGTGCCCTGCTTTTATGCGTTATAAGCCCGATATCTGCTTGGGGACAGCCTGGTGTGTATCATTTCGGCTTTAAGAAAAGCGTGGAGGGACGATTGCCATCGATAGACGAAGAGGGCTTCAAAAATATCGTCACTAAGCACGGAGCGCTTTTTTTAGGCAACACAAGCCAAAAGGAGCTTTATCTCACCTTTGACAATGGCTACGAGAATGGTTTTACTCCGCGCATACTGGATGTGCTTAAGGAGAAGCAAGTGCCCGCCGCTTTTTTTGTTACCGGACATTATGTCAAAGAGCAGCCGGAGCTTATTAAACGGATGGCGGCGGAAGGGCATATTGTGGGGAATCATTCTTGGAGCCACCCTGACATGTCGCAGCTCTCACAGGACAGCATTAAGACTGAGCTTGAGAAAGTTAAAGCACAAGTGGAGATACTCACCGGGCAGAAGGAAATGAAATACCTTCGACCGCCAAGAGGCATTTTTAGCGAACATGTACTTGCAGCAAGCAAGCAGCTTGGGTATACGAATGTATTCTGGTCTGTTGCCTATAAAGACTGGGATGTTAATGCGCAAAGGGGATCCCAATATGCGTACAGCGAAGTAGTGAAGCAGCTTCATCCCGGAGCTATCATATTACTGCACTCGGTATCGAGGGATAACACGGAGGCACTTGGTCGAATTGTGGATGAGGCAAGGCGGCAAGGGTATGAATTCAAGAGCCTTGATCAGCTGTCAACCGAGCAGAACCCAACGAATTAGCAGCAAAAGCCTATATTCACTTGCTGAAGCTTCGCGTAAGCTCAGTGAAAAGAAGGTTTGGCAGAAGCTTTAACTCCTTGCGAGTTAAGGCTTTTTTGCTGCAAACCTATATTCAGATGCTGAAGCTTGGCGTATGCTCAAGTGAAAAGAAGGTTTGGCAGAAGCTTTAATTCCTTGCGAGTTAAGGCTTTTTTGCTGCAAACCTATATTCAGATGCTGAAGCTTGGCGTATGCTCAAGTGAAAAGAAGGTTTGGCAGAAGCTTTAACTCCTTGCGAGTTAAGGCTTTTTTGCTGCAAACCTATATTCACATACTGAAGCTTGGCGTATGATCAAGTGAAAAGCAGGTAGGGCAGAAGCCTGAAACGTCTTTAGAAAGCTGCCCTCAATCCGTGATTTCCCGCATATATCCGTTTTGCGGCAGACGCTATAATGAAAAAGAGTGTGTCTAAAGCAACGTGAGTCGAAAGAGGTGTAAGAGGATGATGAATCAGATGAAGGCAAGAACCGCAGCACAAAGGTTATTTTATTCGATATCGCTCAAACATCGTATTTGGTTGGCCTTTGTCATTCTCATCATGTTCGGAATTACAGCGACCGGAAGCATTGCTTATTTGATAGCCTCAAAGGAAATTCAAAGCAACGCGCTGAAGTCCAGTCAGGAAACAGTGAACCAATCCGCTCAAATTGTGAATGAAAGGCTCAAAAACATCGGCATAGCGGTAAGAGCACTTATGTTCAGCGACCCCTTCAAGCAGGTTATGGCCGATGCCCAGAATAAAGACAGCAGCCGATATTACAAAACGTGGACGGCGCTGCAGCCTGTTTTTTCACAGGTGAAATTTAACGATTCCATGATTGACAGCATTCTGATCGCATCGCCGATCGGTGATTATTATCATACCTCGAATGTACGAGACACAGAGCAATCATTTTATGAATCGGACTTATATGAGCATTTCAAAGATATTAAACGAGGCTTTTGGACGAAAGGCCACGAGGATACTTTTTTTATGGACAAGCAGAACGTCATTTCTCTCGTTGTAGAGGGCGTTAATGATTTAGGCGAGGTTGCAACGGATGTGTATGTGGTCATTAACGTGAAAGAAGATGATCTGCTGGATTTGTTTATGGAGAATCTCTCGACTATAGAAAAACAATACTATTTCATTGATTCCGCTGGGGATGAAGTGAATATGTCGAGGCAAACCGAGGACAAGCCTATTACGAAGCAAGCTGGATTTGTAAATCAGCTGACGGATGCCATGAGCAGCTCGTTTTTTTTCAGCGACAGCAGGAAGGAGTATTTGGTCAACTATTCTCGGCTTGAAGCCAAGGAGGATTGGATGATTGTCGGAGTTCAGTCGCGAACAGATCTGCTTGCCAAGCTGAATGGCATTAAGAGAGGCACTTCGTTTGTCATCTTAGGCTTCCTGCTGCTGTCATTATTTATTGCGAACAATCTGACGTATGTGCTGCTTAGGCCGTTATTTCGGTTGCAGAAATTGATGAAACGCGTAGAGGAGAACGATCTTAGCGTACGATTCGAGAGTGAATACAAGGATGAGGTATCTCAGGTCGGTTTTCGCTTCAACCGCATGCTTGATGAAATCCAGCAGTTGATTGCGGATATGAAGATAAGGGAGAGGGAGAAACGAAAAGCGGAAATTAAGGCGTTGTCCGCCCAGATGGATCCGCATTTTTTCTATAATACGTTAAATACGATTTATTGCAAATCAGTGCTTGGCGAGAATGAGGATGTTAATGAAATGATATTGGCGCTGTCGCAAATGTTCCAGCTTAGCTTAAGCGGAGGCCGGGATCTAATTACGCTGAATGACGAGCTGGATCATGTTCGGCAATATTTGGCGATACAGCAATTATCCTATGAGGAGCTGTTCGTTTGTCATTTCGATGTGCAGCCTGAGCTGCTGGAATACGAGATACCAAAGATTATGATTCAGCCGCTTGTTGAAAATAGCATCTTGCACGGTTTCCAAAACCGCGTGTCGGGCGGAGAAATTCATATTGTTGCGCATGTGGAGGAGCAGTGGCTGTATTTGAAGGTGGAGGACAATGGCGAGGGTCTCGTACCTGAACGGCTCAAGGCGGACATCATACATCCAACAACGCTGAAAGAAGGCTATGCGCTTCGTAACGTTTATCATCGACTGCAGCTCTATTATGGCGAGCTGCAGCGAATGGAGATTAGCAACAACGAACAAGGCGGAGCAGTCGTCGAGATTTGGATTCCGAGACAAATGGAAGGGAATGGTTCAGATGAAGCAGCTGGTTAAACTATGCATCGTTGACGATATTCGCAGCGTGGTAGACATGTTCAAAAACAAAATCCCATGGGGCCAATACGGAATCGAGGTCGTAGGCAGTGCAATGAACGGCGAGGAAGGACTCGAAGTCATTGCGAGAACGAAGCCGGATATTATTCTAACTGACATTCGTATGCCTAAAATGGATGGACTGGAGATGACGCGCCGTATCGTAGAAATGCTGCCGCATAGCAAAATTGTTATATTAAGCGCGTATACCGATTTTGAATATGCGCGTAAAGCGATTCAATATGGTGCGCTCGACTATGTAAAAAAGCCATTTTCGATCGATGACATCATTAAAGTTGTCGTCAAAGCGAAAGAAGCGTGGGAGCAGGACAAGCAGGACAGGCTGCATGTCGTCGAGCTGGAGAAGAAGATGAAGGAGAGCTTGCCGGCGCTTCGCCAGGAGTATATGTCTTTGCTTGTCCACCATCAGACGGATGAATCAGACATCGCGCAATGGTGGGGCTTCCTTGATCTGCCGTCTTTGCAGGCGCCATATGCCGTGATGGTTATTCAGATCGATCAATTTATGGATAAATACGGATCGTTGGTCGTGAAGGAGCTGGAGCTTGCCCGGTTCTCTCTGCAAAATATCGTGGAGGAAACGATGTCCACTTATACGCCGTCTATTGTGTTTCGGGAAACACTCAACCGCTATGTTTGTATCCTTCATGTGCAGTCGCAGGAGCATCTCATTCAGCTTGCTGACGCTTGCTGCGAGAATATCGCTAATTATACGAAATTTACGATATCGATTGGAATCGGGCAAGAAGCAAGCCAAGTGCGTGAGCTTCCACGGAGCTACCAGCAGGCGCTCAGCGCGTTATCCTATCATTTCTATACTGGAGGCAATGGCGCATTCCTCTCCAGCACCCATACGCAAGCAGGCTCAGCAGCTTGGGTATATACGGCGGATAGTGAGAATGAGTTTCTATTCAGCTTCCGTTCCGGCAATCGGGAGAAGACGATGGCGTGGCTGACGGCTATATTCGATGAGATGCAGAATCAGGCCGTGCTGCCTGAGCCTAGCGACGTCGAGCATTTGTTTCACGGGCTTTCTCTCAAAATGCTTCGCGTGCTGCTAGAGAAGCTGCCGCGCCAGCAATTGACGGAGTTTGAAGCCAAAGTTAAGGAAGCTAGAGGGGGCAGTCGCGCTTCTATGTTCGAATATCGGCAATGGCTTTTTGAATTATGCGATATTGGCTGCCGACTAGTGGATAAAGAGCACGCCAGCGAATCACAAAAAATCATTTACCGATCCATCGAATACATCAAATCGCATTTGGAAAAGGATTTGACTTTAGAGCATTGCGCCAGACAAGCCAATCTGAGCTGGGGCTACTATTCGAACTTATTCAAAAAAGTGTCAGGCACCACCTTTCAGCAATTCGTTACACAAGCAAAAATCGAAAAAGCCAAGTCGATGCTCATCGATGATTACCAGGTGCAGGAGATCGCACAGGAGCTCGGCTACGAGCATCGTCGCTATTTCAGCGAGGTGTTCAAAAAACAAACGGGCCTGACGCCTACCGAATTCAAGGAAATTTCGCTCGGCAGATCGGCCAAAACCGAATGAATATAAACACGAAATATCTGCCCCTATTCGCAAGCTACCCTCATTACCTATTCGGGGCCGATCTTTTATAGTTAAGAAGCTAGCAATAAAGCTTCACCTACAAAGGGAGGATTACACATGTACAAAAAAATCGGAACGGTTGTGCTCAGCGTATTTCTAGCGGTTGCACTAGCAGCATGCGGCAATTCAGTGGGCAACGCTGGTAACGAAGCGACGAACAAGCCAGCTGAATCAAATGCAGCGACAGCCCCAGCCAGCAACGAGAAAAAAACAAAGATCGTATACTGGACCGGGGATCGTCATGACATGGATTACATTAAAGAGGTTATTCAAAACTTCAATGACACGAATGATTCCAACATCGAGGTAGAGATGGTCGTTAAAACAGACGACTACAACCAAGCGATTGATCTAGCCTTTGCTTCCGGACAAGCGCCGGATTTGCTTCGCGTCAAAGAAAATACGATCCAAGCTTACGTAACAAAAGGCTACTTGGCTCCAATCGATGATCTGATGACAGAACAAATGAAGCAGGAGTTCCCGCTCATTCAGGACTTTAACCAAATTGGCGGTAAAGTGTACAGCTTGCCGAATTATGGCTCAACACTCCGGCTCGTATATAACAAAGAATTGTTCGCCAAAGCAGGCATTGCTTCACCTCCGAAAAGTCTAGCCGAAATGGTTGACGCAGCTAAGAAAATTACGGAGGTAGGCAAAGCGGATGGCGCATACGGCTTCGCCTTGAACTTTAAAAGCCCTGACAGCGCATTCGGACGTTCGGCTCGCGTCATTGCGGAAGTAAGCGGAATCGGCGGCTTCGGCTATGATTTCAAAACGGCACGTTTCGACTTCACAGGCTTTAAAGATATCATTCAAGCTTATAAACAAATGTATGACGATGGCAGTACGCTTCCCGGTATGGAAGCGCTCGATATCGATCCGTTACGCGCGCAATTCGCAGAAGGCAAAATCGGTATGTACATCTCCTTCTCATCGGAGCCCGGCGTCTACAAAAACCAGTTCCCAGCGAAGATCGAATGGGCTGCGGCACCTGTGCCATCCATTGACGGAACCATCAAAGGCGCAAGCTCTTTTGTAGGTGGTCAGTGGCTTGCAATCAACAGCTCCTCTAAAAACCAAGAGGCGGCTTGGAAGTTCATGGAGTATATGTACGCAGAAGAAATTCTGAAAACATACCATGAAAAAGGTTTCGGCATTTCGATGGTTCCCTCCATTTCCGCAGTAGCAAGCAAACCGGACATTAACGGCATTGAGGGCTTCCTTCCAACTGAAAATGATGGAACCTGGCCGCTGAACCCGACTGTAACCGTGGAAGGCATCAAAAGCAATGACGCATTCTTCAAATACATGCTCGGCGAAGGCAATTTGGATGAGATCATCAAAGACTTGAACACAAGATACAATGCAGCGCTTGATAAAGCGATTGCAAGCGGCGAGGTTAAAGCGGAGCCTAAACCGGATTTCGATCCGATGAAGCTAGGCGCGAAATAATCGCATGGCTATGAAGTAATTAGGAGGGTGGAGTGCAGACTCCGCCCTTTCCTATCTCTAAAAGACAGACTGTACGGGAGTGGAAACGATGAATAAAGTGCGTCAGATCGGGTTTTCTTATGCGTTCCTTTTTCCGAGCTTTATATTAACGCTGGTTCTCGGCATTTATCCGCTTGGGTGGGCCATTCGCTTCATGTTTTACGATTACAAAGGGTATGGAGAAGCGAAGTTTACAGGCTTGTACAATTTTCAAAGACTATTTAGAGACACGCAGTACTGGGAATCGGTCGTCAATACGTTCGTTTATGCAGGCGGCAAGCTAATCATTACGATTCCTCTCTGCTTGGCGCTCGCGGTTATTTTAAACCAGAAGCTGAGAGGCCGGAATTTTCTTCGAGCCATTTATTTCATGCCTACGATTATTAGTTCAGCTGTTATGGCAGTTGTGTTTTTTATCATCTTCAACTCCTATAATGGCGTATTAAACCAATATTTGATGAAGTTTAATATCATTTCCGAAAGAATCGACTGGCTCGGTCCGAAACACGCGATGATGACCACGATCTTGATTGCCGTGTGGGGCGCCGTTGGGAATTACATGCTGTTATTCCTAGCAGGTCTTCAAAATATTCCGAATGACGTCTATGAGAGCGCATCGCTTGACGGGGCAAACAAAAGGCAGCAGTTCTGGTATTTGACGATTCCGATGCTTGGCCCGGTGCTGCAAATCGTTATTATGCTCGCTATCATCAACTCGTTAAAGGGCTACGAGACGATCATGGTACTGACCGAAGGCGGGCCAATCGGCAAAACAGAGGTTATGTATTTGTACGTGTATAAGCTGTTTTTCCCGACCCCGTCCTCAGGAACCGTTGTAGACCAGCAGTTTGGCTACGGCAGCGCGGTAGGGTTTACGACAGCCGTTATCGTGGGCATTATTACGCTTCTGTACCACATGCTGTCAAAACGATTGAATAAGATGCATTAAGGGAGGACGCTATGAAGACGGAAGCAATACCTTACACGAATAAGAACATGAGACGAAATCCGTTTCGGGAAGGCGGCTGGGGAGGACGCGTGCTCCTCTGGATCTTCCTGCTGGCAACGGCGCTTCTCATCATTTTCCCTATCGTTGTGACCTTGTTCGGATCCTTTATGTCCAATGCGGAGCTAACGACCGGGGGAGCGATCCTGCCTTCGGTCTGGCATTTCGAGAATTTTGCGGAGGCTTGGGTACAGGCTAACTTTTCGCGGTTTACATGGAACAGCCTGATGCTAAGCGGCGTGACGACGATCGGTACTCTCATTGTTGCTTCCATGGCGGCTTATGTCGTAGATCGGATGAATTTCCCTGGCAAAGCGTTGTTTGTCGCTATACAAGCTTCGACTATGTTTATTTCTATCGGAGCGGTCGTTATTCGCCCGCAATATGAGCTGATGATCAAGCTGCATCTGCATACCTCCTTGTGGGGTGTCATTCTTATTCTGATTAGCGGACACGCCTATATTTTCTTTATTTTGCTCAGCTTTCTCAAGGGGATTTCGAGAGAGCTCGATGAGGCTGCTAGAATTGATGGCTGTTCCAATGCGGGCATCTTCTGGAAAATTATTTTGCCGCTGCTTCGACCAGGCCTTGGGGTAGGCGCACTTTTCACATTCTGTGGGGCGTGGAACGAATATTTGCGGCCGCTCGTGTTCACGATGAATACGCCCGAGCTGCAAACGTTGACCGTAGGACTGTCCTATTTGCGCTATGGGGCATCGGCTGCGGTACAGACGCACTACATGCTTGCAGGGGCATGCCTGTCGATTCTTCCTTTGCTTATCGTCTATATGATCGCCAATAAATCCTTTATGCAGATGACGGCTGGATCACTTAAAGGGTAAGGAAATAACGAGAAGCGCTTGTGAAGGAGCTGAACGCAATCAATGCGGGAGCTGCGGATGGAACAAGGCGAGAACATTCACGATTTTTTAGCGAATGCGTTTAATCATCCGAGCAGGCTCTTTCATAAGAAGATGGCGGATGAGCTTTTTCGCATGGTATGCGGATATGTAATAGAGCTGTTCAAACGGAAATAGATCCCGTTTGAGCGGCTCTATTTTTTTGCGTTTATCTAAAGCGGGCAACTACGGGCAACACTACATAGGAAGCAAGCGCCAAGATTCAAGGCAGCGTGATTGTGATATATAATGAATATTGAAAATGAAGAAACAAACGAGGAGTTTAGCTTATGAAAAATATGACGTTGCTGCGTGAGCCCAAGCAGCGGAAATTGTTAATAAGCGCAGGTTTTAGCTGGCTGTTCGATGCGATGGAGGTCGGCATGATCTCGTTCATCGTAACGGCGCTTGCCGTGGAATGGCAGCTAGGCGCGCAGCAGGTCGGACTATTGATGGCGATTAATTCTATCGGCATGGCAGCTGGAGCAGCGATTGCGGGGTTAATGGCTGATCGTTACGGACGGCGTGCCATACTGATGTGGACGCTCATTATTTTCTCCGTAGCAAGCGGATTATCGGCTTTGGCGGCAGGTTATGCCATGCTCTGCGTACTGAGGTTCATTGCGGGCTTCGGGCTTGGCGGCGAGCTGCCCGTTGCCTCAACGCTCGTTTCCGAGTCCGTGCCAGCGGCAGAGAGAGGGCGTGCCGTGGTGCTGCTCGAAAGCTTCTGGGCAGGCGGATGGATCGTGGCTGCCTTGATTTCTTATTTTGTGATTCCGCATTACGGCTGGCGGCTGGCTTTCTTGATTGGCGCATTGCCTGTTTTTTATGCGCTCTACTTGAGGAGAGCGATTCAGGATTCGCCAAGCTATATAGCGCAGCAAGGCAAAAGAATTTCCATTAAGGAACGAGTGGCCTCGATCTGGTCTATGAAGCATCGACGGGCAACGATTACTTTATGGATCTTATGGTTTACGGTCGTTTTCTCCTACTATGGCATGTTTCTGTGGCTGCCGTCCGTTATGGTGCTGAAAGGGTTCGATCTGGTTAAGAGCTTTCAATATGTGCTCATTATGTCGATAGCTCAGCTGCCGGGATATTTTGCAGCCGCCTATTTCATCGAGAAGTTTGGGCGCAAGTTCGTATTGGTTACGTTTCTTGTTTTGACGGCTGGAAGCGCGCTATGGTTTGGCAATGCCGAGACCGAAGGAGGCTTAATTGCCGCCGGCGTTTGCTTATCGTTTTTTAATCTTGGAGCATGGGGTGCGATGTATGCTTATACGCCTGAGCTGTATCCGACTGCAGTGCGAGGTACGGGTGTCGGATTCGCGGCATCCTTTGGCCGTGTCGGCGGTATTATCGGCCCGTATCTGGTAGGCATGCTGGTCGCTGGGAAATTCGAAATCACATCGATATTTTTAATTTTCTTCATTACGATTCTAATCGGAGCGTTTGCCGTCCTGATTATGGGTAAGGAAACGAAAGGGACGGACCCCGACAGGGAGGACGCGTAATCAAAAAAATCCGGCCTTGCCGCGAAAGCAGCGTGGCCGGATTTTTTAACATATAAGACTATTTAGGTTACACGCGATAAAGCTTT
This sequence comes from Paenibacillus sp. 2TAB23, assembly GCF_052115165.1. Taxonomy (NCBI): domain Bacteria; kingdom Bacillati; phylum Bacillota; class Bacilli; order Caryophanales; family Paenibacillaceae; genus Paenibacillus; species Paenibacillus sp. 2TAB23. The sequence continues at coordinate 11,009 of NZ_JBFRGD010000014.1, forward strand.
CTTCTATTTCTACGAGAAACGGATATCCTCATCTTGCAGAGGACGGCGAAGCCGTTTCTTCTTGTTTAGGCTCCGGTTACTTGCTTAGAGAAGAAGGTTTTAAGCGCCTTATAAACCTCGCCTTTTTCCTTAATAACCGAATACATAAATTTTTTATGGCTGATATGCTTATAGGCGGACATAAGCGTACTGCTGCGATTGTATTGGTTAACCTCGCCATAGCCGAACATATTGCTGCGCTCCATAAGCTGCCCGATGAGCTTGACACACCGCTCGTTATCGGAGGTTAGATTGTCTCCGTCTGAGAAATGGAAGGGATAAATGTTCCAATTCGCGGTGGGATAACGGCTGTCGATGACGTCAAGCGCCTTCTGGTACGCAGAGGAGCAGATCGTGCCGCCGCTTTCACCACGGTTGAAAAACTCCTCCTCCGTAACCTCCTTGGCTTCCGTATGATGCGCGATAAATACAATTTCTACATGCTCATATTTACGGCGCAGGAAACGTGTCATCCAGAAGAAAAAGCTGCGCGCGCAATATTTTTCAAAAGAACCCATGCTTCCCGAGGTATCCATGAGCGCAAGAATGACAGCATTCGATTGCGGCTTTACGATTTCATTCCATGTTTTGTAGCGCAAATCATCCGGTGAAATACCGCCGATGCCGGATTTTCCTGCATTGGCATTGCGGCGCAGGTTTTCGATTAAGGTGCGCTTCTTGTCGATATTGGACATTATGCCTTTCTTCCGAATATCGTGAAACACGATTTCGGTCGATTGAAGCTGGTCCTTTTGTTTCTGCTCGAGATTAGGCAGCTCCAACTCCTCAAACAGCATATCCTCGAGCTGATCAATGCTTATTTCGGTATCAACGACATCATCGCCCGGCTGATCGCCGGCATCCTGCCCTTTGCCTGGACCTTTGGCCGCTTGCGGGTCTACGCCTAATACGTCGCCTACCTGCGAATCTCCATCGCCTTGTCCGACATGCTGCTTCTTGTTGTAGTTGTATATAAAGTGGGATTCGTCGAGACTTTTAATAGGAACCTTAATCGTACGCCTTCCGTCTGACAAAACAATGCTTTCATCAGAGACGAGATCGGGAAGATTTTGCTTAATTGCTTCATGCACCTTCTCCTGATGCCTCGCTTGATCCTCATAGCCTTTGCGGTGGAGCGACCAATCCTCTCGTGACACAACAAACAGCGGCTCTGACTCCATTCCCTCACCTCATTCCAATAAGTTAAAGCTGCGATATGCGAGACCCTTAAGCTGACCTTTACTTATTTGTTGTCTGTTACTCAATATATTCAAGAGTGTAGAGGTTATGTGAACGAAAATTAGTCTATATCTAGCAATCTATTGAACAGCTTGAACAGACCGAAGAAAGAATGGATGAACCATTTTCTACGCCCGATGAACCTACAAAGAGAAGCTGCGGCAGCAATCGACAAAACAATTTTGGCAGATGCGGCGAGGTTGCCGCATAGGCTAGTCTGTAAGGATCGCGGAGGCGCTCTTCCGCGGTCCGCTCTACTATAGAAGCGGCTGACGCGAAGAAGGAGATGCAGGCTATGGGCGTGAATGAGGCAGCAGGGGATACGGAAGAAAAGGAAGCGCTGCTGGAGAAGGACCGCAAATATTTGTGGCATCATATTTCGCCCCACAACGAGAATCCGATGGTCATCGTTTCCGGGGAGGGCAGTTGGATTACGGATATGGAAGGGAACCGATATTTGGACGGCATGTCGGGGCTATGGTGCGTCAACGTCGGTCACGGGCGTACAGAAATTGCCGATGCCGCCGCGAACCAGATGAAGACGATTGCTTACTCAACACTCATTCAATCGCATGTTCCAGCAATAGAGCTAGCCGCCAAGCTGAACGAGTGGCTGGAGGGCGAATACCGCATTTTTTTCTCCAACTCAGGCTCTGACGCGAATGAAGTTGCATTCAAGATCGGACGCCAATACCATCACCAGCGGGGGAAGGCTTCCAAGCACAAGTTTATTTCGCGGCACAGAGCCTACCATGGTAACTCGATGGGGGCGCTAAGCGCAACAGGGCAAGCGCAGCGGAAGCTCAAGTATGAGCCGCTTGGAGCTGGCTTCACGCATGTGCCGCCGCCTTATTGCTACCGTTGCCCGTTCGGTCAGAAAAAGGGGGCTTGCGAGACGCAATGCGCGCAGGCATACGAGGATGCGATTGTATGGGAAGGCCCGGATTCCGTAGCGGGGATTATCGTGGAGCCGGTCATTACAGGCGGAGGGATGATCGTCCCGCCTGACAATTACTTGGCGAAGCTTCGCCAAATTTGCGATAAGCATGACGTACTGCTCATCGTAGACGAAGTCATATGCGGCTTTGGGCGCTCAGGCCAAAAGTTCGGGCATCTCAACTTCGGCGTGCGTCCGGATATCGTGACGATGGCGAAGGGGCTGACGAGCGCCTATTCCCCGCTTTCGGCAACCGCCGTGTCGGCAGAAATGTACGAGAGCTTCAAGGAAAGCGGACCCGACAGCCACTTTCGCCATGTCAACACCTTTGGAGGGAACCCGGTATCCTGCGCGGTAGCTCTGAAAAATCTTGAAATACTTGAGCGGGAAAACCTGGTTAGCCGCTCTGCTTTTATAGGGAAAGAGCTTCTAAACCGAATGAAGCCGCTTCAATCACATCCGCATATCGGCGAAATTCGCATATTCGGTTCGGCTATCGGGATTGAGATGGTAGAGGATAAACAAACGAAGGAGCCGGCCTCCGCGGCTAGGGTGACCGCTATCCTAGCAGGCTGCAAGCAGAGAGGGCTGCTTATTGGCAAAAACGGAGATACCGTCCCAGGCTTTATGAATATATTGACGCTCAGTCCTCCTTTATCGACAACCGATGACGAGATTGTGTTTATTGCCGACACGCTGCTTCAGGTTTTTGGCCGGAGTGAGAGTGAGGGGGATGAGCGAGTTGAAAAGGATGAGCATTAACGAAAAGAGGCTGCACGAGCGTATTTATGCGCTAGGGCAAATTGGAAGAATCGGAGATACCGGCGTCTGCAGGCTTGCCCTCTCCCATGAAGACCGTGAAGGAGTGCGACTTGTTCAAGCTTGGATGGCCGAAGCGGGTATGGAAACCTTTATCGATCCCTTTGGCAATTTGATTGGCGTGCTGGAAGGCGTAGATAAGGAAGCTCCTGTGCTTATGTTGGGTTCGCATATCGATTCGCAGCCGTATGGCGGCAGGTACGATGGCGTGATCGGCGTTCTCGGTGCGATCGAAGCGGTTCAGACGATGGTCGAAGCAGGCATCAAGCCTTCCGCGAATATCGAGGTTGTTGCCTTCTGCGACGAGGAAGGCTGCCGCTTCAACAAAGGTTTGTTCGGTGTTAGAGGGATGACGGGAAGGCTGGAGCAGGGCGAGCTTGCGCGAACGGATAAAAATGGGGTAACGCGCAGAGAAGCGCTGCTGGGCTTCGGATGCGATCCTGCAGCGTTCGCTGGGTATGCCTTTGAAGAAGGCAGGATCGGCACATTTCTGGAGCTGCATATCGAGCAAGGCCCCATTCTCGAGGCGCTTGGCGAGCCGGTTGGCATCGTCAGCGGCATATCCGGCCCCGTCTGGTGGACGGTCGAAATGACTGGCTTCGCAGGGCACGCAGGCTCCGTTCCGATGCCGATGCGTCAGGATGCGTTGGTCGGCTGCGCCAAAATTATAGTTGGCCTGAACGAGCTAGCTTCTTCAGATCCTGATGCGCCGACGGTCGGAACAGTCGGCTCGCTTTCTGTATTTCCGGATTCACGCAACATTATTCCCGAGAAGGTCAGCTTTACCGTTGACTTCCGGGATATTGACGTAACACGCAGAGACAGCTTGGAGAATCGGCTGATTGCCCTTATGGATTCAACCTGCGCGGAGCATGGCTTGACGTATACAATTCGGGAGGATACAAGAAGCGATCCCAGGTATTGCGCGCCGCGGCTGCGGACATTGCTGCGTGAGCAGGCAGCTTTGATGGGACTTGCGCCTCCAGAGCTCATGAGCGGACCTTTTCATGATGCATTGATCATGTCTTATGTTTGCGATTACGGGATGATATTCGTCCGGTGCAAGGACGGTATCAGCCACAACCCGAAGGAATTCTCATCTGAGAAGGACATAGCGCTCGGAGTAGAGCTGCTCTACCAGACGGCGCTTCGATTAACGGAATAGCGTCTTCATGATTCTGCTGTCCATGTAGGAGCCTATGTATGATCAGAATGTGAGCTTATAAGGAGGATACGGCATGAGCATGAAGGTCAAAGCGGCGTATATACCTGTTGACTCGCTTAGGCGAAATTTCGCCGAGGTGAAGGCGGGCATGAAGCCAAAGGAAGCGATGGAAGAATCCAACCGCTGTCTATATTGTTATGATGCCCCATGTATTAAAGCATGCCCGACGGGAATCAACATCCCTTCCTTTATCAAAAAAATCGCTTCCGGCAACATGAAAGGATCGGCCCGCGCAATCATGGACGCAAACCCGGTTGGTGCCACCTGTGCCCGTGTATGCCCGACGGAAGAGCTGTGCGAAGGAGCTTGCGTACTGAATCATTCGTCGAAGCCGATAATGATTGGCGATTTGCAGCGCTATGCGACGGATTGGGCGATCCATAATGACGCGCTCTTGTTTAGCGCAGGTGCTGGCAACGGGATGTCGATTGCCGTCATCGGCGGAGGTCCGGCCGGGCTTTCAGCGGCGCGGGAGCTTGCGCGATTCGGCTTCGCCGTTACGATATTCGAAGCGAAGGAGCTGGCTGGGGGCTTGGATACGTACGGCATCGTATCGTTTAGACTGCCGCAGCGCATCTCGTTTTGGGAGATTGAGCAGGTGAGAAAGCTTGGGGTCGATATTCGGACGAGCACCAAAGTCGGCATTGACGTAAGCGTGGAGGAATTGCTAGCGAAGCATGATGCGATTGTACTTGCCATTGGCATGGCGAAGGTGCCGTGTCTCGGCATCGAGGGCGAGCAGCTATCCGGTGTATATGACGCGATCGATTTCATTGAATCGACCAAAGCAGAGCTTCGGGAGGATCTGATCGGCAAGAGGGTTGCGGTAATTGGAGCAGGCAATACAGCAGTTGATGCGGCTACCTGTTCCGTGCGGTTAGGTGCATCCCTCGTGAAGATGATCTATCGCCGGAGCAGTGAAGAGATGACGGCTTACGATTTCGAATTCGAGTTCGCCAAGCAGGACGGCGTTGAGTTTGCATGGCTAAGCTCTCCGCTTCGGATTATCGGGGATGAGGCTGGCAACGTAACGGCTATCGAATGCCAGAGGATGAGATTGGAAGAGGACGAAGAAGGAGGAAGAAGGAGGCCGGTTCCGATCGATGGGTCTACCTTCACGCTGGAAGTCGATGCGGTTATCAAGGCGATTGGGCAGCTGCGGCATCTTCCGCTTATCGAACAGCTTGGCCTTGCGCATAAACGCGGAATCGTAACGATAGACACCGCAACATACAAAACCTCCAATCCGCGTGTGTATGCGGCAGGCGACGTCGTTTTTGGCGAGGGGCAAGGCGAGGCAATGGTCGTATCGGCAGCACAGCAAGGGAAGAAAGCAGCATACGCCATCTATAATACGCTTGGAGCGAGGAGGGAACGGCATGGCTGATTTGCGCATCAACTTGGCTGGCATTGCATCACCGAATCCATTCTGGCTCGCTTCGGCACCGCCAACGAACACAGGTTATCAAGTCCAGCGCGCATTCGAGGCAGGCTGGGGCGGAGCCGTCTGGAAGACGCTCGGCGATCCAATCATCAATACATCGTCCCGATTTGCAGCGGTTCATTTCAACGGGCAGCGCGTTGCGGGCTTCAACAATATTGAGCTCATCTCCGATCGCCCGCTGGAGATTAACCTAAAGGAAATATACGAAACAAAAAGAAAATTTCCGAACCATGCAGTCGTCGTATCGCTCATGGTCGAGCCGAAGCAGGAGAAATGGCATGAGATTGTTAAACGTGTCGAAGACATTGGCGTGGACGGCTTGGAGCTGAATTTCGGTTGTCCCCACGGGATGGCTGAGCGCGGGATGGGTGCTGCTTCTGGACAGCAGCCCGATTTGGTGGAAATGCAGACGATGTGGGTCAAGGAGGTAGCGAGGACGCCTGTAATCGTTAAGCTTACACCCAATATCACCGATATTACGGCAACGGCTAAGGCGGCCGTTCGCGGCGGAGCAGATGCGATCTCGCTTATTAATACGATAAATTCACTTGCTGGCGTTGATATTGATACATGGAACACGATTCCGCATGTTGGCGGGAAAGGAGCGCATGGAGGCTACTGCGGTCCAGCCGTAAAGCCGATTGCATTGAATATGGTGGCGGAATGCGCACGCAATCCGTTAGTCGGCGTTCCAATTTCGGGTATAGGGGGCATCTCTGGCTGGAGGGACGCGGTTGAATTTCTGCTCATGGGTTCGACAGGCGTGCAGGTATGCACCGCGGCCATGCATCACGGCTTCAGCATTGTAGAGGACATGATCGATGGCTTGAACAATTATCTGGATAGCAAGGGGCTTCTATCGGTCAACGAGCTGATCGGCAAATCGGTTGAGCGGTACTCGGATTGGGGAGACCTGGATCTAAATTATGCGGTAGTCGCACGTATCGAACAAGAAACTTGCATCTTGTGCAATAAATGCCATATCGCTTGCGAGGATACGTCTCACCAATGTATCGAGCGGCACACGGACGAGAATGGCGCGGCGTATCTCAAGGTTCGCGAGGAGGATTGCGTTGGCTGCAATCTCTGCTCGATTGTTTGCCCGGTAGAAGGAGCGATTACGATGCTAGAGGTTCCTGCTGCGGAGCTGCCGCTCAGCTGGAACCAGCGGCAAGCGGCAATTGCGGCTCTGGGAAAAGGCAAGGATTCGGATAATCCAGGCAAGCAGGAGGCGGTATAAGTGGCAAAGAGACTCATTAAGAATGGGATCATCGTTACTGCAGCCGATACGTTCAAAGCAGATGTGCTGATCGAGGATGGCGTGATTGCGCAAATCGGTATCGGGCTTGATGAGACTGCGTCGGAAATCATTGACGCGAAAGGGAAATACATATTCCCCGGTGGCATTGATCCGCATACCCACCTGGAAATGCCGTTTGGCGGGACGGTCACGGCAGACGACTTTGCGACGGGGACAACGGCTGCTGCTTTCGGAGGAACGACAACCATCATTGATTTCTGCCTGACGGCAAAAGGAAAGCCATTGCGCGAATCGATTGCCGCATGGCATAAGAAGGCGGACGGGAAAGCAGCGATAGACTACGGCTTTCATCTCATGATCGGGGAAATCAATGACGAGGTGCTTGCTGAGCTTCCATCCATTGTGGCAGAGGACGGCATTACCTCCTTAAAGGTGTTTATGGCATACAAACATGTATTCCAAGCCGATGACGGTACATTGTTCCGGACTATGCTGGCCGCAAAAGAACTTGGCGCAATGGTAATGGTACATGCCGAGAACGGCGATGTCATTGAGTTCTTGATCCAGAAGGCTTTGGAAGTGGGACAGAAAGAACCGATCTATCATGCGCTTACTAGACCATCAATACTAGAGGGAGAAGCGACGGGACGCGCTGCCAAGCTTGCTGCGCTTGCCGGCGCGAGATTGTACGTCGTCCATGTGACCTGTGCGGAGGCGGTGCAGCAAATTGCGGAAGCCCGCTTGCGGGGCGTGGACATATGGGGCGAGACATGCCCGCAGTATTTGGTGCTTGATAAGTCCAGTCTAGAGAAGCCGGATTTCGAAGGTGCGAAGTATGTATGGTCGCCACCGCTCAGGGAGCCATTCCACCAGGATGTGCTGTGGCATGCGCTGAGCAGCGGTCAATTGCAAACGCTCGGCTCCGATCATTGCTCCTTTAATTTCGTGGGACAGAAGGATCTAGGTCTCGGTGACTTCAGCAAAATTCCGAACGGAGGACCGACGATCGAGGATCGGTTCTCGCTCTTCTACTCGGAAGGCGTCCATAAAGGACGGATCACGCTGAACCAATTTGTAGATATCGTATCCACGCGAAGCGCCAAGCTGTTCGGTCTCTTCCCGCAGAAAGGGACGATAGCGGTTGGCAGCGATGCGGATATCGTCATCTTTGATCCGTTGGCGCAGCGAACGCTGTCTGCCGAGAAGCAGCATATGAACGTGGATTACAACCCGTTCGAGGGGATGACGGTCACAGGTCTGCCAGTAAGTGTCATGTCACGCGGGGAGTTCGTGATCCGCGACCGGCAATTCGTCGGCTCTCTTGCTGCAGGCCGTTATTTGAAGCGAGCATCTTTTCATTCAGCGAATGAGGCATTATCCACAGCGGATGATGAGCCTGCCACTTAGGAAGAAATATCTCACTAGCACGCGAGGAGGCTGCCGAATGTCAGCATATGAGCAGTATGCCGAAGAAAAGAGGAAAATTGACGCTTATCTGAAGCAGCAGTATGTGATTGCCGGTGTTCGGGAGGGGCTCAGCGGCGATTGGCTGGAGTTTAAGCATCCCGAAGGAGATCAAGCGGCGATGCTGGTCGAAACGGCGGATGCCCGGAAATATTTCGTCAATATGCTTTTGAAGCAAGCACGTCCCACTTAATCAATGGATTCGTGCACATATGCATAGGCGTGCAGAGCGAGCTCAATCACTCTATATAGTCACTGTTCATATAAACAGTTCGGCTTTCGCTCTCTGCTGCATATGCGGGATAAAATACGGTTCCGCGACAAGCGGGAAGAAGGCGATCTGCACACCAATCGTTTGGTCCAGCTGTTCATACGCTTACGAAAAAAAAGCCCCGAGTTATGCTGCATAAGCATAAGCTCAGGGCTTGTTTCTGTTTCTGTTACAATATCTGCTGCGCACGCCTCAGCATGCGATAAAGGATGAGTGAGATAACCGAGCAAAGCAAAGCGCAAGCACCAATAAACAAATATCCAGCCTGCAAGCCCGCGACGAGACTTTCCTGCGAGCTGCCGCTGCCTGCAAACAGCTGCTTGGTCCATTCGATTATGCCGCCTATGGCTAGATTCCCGATAACGCTCGCAATTCCCATCAGGGTTACGGTGAACGTAATAGCCATGTCGGCATTTCTCGGATAACGTTTCGCCAGCAAAGCCATAACCGTAGGGTAAATGGGGGCGATGCCCACCCCGGCCAAGGCGAATAGGAAGGCGCCAGACTCCCCTGCAATAATGGCAGCAACCGAGCATATCCCTGAAAAAGCAGACAAGATGATAAGAGACATCGTATATCCAATTTTGTCCGTTATCGGACCGAGCACGAGCCGTGCAAGCATAAAGCAGAAGAAGAAGGCGGACAGCATTTTGGATGAGGAATCATTGCTCCAGCCGTATGCTTTCTCCAGGAAATTGACGAGCCAGCCGCCGACGGCGAGCTCGGATACGACGCCGAATGACAATACGGCGACGATTAGCCAAGCGACTTTGTCCCGAGCGAACTCTTTCAAGGAAATGCGTTCTGCCGCAGGCTCCTCCTCATTCTTATAGCGTGCGAATAGTCCTGGCAGCATCGGAAGGATAGAGAGGGCGAGCATGAGCATATACATGCCCCGCCAGCCGAGCTCGGAGCCGAATATTTCAACACCCATGAGCGATGCTGCGATTATCGGGGCGAAGGTTGAGCTGAGCCCATAGAAGAAATGGGCCAAATTCATCATCGTGCCTGTATTTTTGATGAATATTTTTGCTGCGAGTATGGCGAGGCCAATCTCCAGCATTCCGTTTCCTATATACATAAGAAAATAAGCAGAGGAAAGAGCGGTATAATTGGCTGCGAAATAAATACAAACGCCGGAAATAACCATGGAACCGAATGCAAGCGAGAGCGTCAGCTTCATCCCGGCACGGTTGGACAGCCAGCCGGTGAACGTGCAAGCGAGCAAGTACCCTAGAGAATTGAAAGCAAGCAAAACGCCGATTTGAAGCTCGTCGAGTTTTAGATCGCTTTGCATTCTAGGCAATGCAGGACCTTTAATATTTTCGGAAAAACCAAAAATGAGAAACCCGCCGAACACGACGATTAGCAATAAGATGTAGTTTTTGGATAAACCAGCTGAGAAGCGTGACAATGTTGTGAACCTCCAGTTTGCGATAGTCATGAAAATAGGATGGAAAATTGAAGCTTGGTTAACTTTATCGCGTATTGGCGGGATGCGCAAGCCATAAGCTGCCTTTGCGCTGTACGATGTGCTGCACTATGCGATGCATATACACGAATGGTAATATAAAGATTAGGGAGTTAGCGTGAATTGAGTGGATTTCACTGTGCGAGGAAAGGGTGTTTGCAACGAATGAAAATATTTCATACCGCGGACTGGCATTTAGGCAAGCTCGTGCAAGGTGTATATATGACGGAGGATCAACGTTACGTACTGGAGCAGCTGCTCCAAGCGATCGAGCTGGAGCGTCCGGATGCGGTTATTATTGCTGGCGATCTTTATGACAGGGCGGTTCCGCCTACGGATGCCGTTGAGCTGCTGGACGAGCTGCTTAGTCGCATAGTCATTGATCTAGAGACGACGGTGCTTGCTATTTCAGGCAACCATGACAGTCCTGACCGTATCAATTTCGGTACCAAAATGATGGAGAAGCACGGATTGTATTTGGCCGGTCAACTGCGCGAAAGTATAGAGCCAATTGTGCTCCAAGATGAATATGGAGAGGTTCATTTTCACCTCGTGCCGTTTGCAGATCCCGCTCAAGTGCGCTATGTGCTGAATGATGAATCGGTCAAAACACATGATGATGCTATGCGTGCGATCACGAGCAGGCTTGCAGCAGGCATGCAGCAGAATGCGCGGCATGTGCTCGTGGGCCATGCCTTCGTGACGGCTACTGGAGAACCCGAACAGAATACGAGCGATTCAGAGCGGCCATTGTCGGTAGGCGGGGCTGAGCATGTGAGTGCCGCATATTTCGAGCGGTTTCATTATACGGCGCTCGGCCATTTGCATCAGGCTCACTTCGTGAAGAACGATACGATAAGGTATGCGGGCTCGCCGCTCAAATATTCGATCTCGGAAGAGAATCATATTAAAGGATATTTAGTCATTGAGCTAGACGCATCGGGCGGAGCGAAGATTGAGAAGCGTGAGCTGCAGCCGCTGCGCAACATGCGCCGCATCGCTGCTACCATTGAAGAAATCGAGAAACATGCGGTAAATGAGGATTACGTATTCGTCACGCTTCTCAATGATAATCCCGTACTGTTCCCGATGGAGAAGGTCCGCGCGGTATATCCGAATGCGCTGCATGTGGAGCGTCGTTCGTCCTATTCGGGAAGCGGCGCTATAGCTGCTGACGGCTTGGATTGGGGCGGTGCCTCAAGAAGGCGCGAGGCGGATCCGATTGAGCTGTTCTCAGCTTTCTATCAGGAGGTCAAAGGCCAGCCGCTTGCCGAAGCCAAAAGAAAGCTATTCGCGGAAACCTATGAAGAGCTTCTGCGTGAGGAGGGAGGCGCCATATGAGACCGATCAAGCTGTCGATGACCGCGTTTGGATCTTATCGAGACGCAGAGACGATTGATTTCAGCGAGCTGGAGGACCGGCGTTTATTTGTCATTTCAGGCAATACGGGAGCTGGCAAAACGTCCATATTCGATGCGATATGTTTTGCAATCTATGGAACGGCAAGCGGAGAGGACCGGGCGGATGCGCGGATGCTCCGAAGCCATTTTGCCCCTGAGGACGTACATACCTCCGTTCAGTTTGAATTTGCGCTAGGACGCAGAAGCTATATGGTCATCCGGCAAATGCCGCATCGCAAGGGCAGCAATAAAAGCGAGACCGGCGGCAAAGCGGAGCTTTACGAAACGACGAGCGGTGCGGCTGTGCCGGCAGTCGACCGTTTCATCATATCCGATGTCAACATACGGCTGGAGCAAATCATCGGCTTGACGAAGGAGCAGTTCAGCCAGATTGTCATGCTCCCGCAAGGTGAATTCCGTAAGCTGCTGACTTCAGATACGGATAATAAGGAAGAAATATTGCGCCGAATATTTCGAACGGAGCTCTATGAACGACTGGAGAATCGGTTCCAGCAGAAGCACCGCGCACTCCAAGATCAGCTGAAGGAAGCGAAGGCGACTGAACAGGCCTATCTCAAGCAAGTGCAGGAATCACTTCCTGAACGAATCGAAGGACAGCTGTATAGCACGCTCAAGCAGGATATATTCAGCGCGGCTCAGGTGCTTGAGGCGCTGGAGCTGGAATTAGCGTTCTACACCAGGGTTGCAGGCGAAGCAGAGTCGCAGAAGGCTGCGCTTGCGGTGCGGCTCGAATCAGAGGAATTGAAGCTGCGCTTAGCGGCGGCAGTTAACAGCAAGCATGAAGAGCATGACCGCAAGAAGAACCAGCTTGAGCAATTAACCGTACAAAAACCCAATTATGAGGCAAAAGAAAAGCAGCTCGCGCTTGCGGAAAAAGCAGCTAATCTTGCGCCCTACAAGGAGCAGGCGGAGCGGGCAAGCGCGGATGCCTCAGCCAAACAAAATCAGCTGTCCATCCGAACCGCCGAACGGGAGGCTGCCGAACGGGGGCAGCTTCAGGCTGTCGAAATGTATGCCGCAGAGGAGCAGCGGGCAGCAGAACGCCGCGAAGCTGAGCGCGAGCTTAACCGATTGCAAGAGCTTGTGCCAGTCGTTCAAAAGCTTGCTGGCCAGCAGCAAGCGATCGACAAGTTCATACAAGCGGAAGGGCTGTGCGAAATAAGGCTGCAGCAATCAGAAGCGGAGCTTATGCAGCTCCGCGAGACGCGTCAGTCTGAGAATGAGCTGATTAAGGCTACCGAGCTTGAAACAGCTGGGCTCGGTGATCTGCAGGACAAGCTTCGCCTGGTGGAGCAGCAAGGAAAGCAGCTCAAGCGTCTCGTCGAGGTGGAGAAGGAAATGGCGCGCATTGCACAGCTGGAGAAGCAATTCGCATTAAGCTTCTCCAAAGCGAAGGAGGAGCATGACCTTCTCGAATCCGCTTGGATTGAGGGACAGGCCGCTTTGCTTGCTGCTCACTTGCATGATGGGAAGCCATGCCCAGTATGCGGAAGCGAAGAGCATCCTATCAAGGCGAGTTCAGGAACTGAAGTGCCTAGCAGGCAGAGGCTTCAGGAAGTGAAGTCGCAGCTAGCTGCTGTGGAGCGAGAGTGGCTTGAAGCGCGTGCGCAAGCCGCGGCAGCGCTCGCAACAAGGGAAGAAGGGGCGAGAGAGCTTGCGGAATTCGGCCTGCAAGCCGAAAGGCTGGAAGAGCAGCGGGCAGAGCTTGCGAAGCAGTGGCGTTCACTTAAGGATGAATCGGATAAGCTGCTAGCGAAAGCAAAGCAGCTGCCTGAGCTTAAGCAGCTATATGAACGTCAGGAACAGCAGCTAGAGAAACAGATGGTTGCGAAGGATCAGCTTCAACAGGAACGGCAGCAGCTTGCTATCGAGAAAACCTCGCAGCAGTCTGCACTGGAGCGGGAGCTGCTGCGGGTGCCGGATACGCTGCGCTCGACTGAGCAGCTAAGCAAGAAGCTCAATGAGCAGCAGAGCTTGTCGGATCGTATGCATAAAGCCTGGGCTGCCGCACAGGAGCAGCTTCAAGCCAAGACCGCAAAGCTCGCTGAGCACAAAGCGTATGCCGATCAAGCGGAGCAGCAGCTGCGGGAAGCGGTGCTCAGCAAGCAGCAAGCAGAGCAGAGATTGTTGAACGAATTAGAGAAGGCAGGGTTTACGACGATTCAGCAGTACACCGAGGCGGTACTGCCGGAGGGTTCAAGGGAACAGCTGAAGAAAGAAATTTCTGCTTATCAAACTTTGCATGCGTCCGTTATGCAGCAGCTTATAGAGCTGCAAAGCGAGCTTGCGGGCAAACCGCGCATGCCATTAATGCAGCTAGAGGAATCTCTTTCGGCTGCTAAACGCGAGTTGGAGGAGTGGCTGTCAGCCGCGCAGGGCGCATCGCGAACGGCCGAGACCGCGCAGCGGCTGGCTGCATCAATAAACAGAGCGAACGAGCAGGTGAAGAGGCTGGAAGGCATGCTGGAGGAGATGATGGATGTATTCCATATGCTCAAAGGAGATAATGCTTTGAAAATATCGTTCGAGCGCTATATTCTTATCGAATATCTGGAACAAATCCTTCATGCGGCAAACGCGAGGCTTCATGATTTGTCGAATGGCCAATTCTCCTTACAGAGAAGCGACAGGCTGGAAACGCGAGGCAAGCAAAGCGGGCTTGGTCTGGACGTATATGATGCCTATACAGGACAGAACCGCGACGTGAAGACGTTATCGGGCGGAGAGAAATTCAATGCTTCACTTTGCTTGGCGCTTGGCATGACCGACGTCATACAATCCCATATGGGTGGCGTGACGATTGAGATGATGTTTATAGACGAGGGCTTCGGATCGCTTGATGAGGAGTCGCTGCAAAAGGCGATTGCCACACTTGTGGATTTGCAAAAGGCGGGCAGAATGATTGGCGTTATCTCGCATGTGCAGGAGCTGAAGGATGCATTTCCAGCCTGTCTCGAAGTCATAAAAACCAAAGAGGGCTTCAGCAGGACGAGGATGCTGGTCAAATAATACGCAACTAAAAAGTCTGCTTCGAGCACGCTTAGGCGGCTGAAGCAGACTTTATCAAAAGATTTTCTATTGAACGATGTTGGCGGCAAGGGAACCGATGCCTGCTATGAATAAGCTGATACCGCCGACGATGACTGCAACGTTAAGGACAATGCCAATGACTCCGAATATTTTGCGTCGTTTGCTGGAGCATGCTGCAATAATCGCTAGGATCAAGCCTACGAAAGCGATGAAGCCGGCTCCGAATATGCATAGAACAGCGATGACCATCGAAGCGAACACGTTTTCTCCAAGCGAATCAAGGGCTGCCTGAACGGCTGCAGGATCCTCGGGATCCGTGATTAGAATGTCAGAGCCCGCAAGTTGATCCGTGAAACTGCTGCCTGTGACAAAAGCGATGATTAGCAATACAATTGCAACCAACCCAATGATGAAAGCTGCAATGCCGAGACCGGATTGCTTCTTGGGACCGAAGTCTGAAGCCGGTTCGTTGGTGAAAATCGGTTTGGATCCAAAAGGCTCGGTAGGCGAGTTTTGATTAGGGAAGTTATTAGGCTCATTATCCATTTATATCGTCTCCTTTACTAATTACGGTAAAATTATACACAAATTTGAAAGGATTGAAAACTACATGTTTCCAAAATATTTTGCAATTGGCGCGTTAAATGCCGCAATAGCTATCGCTTTAGGAGCCTTCGGGGCACATGGGCTTGAACAGAAACTAACGGAGCATTATTTGGAAATCTTCGAAACAGGTGTCCGTTACCATATGTATAACGCATTGGGACTTATGCTGATCGCTTTGTTTGCGAAGCAAATAGCAGCAGGAAAGCTGGTTCTAAACGGTGGCCGGCTCATTTTAACAGGGATGATTATTTTTAGCGGCAGTCTATATATCCTTGCTCTTACGAGCTTTAGCAAGCTTGGGATGGTAACCCCGCTAGGCGGTGTAGCGATCCTCGCAGGATGGACATGCGTCATTATTGCCGCTATGAAAAAAACTAAAGAATAAGCGTATAAAATGACATTAAAAGGAATGAAGACGTAATACTAGGCATAGAAGTTGCATAATAATTCGTTTTAGTAAATATTTCTATACCAGAAGGCATACTTCGTTTATAATAAAGCGAACACTCACTTGACTCGAAATAGAGGAAGGACGTTTGTGCGTAATGAAACGGATGGATGGTTTTCCTAATCAAACAAAACGGCAGCAGCTGAGGCAATCGTTTAATGGGTCATTTGTTATCAGCTGTTTGCTTACTGCGCTAGCATTAGTATGGGTTGCTGTTTCATTGCTGCTTATATCTAACGACATGTACAAATGGACGGCTGCTGCTATTGCGGCATCGTTATTCGTTACAGCGGTAATCGTCTATATAAAACGAAGCGAATCGTTAAGCTTCCAAAACTATCATACGGCCATCGTAGAAACATTGCTTCGATCAGATGCAGTACCATTAGCTGTGCTTGATAAAAAGGGCATGTTCATGGAAATGAACGAAGCATCAAGCCGCACGCTGGGGTATCATCGCTCTGAGCTGCTTGGCGAGCCTATTGATCGCATCGTTGATCCAGGCAGCAGGCCATTATTGAACGAAACGTTCGAGAGTGCCCTTCAAGGCGAAACGAAACAAATTAATATCAACATTACTCACGGATCAGGCTTCCCGCTCGAGCTGCAGGTCGTTTGCTCACCGATGATGCAAGAGGACGAAGTAGTCGGCACGGTGATCATCAGCCAAGATTTAAGCGATCGCAAGCGGAACGTGGAACGAATCCGTTATATGGCCTATTACGATGACATGACAGGATTGCCGAATCGAACCTTATTTCAGATGAAGCTGACGGAAACGCTGGCGAGAGCAAAGGAAGAGGAACGGGTAGTTGGCATTTGTTATTTGGACTTGGACCGATTTAAGCTAGTCAATGCGTCATTTGGTCGGGAGTTTGGCGATATACTGCTCATGCAGGTTGCAGAACGGCTCAATCGCGACTTTTCCGACAATGATTTCGCGGCTCGGATGGAAGGCGATGAATTTGCCTTATTGTACTGTAACGTGCAATCGGAGAAGCATTTGCTGGAGTTGTCCAGACAGCTGCTGAAGGCCATAGAAGAGCCGTATGAACTTAGCGGGTTTCCCTTACATATTACGGCAAGCATAGGACTTGTCACGAACAAAGATGAGAATGATGACAGCTACTCCATGATTAAAAAGGCAGATATGGCGCTTGTCAAAGTAAAGGAAAGCGGCAAAAACGATTGCATGCTGTATTCAGACAACTGGAGTAATTCTTCGCTGGAGCGGCTTACGCTGCAGCATGAAATGTACCGTGCGATACAGCGCTGCGAATTCGTTCTTCATTACCAGCCGCAATACGATCTTGGATCGGGAACGATGGTTGGCGTTGAGGCGCTCGTTCGTTGGAATCATCCGCAAAGAGGTATGATCCCGCCAGGAAGCTTCATTCCATTAGCCGAAGAAAGCGGCATGATTGTTCAAATCGGTGACTGGGTGCTCGAGGAAGCGTGCCGCCAAAACAAAGCTTGGCAGGAAGCTGGACTTCCATCTATACCTGTATCCGTGAACTTATCGATAAGACAATTCGTGCAGAATGATCTAGCGAGCAAGGTATCCGATGTACTCACAAGAACAGGGCTGGATCCAAAGTATCTTGACCTTGAAATAACCGAATCCATGACGATGGATGTCAGCCATGTATCAAGATGCTTATTGGATTTAACGGAGTTAGGCGTCAATATTAGTGTAGATGATTTCGGTACGGGGTATAGCTCCTTTCATTATTTGAAGAACTTTCCAATTGACCGTTTGAAAATCGATCGCTCTTTTGTACGTGATATCCAGCAGGATCCAAACGATGCCGAAATCGTCGCTGCGATTATCGCAATGGCGCATAACCTTAATATACAAGTTATCGCCGAGGGAGTAGAAACAGAAGGGCAAATGGAATTTTTGCGCAAGCACAAATGTGATGAAATGCAGGGCTTCTTCTGGAGTCCACCCGTTTCGAGCGACAATATCGAACAGATGCTTACCCCCGGCTATGCATAAAAAGAAGGTGATTCAAGCGGCTTTAAAACGCTTGAACCACCTTTTTTTTCGAAATATAAGTCTTTATATGTTGCACGCGATGATATATTCTTCTATTTCTGCGAGAAACGGATACCGCCCTCTTACGGAGGACGGCGAAGCCGTTTCTTTTTGACGTATAGGAAAGTATTTGGGTTTGCTCGTCCTTTCTCTATACGTTTCGCCGAAACGACGGCGTCTATGGAAAGGACGCCGTCAGGCGTTTCTACTTATTCATCAATAAAAAAAGTCTTCAATTTCATTCATTCGAAACGTATAAACCTGCTTCTCGTCAACGTGATAAACGGTTATGATGTTTTCGGATTCATCCATATTGATGATTCTGCAAGGAATATTAAGCTTTATGCCGAGTCCTTTGTTGACGATCAGCCTAATTAACGTGTTGTTTTTCATAATTGCTTTAATTTTGTCAAAGTAGCTTAATTCGTCTAACGGTTCTGCCTTGGGCTTGTCCGTTTGGTTTGCAGGCTTTTTGTCTTCTTTGCTGGCTGGTGCTGCTAGCTGCTGCTCTGAAATGATAACGTTTTCAGTGGTTTTCGGCTGAACAGGGATGTCATGGATCTCTTTAGCGTTCTTTTTCCTTTGATCGATTTGCTCTCCCAGCTGAATGCCGGATAAGATGCGAAAATCAATAAAGCCTGAACGATTGAGCGATTGAAGCAGCTGTTCCAAAGCCTCTGCGTTGTTGTTCCCTTCTACAAGCACCTCGATGTTGAACACAAAGGAAGATTGGTTGTGGGATGAGCTTTGTTTTTCCATAGGACCTCCGGACTGTTTGGTGTAGTACTAATATACCACTAAAAAGAGCATTCATGTAATGCCATTAATGTGCATTTAACCAACACTGCCAAAATATTTTTTGCATATAATGAAGTTGCAGTGCATTGCCTCTTATTATGCGGATTGAAGGGGGTGGATCCTATATGATGCGGATGGTTCCTTTCACACTTGAGAATGGAGAAACCGTTCTTGGCGTTGAAGTGAAGCTGCCCAAAACAACGCTGCTCGCCATTATGACGGACAAAGGATATATTATGTGCGGCGCACTGGACGTATCGCTGCTTAACGAGCGTCTCAAGGACCGGGAAATTTTGGCCGGGCGTGCTGTTGGCGTGCGATCGCTTGAAGAGCTATTGGCTGCCCCGTTGGAGTCCGTTACAACTACGGCAGAGTCAATCGGAATAGTAGCAGGCATGAAAGGCTACGAGGCGCTTCAGTTAATGCTGTAATCGACAGTTAAGAGCCCTAATCCTTCGGCATGAATGATGCATAGCGAAGGAATTAGGGCTTACTTTATGTGCGCTGAATTAAGATTCGAATAATTTGCGCAGGTTGACATCGTATGGTGCCTCGACGATGCCTTTCTCCGTAATGATTGCAGTTACATATTCATTAGGCGTAACATCAAACGCTGGATTATATACTTTAATGCCCTGCGGCGCGGTGCGCTTGCCGAAGCCTTCAGTAATCTCCTCTGCGCTGCGTTCTTCAATCGGAATTTCCGAGCCGGTCGGCGTGTTCAGATCAATGGTTGACAGCGGGCTAGCAACATAGAAAGGGATGCCATGCGCTTTAGCTAGTACAGCAACACTGTATGTTCCGATTTTGTTAGCGACGTCACCGTTTGCTGCAACGCGGTCCGTTCCTACGATAACCGCATCAACCCAGCCTTTGGCCATAATCATGCCTGCCATGTTATCGCAAATGAGCGTGACATCTACGCCTGCCTGCTGCAATTCAAAGGCTGTCAACCTTGCGCCTTGTAGAACTGGTCGGGTTTCGTCGGCAAATACACGCAAGGTAATGCCTCGTTCCAGCGCTAAGTAGAACGGTGCAAGCGCAGTGCCGTATTTGGCAGTCGCCAAACCTCCGGCATTGCAATGCGTAAGCACGCCCATGTCATCTTTGAACAAAGACAACGCATGCTCGCCAATCATTCTGTTCGTTTCCTCATCCTCACTTTGGATCGCGATGGCTTCGGATAACAAAGCGGCTTTGCTTTCTTCGAGTGAGAGGCCATTTGCAGCGAAGGCGGACGCGGCGGCCTTCATGCGGTCAAGCGCCCAGAACAAGTTAACTGCGGTCGGTCTAGACGTTGCCAAATATTCAGCTTGCTTGATTACTTCTGCCAGCCATGCGTCCAAGGACTGCTCATTGCGACTGCCGAGCACGACACCATAGGCAGCCGAAATTCCGATTGCAGGAGCTCCGCGCACTTTAAGATGGCGTATCGCTTCCCATACATCCTCCGCTGTCAACAAAGGCAAATATACAATTTCCTCGGGCAAAAGCCGTTGATCCAGCAAATCAAGTCTGTCTTCTCTCCAAATCACAGATTGCAAGCCAGCATAGTTTGTAGTCATGATGTCAAATCCTCTCCGTCTATTTCAGTTATTTGCTTGCGATAATGCGATATCGATAACTTCCTCGATGG
This sequence comes from Paenibacillus sp. 2TAB23, assembly GCF_052115165.1. Taxonomy (NCBI): domain Bacteria; kingdom Bacillati; phylum Bacillota; class Bacilli; order Caryophanales; family Paenibacillaceae; genus Paenibacillus; species Paenibacillus sp. 2TAB23. Next base: position 31,156 of record NZ_JBFRGD010000014.1, read on the forward strand.
ATTGCGCTTCACGGTTGCTCAGGATGAGCGACGTTCCGATTGCAAGCGCTAGGCGCTGTGCCTTCTCTTTGGAAGCCGAATCAGGAATACGGTCGATGTCTACGACATGCGATAGCCCGACAATCCTGCGAACGATTTTACATCCGGCAAAGCCGATCGTATCTTGCAGCAAACGCTGCATGTAATAATCCTTGTAGCCAGGGGCAGAAGAAGCCAATCTGTCCAGCCCTTGTTCGTTCCACAATGCGCGGAATTTACGGTCAAACAGGTTCCACACATCTCGTACCGTATCTGTTAAGTATTGACGGAAATCCGCACGTTGGCCTGAATCAGCGATCCAATGCTCTTGGCCTGCGAAGTTAAGAAGCAAGTTCGCGATTACTGCGCCGATGTCGAAACCAATTGGACCGTAGTACGCGAATTCCGGGTCGATAACCTTGGTGGATTCAGGCGTAACGAATACGCTGCCGGTGTGCAAATCCCCATGAAGCAGCGCTTGCGCGTTTGTTAGAAATTTATCACGAAGAATCGCAACTTCAAGATGGAGCTGCTCATTCTGCCACAATGCTTCTGCGGCGTCTCGAATGGCAGGGTCAAAGCTGTTATTTGGAGAATCCGTGTAAGGATCATCGAAAATCAGGTCTTCGGTAATTTTACAGAGCTCCGGATTAATAAACGCTTTTACCTGCAGCTTCTTCTCCTGCTGATTCATACCTAAATCGGATGTGAAAAATAAAGTGCGGGCAATGAAGGTTGAGATGTCATCCGCGAATTTCGGATAGCGCGTACCTCCGATTAAACCTTGACGCATAATAACATGATCGCTAAGATCCTCCATAATGGTCAAATAAAGCTCTGGATCATACTTATAAACGACTGGTACGAGGCCGGGTGCAAGCTCTCCTTCTAATAAAAGCTTCTCGCTCTCAATGCGTGCGCGATCCAACGTAAGCGGCCAAGACTCGCCTACTACTTTAGCATAAGGCAGTGCTTGTTTCATAATTAGGCTCTTGCCGCTGACGGAGTCTGTTATGTGAAAAACGAGATTTAAATTTCCGTCGCCGATCTCACGGCTGGATAGATTTGCTCCGCTTGGGAAAAATCCGTCGAGGGACGATGCTATTTCAATTGCTTCTTGTTCCGTTAATGGATGATATGCAGACATGGCTGTCCACCTCCGAGTTATAGTTGTAGGGCAGCAATGCCCAGTATTCATCTCAACATAGTATAATGTATATTTTTTCGCCTTGGAATAGTTTCGTTTGATATAATATGATCAATTATAGACAGATGATGGGGGATGCACAATGGAGATACCAAATGAGGTTCTAAACATCGCATTAAAGGAATGGGCGGTCAGTGTAAAGGCGCTCGTTGAAGGTACACAAATCATTGTCATGCGCAAAGGCGGAATTATAGAGGAGACACGGGATTTTCAACTGCTGAGCCCTAACTTCTACTTAATGCCCGCTTACGAGCACCAGAAAAAGCATCTGCTTAAAGATGCTTACCAAGGCGAGATGGATGAAACGCTGGAAGACTGGTCACTCGATATGAAGACCATAAAGCTTGATGCATATGCATCCGTCGTAATGGATATCGAGGTTACCGATCAGAAGACGCTGGATGGTTTGCGCGATCTACATATATGGACAGACGAATTTGCCGAGGAACGGCTGCGCTGGAAGAAAACAAAACCGCTGCATGTGCTGGTCCTCCGCGTATACCGTTTGGAGAAACCGGTAGAAATAGCTAACCTTCCTGCTTATAATGGATGCAAATCTTGGGTAAGACTGGAAGATGAAATCATACAGCAGGCACACATCCCCGTATTAAGCGATGAAGTGTTTCAAGCTGAAGTGGACAAGGTCAAGCAGGCACTTCGCATATAAGCATTGATCTTGATAGGGGGCGGACCGTTTTAATTGAGAATAAAGGAGTGGGATATATTTTTTTTGCTCAAAAATAATCTTGACGAAGAGCAGGCTTTCATTGCATTTTCATTGATTTAAATAGACATAATCAGCTGCTGAAGGACAACTCGCATTGATTTATAACAAAAACTATATTAAAATGATTATTGAGAATCATTGAGAATCACTCTATAATAGAAAGTCTATTCTTTATAGATGTGAATGAGCGAATTAAACCAACCTTGGAGGGATCAGCATATTATGGCAACGCATTTTGTCATCGAGGGCCTGAAAGCGGCTATCGACGGAAAAGAGATTTTAAAAGGAATCAACCTTGAAATTAAAGGTGGAGAAATTCACGCGATCATGGGCCCTAACGGTACCGGTAAATCTACGCTGGCATCCGCTTTGATGGGACATCCTAAATATGAAGTGACGGAAGGCACAGCAGTGCTTGACGGTGAAGACATTCTAGAAATGGGTGTTGACGAGCGTGCGCTTGCTGGCTTGTTCCTTGCCATGCAATACCCAAGTGAAATTCCAGGCGTAACAAATTCCGACTTCCTGCGCAGCGCATTGAACGCACGACTTGGCGAAGGCAATGAAATTTCACTTATTAAGTTTATCCGCAAAATGGAAAGCAAGATGAAGGAGCTTGAGATGAACCCTGAGTTCGCTCACCGTTACCTGAATGAAGGCTTCTCCGGCGGCGAGAAAAAACGGAATGAAATCCTTCAGATGATGCTGCTTGATCCTAAAATCGTCGTGCTTGACGAGATCGACTCCGGTCTTGATATCGATGCGCTTCGTATTGTATCGCAAGGCGTTAACGCTATGCGCTCGGAAGATCGCGGTTTCTTGATTATTACTCACTATCAGCGTTTGCTTAACTATATTACTCCTGATTACGTACACGTGATGATGCAAGGCCGCATCGTCAAATCAGGCGGTCCTGAGCTTGCAGAGCGTTTGGAAAACGAAGGTTATGATTGGGTAAAAGAAGAACTTGGCATCGAAGACGAAACGGTCGGCCAGGCTTAAGCGGAGAAGGAGGCATAACGGATGAGTACACAATTAACTACTCCGACAACCCGCCAAGCTGCTGAAGCACTGGCACGCAGCAAAGGCGAGCCGAACTGGCTTGTCGAGCTGCGCGGAGAATCGGCTGAGCTTGCTGCAACATTGGGCTGGCCCAAGCCGGAAAAGGTAAGGATTGAACGTTGGAATTTGACGGCAGTAGGCAGCTACGAGCAGCCGACAGCGGTTAGCGCTACAAGCGAGCTTCCTGAGGTCGTTCGTGAATTGATTACTGAAGGCACAGAAAACTTGCTTGTTCAACGCAATTCCGGCATCGTCTGGAACGGGTTTTCAAGCGAATATGCCAGCAAAGGCATTATTTTCACGGACTTGGAGACGGCATGCAAGGAGCATGGCGAGCTCGTTCAGAAATATTTGTTCCAAGCGGTAGCGAAGAATGAAGATAAGCTGACAGCTCTTCATGCAGCATTGTGGAATGGCGGCGTATTCGTTTATGTTCCTAAAAACGTAGAGGTTGAGCTTCCATTGCAGGCTATTTTCTACAACGATTCCGCAGAGGCGACATTCGCACCGCATATTCTAATCGTTGCAGACAGCAACAGCCGGGTTACTTATGTTGACTGCGTCGTGTCTGAGCCAGGTGCTGGCAGCGCTCCTTTCGTACATCCATCCATCGTTGAAGTGTTCGTGAAGCCTGGCGCTCATGTTCGTTTCAGCTCGATCCATCATATGGGCGAGACCGGTGTAGATATGTCGATTAGACGCTCCATCATTGAGAATGATGGCCAAATGGAATGGATTATCGGTGACTTGAATGACGGCAACACGTTGTCCGACACCAAATCCATCCTAAAGGGAACCGGCTCAACTTCCGATGCAAAAGTAATTAGCGTTGGCAAGAACGCGCAGCAAAACAGCTTGACGACACAAGCCGTTCACTTCGGCAAAAGCTCGGACAGCAACATGGTTACTCGCGCAGTTATGAAAGATTCCGCTTCGGCGATCATTAATGGTATTACAAAGATCGAGAAAGGCGCGACGAAAGCGAACGGCGTTCAGACGGAGAAGGTACTCATGCTGAGCCCGAAAGCGCGCGGCGACGCTAACCCGATTTTGCTTATAGATGAAGATGACGTTACTGCCGGACATGCAGCAAGTGTAGGGCAAGTTAACCCCGAGCAGGTCTATTACCTGATGTCGCGCGGTATATCTAAGCAAGACGCTGAACGTTTAATTATTTACGGCTTTTTGGCACCGGTCGTATCGGAAATTCCAGTCGAGGCGGTTCGCGGTCAACTTCAGCGTTTGCTCGAAAGGAAGCTTGAGGGATGAATATAAATGCGATTCGGGAGCAATTCCCGATATTGCATCAAGAAATAAACGGGCATCCGCTCGTTTATCTGGACAGCGCGGCATCTTCGCAGAAGCCGCGCTCCGTCATTGATGCGGTTAATCGGTACTATGAGCTGGATAACGCGAACGTTCATCGCGGTGTGCATACGCTTGGTTCCAGGGCGACTGATGCCTATGAGGGAGCGCGCGAGAAGGTCGCTAAGTTTCTAAACGCAGGTGCGCCAGAGCAAATCATTTTTACACGGGGGACAACGACTGCTCTGAATTTGGTCGCTTCCAGCTATGCCCGCGCCATGTGCGGCGAAGGCGATGAGATCGTTATCACGCAGATGGAGCATCACAGCAACCTTATCCCTTGGCAGCAAGCTGCGAAGGCGACAGGAGCAACCTTGAAATATATTCCGATGCAGCCTGATGGTACACTTTCTTTGGAGGATATTGAGAAAACGATCACGCCGCAGACTAAAGTGGTGTCCGTTACTTACGTTTCCAACGTACTCGGTTTGATTAATCCAATTAAGGAAATAACACAAATCGCACACCGTAATGGCGCCATCATGGTAGTCGACGGGGCGCAAAGCACGCCGCATATGAAAATCGATCTCCAAGATTTGGACGTAGATTTCTATGCTTTTTCCGGTCATAAAATGTGTGGTCCTACGGGCATCGGTGCATTATATGGCAAGAAGGCGCTGCTTAACAAAATGGAACCGATCGAATACGGCGGCGAGATGATTGATTTCGTTGATCTATACGAGTCCACATGGAAAGAGATCCCTTACCGCTTCGAAGGCGGCACGCCGATTATTGCAGGCGCCGTCGGACTTGGCGCAGCAATCGACTTTTTACAGGATATCGGACTTGAAGAAATTGATCGGCATGAGAGACGTCTGGCTACTTATGCCTACGAAAAGCTGTCATCACTCGATGGCGTAACTTTATATGGTCCAAAAGAAAACCGTGTCGGCCTCGTGACTTTCAATTTGGAGGATGTGCATCCGCATGATGTTGCAACGGTGCTTGACTCCAAAGGAATTGCGATTCGCGCGGGGCATCATTGCTGCCAGCCGCTCATGAGATGGCTGAACGTATCGGCAACGGCTAGAGCAAGCTTTTATTTATATAATACAGAAGATGAAATTGACCGCTTAGCCGATGCCTTACTACAAACAAAGGAGTTCTTCGGTCATGCAATTGGATGATTTATATCGTAGAGTTATAATGGATCATTACAAGAACCCTCGTAACCGTGGAACAATGGATGAAGAATCCGTTACGATAAACCTGAACAACCCAACCTGCGGCGATCGGATCTCGCTTCAGCTCCAGGTCGTTGAAGGCAAAGTGACGAACGCGAAATTCAGCGGCGAAGGCTGTTCGATCAGCATGAGCTCTGCTTCCATGATGACAGAGGCGGTTAAAGGAAAAACATTCGACGAGGCGCTTGCAATGGCTGAGAAGTTCTCAGCGCTAATGAAGGGCGAACCGGTTGAATTTGATGAATATGAGGAGCTGGATGCACTTTCTGGTGTAAACAAATTTCCTGCACGAATCAAATGCGCGACGCTCGCGTGGAACGCTTTGCGCAAGGGCATCGAGCAGCAGCAAGAATCACATTAAAACAAGATTGAAAAGGAGCGTGAATGACCATGGCTAAATCAATGCCGGAAATGGAAGATTATAAGTATGGTTTCCGTGACGAGCACAAAGCCGTATTCGAATCAGGCAAAGGGTTAACGGAAGAAGTCGTACGTACGATTTCGGAAATTAAAGGCGAGCCTGAATGGATGCTGGACTTCCGTCTGAAATCGCTGGAGCAGTTTTTCAAAATGCCGATGCCTACTTGGGGCGGCAACATGGATGAGCTTGATTTCGACGATATCCAATATTATGTTCGTGCATCAGACAAACAAGGAAAAACTTGGGAAGAAGTTCCTTCCGAAATTAAAGAGACTTTCGATAAGCTTGGTATTCCTGAAGCAGAGCAAAAGTTTCTAGCTGGCGTATCGGCTCAATACGAGTCTGAAGTTGTTTATCACAGCATGCAAGAGGATCTTGAGAAGCAAGGCGTAATCTTCACGGATACGGACACGGCGCTTCGCGAATACCCTGAGCTGATGAAAGAATATTTCGGAACGATTATTCCTCCGAATGATAATAAATTTGCAGCGCTTAATAGTGCAGTATGGTCAGGCGGAAGCTTTATCTATGTGCCTAAGGGCGTCAAATGTGAGGTTCCGCTTCAAGCTTACTTCCGGATCAACTCCGAGAACATGGGCCAATTCGAGCGTACGCTGATTATCGCGGACGAAGATAGCTCCGTTCACTACGTTGAAGGCTGTACGGCACCGGTATACAGCACGAACTCGCTTCACAGCGCTGTTGTTGAGATACTTGCGAAGAAAAATGCACGTATCCGCTATACGACGATTCAAAACTGGGCACCGAACATCTATAACCTTGTTACGAAACGTGCAATAGCAGATGAGAATGCGACGATGGAATGGGTTGATGGCAACATTGGCTCCAAACTGACGATGAAGTACCCAGCGGTCGTTCTACGCGGTCGCGGCGCGAAAGGCATGGTATTGTCAATCGCAGTAGCCGGCAAAGGCCAGCATCAGGATGCAGGCGCCAAAATGACTCACCTTGCACCGGATACAAGCTCCACGATTATTTCGAAATCAATCAGTAAACACGGCGGTAAAGTAACGTACCGTGGTCTTGCATCCTTCGGTCGCAACTCTGATGGCGCGAAAGCGAACATCAAATGCGATACGCTCATTCTTGATAATGAGTCAACATCGGATACAATCCCTTACAATGAAATTATGAATGACAACATTACGCTTGAGCATGAAGCTACTGTGTCGAAAGTTTCAGAGGATCAGTTGTTCTACTTGATGAGCCGTGGTCTTAGCGAAGCAGAAGCAACGCAAATGATCGTAATGGGCTTCATCGAACCGTTCACGAAAGAGCTGCCGATGGAATACGCGGTAGAGATGAACCGTTTGATTAAGTTCGAAATGGAAGGTTCCATCGGGTAAAAAAAACGTAGGCGTATCAAGGGCCGAGAGGTTTCCAAAAGTCGGTTGATACCATTCGGGTAAAAATGCCTTAGTTTTTTGAAAATTTATTTGTAGTACTAGTAAAATCCGCAGATATTTTCTGTGGATTTTTTTTGTTATTCGTTAATGAGAAATGCTGAGTTTTTGGCGCACATTCTATTATTCTATGAAATTATTCGTAAGTCTGCTCATGTGAATTTTCAAAGAGTCTATAAAGTCAGTACAGATGTACCTCCGCAATTGCCTCTTTATAGAAAAATGGATAGTAGTCTACGTGATTACTAGGTATATGACATTCCAGATAGCTGCATCTCAACGTAGGATATTTCAAAATCCTAGGAGGTGCTGAATTGAGTTGTACAGGAAATAAGTTTAAGAAAAGATGTCACAAAAAAGTTGTGGTTGTGTGTAAACCGAAAAGACATGCAAAGAAAAATATCATTGTAAAAAAGAAAATCGTAAAGGTAACCTGCCCGAGACCGATTGTAAATGTAAGACCTATTGCTGGTCCAGCGGGACCACAAGGAGCACAAGGAGTACAGGGAGCACAAGGAGTGCAAGGTGCACAAGGTGTGCAAGGAGCACAAGGAGTACAAGGAGTTACAGGACCTCAAGGAATACAAGGGCTCATTGGTCCAGCTGGTGTAACGGGGCCTGCAGGACCTGCAGGAGGAATATCGGACTTTGCTTTCTTATGTAGCACAGAAGAACAAACCATTGCAGCAGCGGAAGTTCCAGGCGGGCAAGGAGGAGCAGTTACTTTCACAGATTCTCTTATTAATGCTACAGCTCTTACTTTTGCTCCTCCTTCAAGTATCGTTATTAACGAGTCGGGTATTTACAATATTAGCTGGGAAGTATTTCCTACAGCGGGTGACAGCGCGTTTGGATTGTTTTTTGATCCTGCTGGTGCGGCACCTGCAGCGCTGGTTCTTTGCAGTAATTATGGTTCTGGTTCAGGAAATCAACCGTACCAAGGCCAAGTCGTTACTCAATTATCGGCAGGCGGAGTTTTAACTTTAAATCGTATCGATAACATGGGTGCTCAGACATTGCAAAACGCTATCGGTGGGGGTACACCAACGGTAAGTGCTTCCATTGTAATTGAGAAATTAGCTTAAATACTGTTTTTGAATAATTAAAAACACTCATTGCTTCGTGCTTTCTTTCCGTGTATAAGTGGCCGAAAGTGTTGGCTGTTTGCTGAAAATCATCTTGTCGCAACCAACCTTTAACAAGATAGATAGCTACACCTTTGTTAATATGATATGAAGCATAGCTGTGGCGAAGGTCATGAATCCATCATTTTAGAAATGCCTTTTTATAGCGCTTATGAAAGTTCGGAAAATGGCAAGGTGTTAATCCACCAAAGACAAATAAAAAATCATTGAATCCGTAGATTTTTCTGCGGATTCTTTTGTTAGGTGGTAAAGCTCCAACAGCTGTTGGTCATTTGCAATAGCTCGGCGCTTCCCGCGTCCATAAGAAGATATCTTGAGTGCACTCAATGGTTTATTACTCAAAACGAATTAGCCGTAATACTGGGAGATCGCTGTTGCGTAAACATGTAAAAATAACGATAAGCTAAGAGAAATTTGAGTGTATCAACTTATTAGGATGCAATGTGATATAGGTTTAACCCATTTAAATCATCTCCTCTTGTTAAGTTAATCCAGTATGTTCATAGATTGCTGGATTTGAATGGGTGTTTTCATATTTCGAAGGAAATAGGTATGTAACAAGGATTTTGAAACAAAATGAGCCTTGTACAAAGCATGCCATTCCATAAAGAAGTCATTCAATCAATAATGGGTTACTTCACTACTTTAATATGCCCTCTAGCAATTAACCATGCTGCCGTAACACATAGATACGCAATGGAGTAGGAAATGAAAGTCCATCCTATATTCCATCCGTTCCCGTATTTTACGAGCCCGAATAGGAGAGCCATGTATTCAAGAAAAGTAGTAAATAAGCTGAAAATCATAATCACAATGACTGGATGGAGTCGAAAAGTTCTTTTACAAAGTGCGTAAATTAATAAAGTACCTAGAACAGCGTATAGACCAAAATCTAAAGGCATTGCTGAAATGGTTTCAATCTTACTGAATTTTGGTTTGTAGTTCCAAAATCCAAAATAGAAGCCAATTGTATTTATTACATTAGAAACTACTGCTGCAATAGGACTAATGATAATAAATAAGGTCGGTTGTTTTCGAACCATGAACGAGGCCAAAACCCAAGGGGTTATAAAGCCGAAAATAATGCTGTAAAGCAAATTTTGCTTCACTCCTTCGTTAAGGGTTTTAATTAAGAAGTATTGTCAAAAATCGAATATATATTCAATTAACATTATGTTCAAGTTTGAAAACGCATATGCATAGGAGGTGCGTTTATTGCGAAGTTTATTGCGAAGTATTTCCTTGCAAATAAAAATCCCCCAGCTTGTGGGGGATGAAAGGGGAACAGACATATTGCTTATACGCCTACATCAACGGCTGTAATGGCAGAAAGCTTAATATAGCGTGGTGCTCCACCTTCATTAATAATAGCAGAACCGTTGCTGATTCCTAAATAGACGCCCGTAAAGGTAGCATCCTCTGTATGAATGCGGATGTTAGGTGTGCCAACTCCGATTTTTGAAAGAATACTTTGAGTGGACATCATCCCGCCCGAACGGTTGCCGTTGCTTCTATTGCCGCCCGAACGATTGCCGTTGCTTCTATTGCCGCCTGAACGACCACCGTTGCTTTTATTCCCGCCTGAACGACTTCCACCGCTTTTGTTGCCGCCGCTATTGTTTTTAGGCAATTGAACCATCTCCCTATTCCTATTATGCGTGTTGCTGTTAGCGAAGTGACGAATGGGCTAGTACATCAAGATCTTTAGATAAATGAGTGCCGATATAGCCTTAAACGCCAACTTCAACAGCCGTAATTTTAGACAGCTTAATGTAACGAGGGACGCCATTCTCATTAATAATGGCAGAGCCATCCGTTATTCCTAAATATACGCCAGTATGTTCCGTGCCTACTGTTCGAATGCGGATATTAGGTGTTCCAACACCGATCTGTGAAAGAATGCTTTGAACATTTCCACCTCCTGAACGATTTCCACCTCCTGAACGATTCCCACCTCCTGAACGATTCCCACTGCTTCGGCTGCCACTGCTGCTGTTCTTTGACATATCCTATCAACTCCTTTGCTAGAATTAATAGTATTCTATGAGATTGATAGATTTGCGTGCGTTACTGCCATGCCCAATTTCATTTTGATCTGATCAGAAAAAGTAAGCCCTGTCGATTCCGAACATTAAGGAAATAGACCGATAACGTAAAGAGCCCGTCTCCAAAAAGAGGAGGAGGGCTATGAAAGGGTAATTCATGTTCTATAGCTGCTTGATATTATTGATAATATATACAGACCATATAATAAAAAAAATTCAACCCCGTCATAAATCGGAGTTGAATTTTGAGAGTGTTTACAGATATACGTGCTGGATTTCATATTCGCGTTCAACGGCCATATCGATAAAATCTTCACCGACTTGGATTAGCGGACGAAAGAACTCCGTTGGGTGCGTCATGACGATAATGCCGCTCTCGCCGCTCACAAGCTCTACGCGCTTCCCAATAAAGTTAGGCATCATATGGCGAATAAAAGTATGCGTAGTGGAAGGGTCAAGCTCTTTGAAGCTTAAACGGTAAAGCTCTCTTAATACATAGAGCAAATCTCGTTTCTGCTGATAAACGCGCTGGGAGATCATGGCGCTATAGATGTCGACAACCGCGATGATTTTGGATACGGGATGGATCTCATCACCGGATAATCCATAGGGATAACCGGTACCATCATTGCGCTCATGGTGCTGAAGCGCTCCGTAAGCGACAAAGGGTTCGTCGAATGATTGCAATATAATTTCATGGCCATATATCGTGTGTTTCTTAACTTCTTCGTATTCTTCTTCCGTAAGCCGTCCTGGCTTGTTCAGGACTTGATCCTCTATGCGGCATTTTCCGATATCATGGAGAAAGCCTGCCTTGCCCACCTTAACCGCTTCTTCGTTTGTATAGCCAACCCATGTAGCCAAATAGTAGGAGAGCATGCCAACCTGAACAGAATGCTGGTAGGTATAATCATCTTTCGTATTAAGCAAAAGCAGCATCGAAACAACGTCGCGTTCAAGCTGCAGGTTATTTAGAAGCGGTCCGAACATGGACGAAACCTCGGCATCATCGATCTTTCCGGAGGCAGAGGCTTTCGTGAAAAGTCCCTCGAAATTTTTGACAGCGTTTTCGTAGAGAGGCTGCACGGTTGGTAGCCATTTGGGGTTTATCGTTGATTCAATCGTTCGACCTTCAGAAGCTTCGTTAGCCCTCAAATCGATATCAACATAATCAATTCGATGTTGAAATAGTCTTGATATATCCTGATTGTTAAGTACTGTTCCTTTGGAGAGTACGTGAAGACCATAATCGTTGAATGTATCATTCGTTAAGCGGTCTCCATCTAGTAATTCTGTAACATGAACCCTCATCAAGACACCTCAATTGCATATAGTAGCGATATATACCTACAATAGTAGCAATGAATGATCATATTGGCAATATGAGGATATTACAATAGCGACTAAATACCTATTATTTCAGCATAAACTGACCTTGCGTTCGTTCGTTTATCCGCAACTTGAACTAATGCAAGGCCATTGCTATATGGGCTTATTACATGCATAGCTGGATTGTTACTCCATGTCAATCGTTTAGTTGTTTGTAAGCTGAGTTGTCGGATTCCAGGGCCCGAGCTGATGCCCTTTCCATTCCGAGCCATCCTCCCATATTTCTTTCTTCCATATAGGTACAATTTGTTTGAGGCGCTCGATCGCATAACGGCTAGCCTCGTAGCAGCTATCGCGATGCGGAGAGGATACCGCAATGACGACACTCGTCTCTGCGAGTCCAACGACACCGATGCGATGACTGATTGCGCATAAAGCACCAGGCCAGCGCTGGGCAATCTCATCGCCTATTTGGCGCATCGTAGCAATAGCCATAGGGGCGTATGCCTCATATTCAAGCCTAACTGTACGTTGTCCATGCGTCCATTCGCGGGTCGTTCCTACGAATGTAATGGCAGCTCCATGCTCAGGAACGATGACTTTGGCAAGTACGTTATCCGAACTGATGGAATCTGAGGTAATCACATATCGCTCCACGTCCTCGGCAGCACCTTCTCCGCCAGAAACCGGAGGAAGCAAAGCAAGCTCGTCTGAAAAGCACAGTATCGTTGTATCGGCTGCGTACGCATGATTACGGGCTATAAAGGCAGTCTGAATGATAGCCTTATGTTCAGGGTAGAGGGCTATGATCGCTGTTTTCAAATCAAGCGCGTTCATTTCTTCACTCTCGGTTTGCACATGTATAGAAGCAGTGCCCAGCCGCTCAGGAAGGCCGGCAAATAGTTTAATAGACCAGTCAAATGTCATGATATATAACCTCTCATCATCTAGGGTCAAAGCTGTTTATAGAATATCATAATTCAAAAAAAAATGTTATGCTAATACGTAGACAGAAAGGAAGTGAGATTCATGCCGGCATTGGTGGATCGTTTTGGACGGGTACACGATTATTTGCGAATTTCAGTTACCGATCGTTGTAATTTGCGATGTTTATATTGCATGCCAGAAGAGGGAATGGAATTCACGGAATCCGAAAACTTAATGTCTTATGACCAAATCGTAGAGGTAGTTGAGGCAGGCGCAGCGCTTGGCATTACGAAGCTGCGTATCACGGGCGGAGAACCATTGATTCGACCAGGTCTAGACGGACTGATTAGCCGATTATCTGCCATTCATGGGATTCAAGATATAGCATTAACGACTAATGGAATATTTCTTGCCAAGCAAGCTGAAGCACTGCGCGCCGCAGGCTTAAACCGAGTGAATATCAGCTTGGATACGCTGGATTCTTCAAGATTCCGTTTTATTGCGCGCAGAGGCGAATTAAAACGCGTCATGGAAGGCATAGAAGCGGCCGCAGCTGTTGGCTTCGATCCGATCAAGCTCAATTGCGTGCTGCTTAAGGAAGTCAATGAGGATGAAATTGCTGATTTCTTGAAGCTTGCCTACGAGCAGCCGATGCATGTGAGGTTTATTGAATATATGCCGATTGGCCACGCGGATGAAAACTGGAAAAAGCATTATTTGCCGCTTTCCCGTGTACTTGAAGTTGCGGAGAAGGAAGGGTATGCGATTAGCCGTAGAACTAGCGTGCACGGCAACGGTCCTTCTGATGATTGGCAGATGGAGGGAGCACGCGGCTCCTTCGGACTTATTCATCCGATTAGCGACCATTTCTGCAGCAATTGCAATCGCCTGCGACTAACGGCAGATGGATCGATTAAACCTTGCTTATATTGGGTGGATGAGCTGAATATAAAGGATGCTTTCGGCAAACCCGATGAAATGAAGCGTTTGCTGCTGCGGGCAATGGACATTAAGCCCGAGAATCATGAAATGGCTGCAAAACTGGCAGACGGCGCCCAAACCCATGTTCCTACGGAGCGCCGTATGTCCCAAATAGGAGGATGACCTTTATTTATGCATGAGATACGAATTGAGCATTTCATGCTCGGCTCCTTCAAGGCAAGCCCGGAGGATATGGCAAGCTTGGCTGGAAGCAGCTTCAAGATCGCAAATAGAGTTCCGGATACCGAAGGAGAGGCCTTCGACTGGCAGCTTTGGTATGCGAAGTGGGTAGAACAAGCAAGCGGATCAGTTTCCATTCCAGCACCGACACATCTCATTGTGGAAGCAGCGGATACGTTCGAGGCGCTAATCCCTTGGGAGGAGCTTGGCGATGCCGCGGTGCTTTATGCACTTGAAGGACAACGATTGAGCCAAACTGGACCGATTCGGCTGTATGTGCCAAACGGAAGCAGCAAGTGCCTGAACGTCAAAAGCATTGTTAAGCTGAGTATGGTGAAGCATAATGCGGAGGCGGCAACAGAAAAAGCAGCATATGGCTTTAAAAATACATTTTCTGTGAATGAATTGCGTAAAAACAAATAGAATGGCTTGCTGCGCTGGCATGATGGAATAGGGAGGCGTGCATGAATTTGACGGACAGCTTTCATACAAGAGTGGTGCTTCTGCACAGTAATGATATTCATAGCCGCTTGGAGCAAGCCGCCCGAATCGCAACGTTTATCGCCGAGGAGCGTCGATTATACGGCAGCGATCATGTGCTGGCTGTAGATTGCGGCGATCATATGGATCGGATGCGAGTGGAAACGGAAGGCAGCGACGGAGCCGTAAATGTAGAATTATTGAATCAAGCGGGTTATGAGGTCATTACACTTGGCAACAATGAGGGGCTTACTTACTCCTCTCAAATAATAAGCGATGCCTATCGCGACCGGGCGAAATTCTCGATTGTATGCGCCAATATGCTGGACTCGCAAACGGGAGAGCTGCCGGAATGGCTGCTTCCGAGTACCATTGTCCATAAAAATGGCCTGCGTATTGGATTGATAGGTGCGACCGCGTCTTATACGGAATTTTATTCTTTGCTCGGCTGGCAGGTAACTGATCCATTCAAGGCTGTACAGGAGCAAGTTAGCAAGCTGAGAGAGCATGTTGACGTTATTGTAGTCATGTCGCATCTAGGCATAAATGTAGATAAGCTGCTAGCGGAGAAGCTGGATGGCATCGATCTTATTATTGGGGCGCATACGCATCATTTATTGGAAGAGCCGCTCTTTATTGACGGAACGACGATATGCGCAGCCGGGAAATTCGGAGAGTATCTCGGCCGTGTCGAAATCGGAATCGATCCGATTTCGTCACGGCCTGTATTCCGCGCAGCAGTCGTGCCTACGGCCGCCTTGGCGGAGCATCCGGAAGCTGCCGCGATTATCGGCAGCTATCTGAAGGCGGGACAGCAGCGACTGAGCCGGGTCATTGCCCGGCTGGAATCGCCGCTGCCCGCCAGAGCCGAGCGAGAATCGCCGCTCGGCAACCTGCTGGCCGCTGGCCTGCGCCGCTGGACCGATGCCGAAATCGGCATGGTCAACACGGGGCAGCTGCTTGGCGGCCTCGCGCAGGGGGACGTGACAGCAGGCGAGCTGCACGCCCTCTGTCCTTCACCGATTAATCCGTGCCTGATGACGATTGCAGGCATGGAAATACGCATAGCGCTAGAGCAAGCGCTGCTGCCGGAATTCATTCACAAGCCGATCAAAGGTTACGGCTTCCGCGGTGAAGTACTCGGCACACTTGCAGTGGATGGCTTATCCATCACTTATGACTCCGCGAAGCCGCAGATGACAAGGCTAACCAGCGTTTCCGTCAACGGAGAGCCGCTCGAGGATGAGCGGCTCTATAGGCTGGGTACGATTGATATGTTTAGTTTCAAAGCAGGCTATGAGTCGTTAGCTAATGCCGTTCAGCAGCAGTATTATTTGCCAGAATTTATAAGAGATGTAATTGCCGCACAGCTGCAGGATCCGTCGGCAATTATCGAAAGTCGTCGTCTGCGATGGGAAAATAGATCGTTATAGTCAAAATTAGAAGTATTATCGACAATTAATGTCGAAAATATAGAATAAAATGGTTGCGATTTTCTCGATTTTCCCGTACATTAACATTACGAACGGCTTTTTCCGATGTAATAGTTAGCATATCTTTTTATGGGGAAGGATCGAGAAAATGCGTTTGCTGCCAATTACGAGATGCAGGCCGGGAATGAAGCTGGCCAAAAAAATATTTTCTCAGGAAGGTCTAGTCCTTCTCGGTGAAAACATAGAGCTTACCGAAAGACTCATTTCCCGCTTAGAGCAGTGTGGAATACAATATGTTTATATAGCGGATCCCAAGACAGAGGATATCGTATCTCCGTCCTTAATCAGTGAGGAAACGATGCAAATCGCGCTCAAAGAAATTCGAACCAATTTCCGCGAGATGATGGATCGTCCGAAACGCAAGAAAGGTGTCACGTATCCCTATATAGCGCAGCCGTTCAAACAAATGATGAATATGATTATCGATGATTTGTCCAGCCACAAGGATGCGATGATTATGCTGATGGACATGAGCTCTGTCGACCATTATTTGTTCCAGCATTCATTGAATGTATGCGTATATACGACGCTTCTCGGCATGGCTAATGGTTATTCGCGAGATGAGCTGACGACGCTTGGAATGGGAGCATTGCTACACGACATCGGAAAAACACAAATTTCCATCGATGTGCTGAAGAAGCCCGGCTCGCTCTCGAGCGAGGAATTTAATGCGATCAAGCAGCATGCGAGAATCGGTTACGAGCTGTTGAAGGATGAGCCCAACTTGCCGCTGCTTGTTGCCCACTGTGCTTTTCAGCATCATGAGCGCATTGATGGGAGCGGCTATCCGCGAGGGATCAAAGGGAACGAGATCCATGATTATGCGAAGTGGATCGGCTTAGTCGACTCTTATGACGCTATGACTACCAATCGAATCTACAGCGCTCCAATGCTTCCCCATCATGCGATTGAAAGATTGTATGCGGGCACAGGAACATTGTATGAGCAGCGGATGCTTCAGCTGTTCCGAGACAAGGTTGCCATATATCCAATCGGGATCACGGTGAAGCTGCAAACGGGGGAATCAGGAATCGTTGCTGATCTGAATCATTCTTATCCGCATCGTCCGATTATCCGCATCCTTTATAATGAAGCAGGCGAAGAGCTGAAATTGCCTTATGAGGTAGACTTGTCCAAGCAGCTGACGATGATGATCGTTAGCGTCAATGACGACTCCAATGAAGTACAGCAAGCTGCGGGTATTTAAAGGGTTTTGAGCTTAGGAGCCGAGATGGCTCCTTTTTGCTTCTTTTTTACCGTTTTATTTGCTTCCTTTACGGGCTGGCATTACAATAATTAAAGAATGTTTCATTCCAGATAATAAGTCAGGTGTTGAAGAAAATGACCATGATTGATATGCAACAAACACGCAAGCCGTTATCTATACTTTCGCCAACGAATGATCCTTGGGATCCTATTCGTTCATTGCAGGAATATGGAAGACATCGATTAACCAGTGTTGAAATGACGGTATCCAATCTATGCAATATGAGATGCGAGCATTGTGCAGTTGGCGATACGCTCGTACTATCAGAGCCGGCTAAGCTTCCGTTGAAACAAATGCTTGAGCGTCTGGATGAGGTGGAGCATCTGGAAACGATCAGCATTACAGGCGGGGAGCCGTCCTTCTCCGATCGCACGGTTCGCGAGTACATGGTACCCTTGCTTCAGTATGCTCGCAGCAGAGGCGTCCGCTCCCAGATCAATTCCAATGTTACACTCCCATACAGTCGATATGAGCAGCTTGCCCCGTATTTGGATGTCATGCATATCTCGTTTAACTACACGTCTGCGGAGGATTTCCACCAAATTGGCTTCGCCAAGGCTGGGCATCAAGTTTCGCTTGATACAGCGACAAAGCTGTATGAGCGGATGATTGAGAATACGCGCCGTCTTAGCGACACTGGAGTGCTCGTTTCAGCAGAATCAATGATTAACTATAGAACCTTTGACAAAATGGACGAGATTCATAGGCTTATCGTCGAAATGGGTTGCCAGAGGCATGAGGTGCATCCGATGTACCCAAGCTCCTTCGCCAAGGATTTGCCGGTACTCTCGCGTCAGCAGATGCTCGGGGCGATCGACCAGTTGCTGCAGACGAGGGATAAATCGGTCTGGATGCTGTTTGGGACCTTGCCATTCTATCAATGCAGCGACCATTCATCCGAGCGTGAGCTGCTGCGGCGGTTGGCGAATGAGCCTAATGTCACCGTTCGCAACGACCCAGACGGGCGCAATCGCTTGAATGTCAATTTGTTTACAGGCGACGTATTCGTAACCGACTTTTCCGATGTGCCTGCATTTGGTAACATCAACAACACCAAGCTTGAGGAGTTATTCGATAAGTGGCTGGACCATTCCTTGGCACAGAGCGTTAACTGCCATTGTCCGGCGGCTGCTTGCTGTGGACCGAATTTGCTTGTGAAGGATATGTATTACAAAGGTGTTAATTTCCATGAGCGAACTGCAATTTCCGATTAATATCAGCAGGTATAAAGGGTAGGATTAACAACGGATTTTGCAGCATATAGAAATAAAGAAAGGAGGAGAAGCTGTTGTCAATCAAGACGATTGTATTTATTGGATTAGGATTGCTGCTGCTGTACTTGTTTTTTACGGTGGGCGCTCCGTTCCTGCTCGCGCTTATCGTAGCGATATTTCTAGAGCCTCTTAATCAGCTCTTTATGAAAAGGTTTCGAATGAACCGACTACTGGCGGCAACGATTTCTAGCAGTTTATTTACGATTATTCTCATCGGTCTAATCGCGCTGCTTGGTGTCAAGGTAGTTGCAGAGCTAATCGCTTTTTTCAAAAAGGTGCCTAATTATTTCGAGGATGCCAACGGCATGGTTGATGATTTGATGAATCAAGCGCAATCGTTGTACCAGAACTTCCCGCCGGATGCGATCGAAACGCTGGAAAACTGGCTGATGGGCTTAACAAGTACATTGACTAAGATGGTCGGAACCTTATCGAACACAGTCATTGCTTTCGCATCGAGCATCCCTGGGATGTTTATCTTCTTTATTGTCTTTTTGGTCGCGGTCTACATGATGAGCTTTAGCCTGCCTACGATGAAGACGACGATATTGTCTTTGTTCGAGGAGAAATCGCAGCAGAAGGTCGACGCTTTGCTGAATAACCTCAAGAAATCGATATTTGGATTTTTGCGCTCGCAATTTATATTGAGTGCTCTTACATACATCATTTCTTTAATCGGCTTGCTCGTGCTTAATGTCAAATATCCGCTAGCTATCGCACTGCTCATCATCATCGTGGATATTATGCCGATTCTTGGCACAGGCTCGGTGCTCGTTCCTTGGGGGAGCTATTTAATTCTGACGGGCAACCTTTACGTAGGCGTAGGGCTGATCATTCTGTTCTTGGTCATTACAGTGTTCCGCCGTATCGTGGAGCCTAAGATTCTAGGTGATTCCGTAGGGATTGGATCATTGTCAGCGCTTATCAGCTTGTATGTCGGATTTAAGCTAGTCGGCGTCATTGGCGTATTCATCGGACCGCTTGTCGTTATTATATACATGGCAGCGCGGAAAGCCGGATTATTCCAAATGAAATTCAAGCTTTAGCCTTGGCGACAGGCCGTGTCAAAGCCTTATATCGATGCGTATGATACTGCAAAATAGCAGATCAGCAGGAGGCATACGATTAAATGGCACCCATCAAAGTGGCAATTGTCACCCCGGGCTCGTTCCCGATTCCATCTTCAGGAAGCAGCTCCGTCGAGCGGGTGGTAGAGAAATTCGCACCGCTGCTCAAGCCTTATGCTGAGCCGCGCATCTTTGGTAGATTAAGCAAGCGATTGCCGCGGAAGGGTCACTTCAACGGTGTCGTTTGCGAGCGTTTTGCAGCCGGCAACAAGCAGCGATATATCCGTGAGGTCGGCCGTGCGGTCAAAAGGTTCTCGCCGCAAGTGATTGACGTCGAGAACCGTCCACAATTCGTACTCCAAATGAAGCAGATGAACCCAGGCAAGCGTGTCTGGCTTTATTTGCATTCCTCTACGTTCATTTCTTCCCCTTATATTTCATCCGCAATGCTTCATAAGTGCTTACAAGCGGCTGATAGGATCATCGTCAACAGTGAATTTCTCCGGCGCGTAGTCGTATCCAAAGCTCCTGAAGTAGCGTCAAAGTTGCGTGTCATCTATCCGGGCGTAGAGACGAACCGTTTCCAGTCACAGTATTCTGCGGAAGGCTCGGCAAGACGCGAGAGCTTGCGTGAGAAGCGGGGACTAAGCGGCAAAAAGGTCGTGCTCTTTATGGGCCGGCTGATTCCGCTTAAAGGTGTTCATCACTTACTGAATATCGTGCCTCAGCTCGCCAAAAGCCATCCAGAGCTGGTTGTTGTTATTGTCGGCAGCCCCTTCTACGGATCCCATCGCAAAACAGCTTATGCACGCAAACTTGAGCAGTTGGGCCGCAGAAGCGCTGGCCACGTAAGGTTCGTTCCTTATGTTCCTTACAGCGAGGTTGCGGGCTGGATGCTGTCCGCTGATGTAGTTGTCGTTCCTTCAGGAGCACGGGAGGCATTCGGCTTAGTCAACGTGGAGGCGATGTCCTGCGGCGTTCCCGTTGTTGCGACTCGCGCTGGCGGCATGAAAGAAATTATTCGTAACGGAGATACCGGATATCTTGTTAATCCGCATCATGTCGAGCGTGAGCTGAGAGAGAGGCTCCATGAGCTGCTGCGCGACAAGCAGCTGCGGCAGAAAATGGGCAGACGCAGCAGGGAACGCGTGGAGCAGACCTTTACTTGGCGCCATACGGCGGATCGCTGGGTGAAGCTGCTTAAGGAAAGTGGCCTATAGCTTCCATATTTAAAGCTTCTTGGAAAATAGAGGGTTGACACCGCTCTCGCCGAAACGGTATAGTCAAACAAGGAAATCCACTAGGGGCGCCGTCATGGCTGAGATAAAGCGAATCGCTTTGGTCCCTTTGAACCTGATCTGGGTTATGCCAGCGTAGGAAAGTGGAATTGTGCGTTTATGAAACAACGCGTGAAAGCTCTGCTTGGCAATGGGCCGATTGGACGGCTTGTTTTTGAAATATAGAGAATGTATATCCTTAGGCTATACATTCTCTATATTTCTCGGAATGAAACGCGCCGCCAAAGTTCGGCGATAGCCGTTTCACCTTGCTCAGTCTAGTAGAGTCGTGTCTGCTCCTAGAAATTTCGGACGGACCGCACACGTTTAACGACACACTTCGACCGCTCCTTTGCTGGAGCGGTTTTTTTGTGCGGATAGCAGTTAAAGCTTCTGATAAGGGGAGCGAAGCAGACGCACATGAATCGCTTCAGCGTAGGATGCATGTGCATCGATTTGCAGCGGCGGTATTTTTAAGCTTTCTTATATGCTCGTATATGCCACCAGGGGAACCTGAAATGATTTCACTTGGGAGGTTATTATTCATGGCTATTGTAATGAGACCGCTGCCAGGCAGCCGCAAAGTTTATGTTACGGGCTCGAAGGCAAGTATTCGTGTTCCGATGAGGGAAATCGCACTTTCACCCAGCACGGCAAGAAACGGTGAGGAGCTGCCGAATGAGCCGGTTAGGATCTATGATGCAAGCGGCCCTTATACGGATGAAAGCTACGAGGCTGATGTAAGGCAGGGACTGCCGGCATTGCGCAATGAATGGATTTGCTCACGCGGAGACGTTGAGTCTTATGAAGGCAGGAACATAAAGCCGGAGGACAACGGATTTATTTCGGAGAAGCGCGTGATGGAGCGTGGGGCAGAAAGGTTTCCCGGACTGTCGAGAAGACCTCTGCGGGCAAAAGCCGGGGGAAACGTCACGCAGCTTCATTACGCACGCAAAGGCATCGTCACTTCTGAAATGGAGTATATCGCTATTCGCGAAGGAATGGATCCCGAAGTGATACGCAGTGAAGTAGCAGCGGGGAGAGCGATTATTCCATCCAACCTAAATCATCCTGAGAGTGAACCGATGATTATCGGCCGGCATTTTCACGTAAAGATCAATGCCAATATCGGGAATTCGGCTGTAGCCTCCTCTATTGAGGAGGAAGTGGAGAAAATGACATGGGCAACGCGGTGGGGCGCGGATACGATTATGGACTTGTCCACAGGCCAAAATATTCATACCACAAGGGAGTGGATCATTCGGAACTCTCCGGTACCGGTGGGCACAGTACCAATCTATCAAGCACTGGAGAAAGTGAATGGGAAAGCCGAGGAGCTAAGCTGGGAAGTATTCCGAGACACGCTGATTGAGCAAGCGGAGCAGGGTGTTGATTATTTTACGATCCATGCTGGCGTATTGCTCCGTTACATTCCGCTTACAGCTAAACGCGTGACGGGAATCGTGTCCAGAGGCGGATCGATTATGGCTGCTTGGTGCCTTGCTCACCATAAGGAAAATTTCTTGTATACGCATTTTGAAGATATTTGTGAGATTATGAAAGCATATGATGTGTCCTTCTCGCTGGGTGACGGGCTGCGCCCAGGCTCGATTGCGGATGCCAATGATGCGGCACAGTTCGCTGAGCTGGACACATTGGGCGAGCTGACCCATATTGCCTGGAAGCATGACGTGCAGGTCATGATAGAAGGACCCGGCCATGTGCCCATGCATTTGATCAAGGAAAATATGGATCGACAGCTCGAGGTGTGCAGCGAGGCTCCATTCTATACGTTAGGACCCCTGACCACAGACATTGCTCCTGGCTACGACCATATTACATCGGCGATCGGGGCTGCAATGATTGGCTGGTTCGGTACTGCAATGCTTTGCTACGTAACGCCGAAAGAGCATTTGGGATTGCCAAACAAGGACGATGTGAAGGAAGGCGTTATCACGTATAAAATCGCGGCGCACGCTGCGGATCTTGCGAAAGGACATCCGCGGGCAAAGCTGCGTGATGATGCATTGTCCAAAGCGAGATTCGAATTCCGTTGGCGGGACCAGTTTCATTTATCGCTAGATCCGGAGCGTGCAATGGCCTATCATGACGAGACGCTGCCGGCAGACGCTGCGAAATCGGCTCATTTCTGCTCGATGTGCGGACCGAAGTTCTGCAGCATGCGCATCACTCAGGATATCCGAGATTATGCGGCTCAGAATGGAATGGAAACAACGGAAGCGATTGAAGCGGGTATGAAAGAGAAGTCGGATGCATTTATTGCGGGAGGCAGCATCATTTACGGGCAATAAAGAAATCTGAATATGTACGGTAGATAAGTGGTAGAAGGTATTGTGTGTTGACGAGACAAGCGTGCTGCTTATGGAGACGGGCGGCACCGTTTCGTCACGATATGGTGTAATAATTGGATTGAAAAAACATATTAAATCTGCTATATTGAAAACGAGAATCGTTATCAGTGTAGCGGGTTTTTTGTTGTTATCCATAAAAAGTATACATACAGAAGGGTAGTTAGCAGATGTCTTCTCCATTAAACTCCAAAGCGCTGGCAGGCAGCAAGCTGCGCACAAGGCCTCTAACGGCTACGATTATTTTGTTCGGCGGTTTTGCAGCACTCTTATTCTCCTTGGCTTTATCCATTTCAGTCGGAGCAGCAGATATTAGTTTGGGTACGGTATGGAATGGTGTTTTTCACTTTGACGCGGAAAACATTCAGCATCAAATTATTAAAGAGCTGCGGATGCCGCGTGCACTCGCAGCAGCATTGGTCGGAGCGGCATTCGCGGTAGCCGGTTCCGTCATGCAAGGAATGACCCGCAATCCGCTTGCGGATTCGAGCTTGCTTGGCATCAATGCAGGAGCAGGTTTCATGCTGGCGCTTTGCTTTGCATTTTTCCCATCTATTTCGTATACAGGACTTATGTTGGTATGCTTTCTTGGAGCGGCTGTGTCTATGGGGTTGGTGTATGGCATAGGCTCAATGGCCAAGGGAGGACTAACGCCAGTCAGACTAACACTTGCCGGAGCTGCGGTAGGTGCGCTTCTGCTGGCTATTACGGAAGGAATCGCGCTTTATTATAAAATCGGGCAAGATTTGGCCTTTTGGTACGCCGGCGGGGTAGCCGGAACCAAATGGGAGCAAATCCAAATCGTCTCGCCATGGGTAATCGGCGCTTTGATTGGCGCCATCGTGTTATCGCGTTCCATTACTTTGCTAAGCTTAGGCGAGGATGTAGCCGCAGGGCTTGGCCAGCGTACGGGATTAGTAAAGGCAGCAGGCGTTATTATCGTTTTGCTGCTTGCGGGCACGGCCGTATCCGCAGTTGGCTCCATCGGCTTTGTCGGACTCATTATTCCGCATATCTCCCGCTTTCTAGTAGGCGTAGATTACAGGTGGATTATTCCTTCCTCAGCGGTACTAGGCAGCTTGCTGATGGTGCTTGCCGATATTGGCGGGCGCATCATAAATCCGCCTCAGGAGGTTGCGATCGGCATTATTATCGCTGTACTCGGCGTTCCGTTCTTCCTCTATCTTGTAACTAGAATGAAAGGGGAATAAACGTGGAAACTTTATACCTGACAGCAACGGAGCAGCGCAGAAGAAAACGCGCGGTGCTCGTTATGACCGTGCTAAGCACGCTGATTGTGGTTTCTTTTATTATTAGTATGAATACGGGCTATATTCGACTAGCGCCGATCGATGTTCTGAAGACGCTGTTCGGTGCAGGCACGGACAAGCAAGAGCTCATTTTGTTTGATTTCCGGCTGCCGCGGATCGTCATTTCCATTTTGATTGGAGCAGGCTTTGCGGTATCTGGTTGTATCATCCAAGGCATATCGCGCAACCCGCTGGCTGATCCCGGACTTCTCGGCATTAATGCGGGCGCAGGTTTAGCTGTTATTTTGTTTATTTCCTTCTACCCGCCTACGCAAAAAGGTTCGATTTTTCTGATGCCATTCCTTGCGTTGATCGGTGCGGCGTCAACGGCATTGCTGATTTTCGTGCTTTCCTACAAGCGTCATCGGGGGCTCTTGCCGACTCGTATGATCTTGGTCGGTATCGCGGTTGCGGCTGGGATCAGCGCAGCTATGCAAATTTTGATTCTTCGCCTAACGCCTGAGAAATACCAGTATTTCGCGGTTTGGATGGCGGGAAGCATTTGGGGAACGAACTGGAAATACGTGCTTGCTCTACTGCCTTGGCTCATTATTATTCTGCCATTCGTACAATACAAGGCAAAATCCTTGAATGCTTTGAATCTAGGGGATCAAATGGCGATCGGACTCGGTGCCCAGGTGAATAAAGAAAGAGCATGGCTGCTTGCCGCATCTGTGGGACTTGCCGGATCCTGTGTCGCAGTTGGCGGCGGCATCGGTTTCGTAGGACTTATTGCCCCGCATTTGGCAAGACGATTGGTCGGTCCGCAGCATCAGGTGCTTGTGCCGGCATCGGCTTTTGTCGGAGCTCTGCTCGTTATCGTTGCAGATACGCTGGCTAGGTGGGCGTTCCAGCCTAATGAGATTCCGACGGGCATCGTCGTGGCAGTTATCGGCGCTCCTTATTTCTTGTATTTGTTATCCAGATCCAAATAATCAGTATGAAATTAAACCGCGGAAGCACGCTGCTTCCGCGGTTTTTGCTGTTTGAATGGACGTTTAACCATATTTGCCATCGATTTCAGTATCCAGCCCATGGGTACCTGCATATATTACCTATGACATTTCAGGTGGAAGAAGGAG
The DNA here is from genome assembly GCF_052115165.1 of Paenibacillus sp. 2TAB23. Taxonomy (NCBI): domain Bacteria; kingdom Bacillati; phylum Bacillota; class Bacilli; order Caryophanales; family Paenibacillaceae; genus Paenibacillus; species Paenibacillus sp. 2TAB23. Next base: position 56,790 of record NZ_JBFRGD010000014.1, read on the forward strand.
AGGACTATGACAAAAAACAGAAAAGGGAAAAGCCCGAAGGGGCGAAAGCCGCTTTTTTATGTTGATAATCCCAATACTTCCGAATTAAAGTGGTTGGATGATTTGAACAAAAGGAAGGCTGCCATTCAAGCCCAAGCCGTTAAAACATCCATAAAAACAGCTGACGAAACGGAACCGATAGCCATTATTAAAGCGCAAGCCATTCTTGAGGCAGAATTCGAGCAGGATGTTGAGCCGGATGTAGAACAGGATGCCGTGCAGGATGCCGAAATGCATGCCGTGGAAGAGGAAATGCAAGAAGAACTGCTCGAGGAGCTTCTTCCCGAGCAGGAAGAGGAGCAGGCAGAGGAGCAGGCAGAGGTATTTACTCTGGAGCAAAAGCTGGAGAAGATCGAAGAGAAGAAGGAACCAGAGGGTCCGCCTGCCTTCATTTATACCGATGATCTTGTAGATCTGTCGGTTACTTCTGAGAAGATCGCTCCCGGTTCCATAGACAGCAGCAAGCTGGCGCCGGGAAGCGTGCTAGCAAGCTCGCTTAGCGATTATGCCATACAAGCGATACATCTTAACAATGGCATTATTCATTCAGAGAAAATTGCGAACGAAGCGGTTACCAATAATCATTTGGCAGGACAGTCGGTGACCGGAGACAAACTTGCAGATAACTCGATCTCTGGCAGCAAGCTGCAGAATGGAAGCATCACCTCCGATAAGCTTGCGGATCGAACGATTGACGCAGCCAAAATCGCAGAAGGCTCAATTGAGCCAAAACATCTGAAATCGCTGATCGTTACGACAGAGCTGCTAGCTGACCAAGCCATTACTTTCGAAAAAATAAAAAGCGGTGCGGTGCGTCCTGAAAATTTGGCGAATGAAAGCATTAACAACTCAAAGCTCGCCGAGGGTGCAGTAACGACCTCTAAAATTCGCGACGCAGCGGTTACAAGTGCCAAAATTGCAGCAGAGGCAATAGAAGCCGAGCATCTGAAGCCAGGCTTACTCTTAGCCGAGCATATTGCTTCAGGCATTATTCAAGGATTGCATGTGGCCCATGGTGAAATAACAAGCGATCATCTTACAGAAGGATCGGTTGGAACAGTAGAACTGCAAGTAGGAGCCGTGAGAGCTGAACAATTAGCGTTTGGCTCGGTGTCTGCGTCACATCTCCAGCAAGAATCTATTCTAAGCTCACATATCGGAGCGGGTCAAATTGAAAGTGAGCATCTCGTTGATCAGTCCATCAATTCTTCAAAGTTAGCGGACCAATCCGTTACGACAATCAAAATCGTCGATCACTCTATTACGATTTCCAAGCTCTCCGATCAAAGCGTGAACGCGAAGAAGCTGGCTAACGATTCCGTCCTAGCCCACCATTTGGGGAGAGGGAGCGTAACGTCGGACAAAATTGCCGAGGGGCAGATTGTTGAAGGGCATTTGACGGAAGGTGCAGTAAAAGCAAAGCATATCGCATCCAGTGCGATTGCGCGCAAGCATTTGCAAAGGGGCATTATAAACGAGGATAAGATCGCTCCACAAGCTGTCAAGGAAATGCATATCGGTGATGCAGCGGTTGGAACAGCGCAGCTGGCCGAGGGCTCAGTCATACGCGGCAAGCTAGCGGATGGAGCCGTCGATGGCTTGGTATTAGAAAACGATACGTTAGAAACTAGACATCTCAAGGATGAAATCGTAACCTTTCAGAAGCTGGCACCTGAAGCGTTAAGAGCTTATCATTTCGCTGCGGACTCCGTGACGTCAGAGGCGATTGCAGATAATGTCGTTGGTAAAGAGCATATGAAGCCAGACAGCATCGAAGCCAATCATCTTGCATCCGATGCGGTTGGCAACAATCATCTGCAGGACGGCTCCGTAACGAGCAGCAAGCTGGCACAGGGGGCAGTATCGGACCGCTATATTGCACCCGGCGCAGTGTTCTCCCATCATTTGGCGGACCATGTGGTCAATTCTCTCAAGCTTTCGCCGGAGTCGGTTACAACGGATAAACTGACGGATCTAAGTGTAACATCAGCTAAGCTGGCAGACGGCAGCGTAACGAGCGGGAAGCTTGCATCCCATTCCGTTCTGCCTAGCCATATCGCAATCAAAACGGTAGGCTCCCAGCATATCCAGCCGGATGCGATTCGCTCGGCCCATATCGAAGCTAGGGCAATCATAGCGAGTCACTTATCTGAGCAATCGGTCGGTACGGACTCGCTGCAGGACAATGCAGTAACGTCATCAAAGCTGGCATTTGGCGCTGTTCAATCGAAGCAAATCGAAGACGAGGCGATACACAGCCGCCACCTTGGCAATGCGTCAGTGCTTGGCATTCATCTTAGTGAGGGCTCGGTTCATGGACCGCACTTGGTTAATGATTCGGTAACTTCAGAGAAGCTCGCTGCGGGCAGCATCGTTTCCGATCATCTTCAGAACGGGTCTGTCGGTGCGGAAGCGCTGCGTGCTGAAGCGGTATGTACGGACCATATTGAAGCGGGAGCTGTCACCTCGGATAAGATTGCTGAGCTGTCGATCAGCTCGAAGCAGCTACAGCCTCAATCTGTACACGCCGCTCATTTGACTCCAAACAGCGTAGGAGAGAAAGCGCTGCTGGATGAGTCTGTGACAAGAGCAAAGCTGGCGCAGGATTCGGTTTCCAGCGAGCATGTTCAGTTGGAATCATTGGCCGGGAAGCATCTGAAGTCGGACACGATTCAAGGCTACCACATTCGCAAGGGCACAATTACGCTGGCCCATCTAGCTGGCGACGTGCTTGCGTTCGATAAGCTGGCCGATGAGCTCATTCCGGGCAGCAAGCTGAAAAAAGGGACGATTGGGAGTAAACAGCTATCTATTAGCAGCGTAAGAACCGAGCAGATTCATGACAGATCGGTTACACAGGAGAAGCTGGCTGTGGATGCTGTAGGCAGCGAACAGCTTAAGGATGGCAGCGTAACGGGAGCGAAGCTGGCAGCAAGCAGTGTAGGAAAGTTACAGCTGACCGACGGAAGCGTGACGGAAGCGAAGCTGGCAGCTAGCAGCATAAGCGAAGCACTGCTGAAGGATGGAAGCGTGACAGGAGCGAAGCTGGCAGCAGGCAGCGTAGGTGAGGCGCAGCTGACGGACGGAAGCGTGACAGAAGCAAAGCTGTCCGTTGATAGCGTAGGCGAGGCACAGCTGAAGGATGGAAGTGTAACGGGAGTGAAGCTGTCCGTTGACAGCGTAGGCGAGGCACAGTTGACGGATGGAAGCGTGACAGGAATGAAGCTGGCAGCCGGCAGTGTAGGTGAAGCGCAGCTTAAGGACGGAAGCGTGACGGGAGCGAAGCTGGCAATAAGCAGCGTAGGCGCAGCACAGCTGACGGATGGAAGCGTGAGCGGAACGAAGCTGTCAATAAGCAGCGTAGGCGAAGCACATCTGAGGGATCGAAGCGTGACAGAAACGAAGCTGGCAGCAGGCAGCGTGGGCGAAACACAGCTGACGGATGGCAGTGTGACAGGGTCTAAGCTGGCAGTAGGCAGCGTAGGCGAGGCACAGCTGAAGGATGGCAGTGTGACGGGAACGAAGCTGACGGCTGGAAGCGTAACAGGAACGAAGCTGGCAGCAGGCAGCGTAGGGTMGGCGCAGCTGACGGACGGAAGCGTGACAGGAACGAAGCTGGCAGTAGGCAGCGTAAGTGAGGCGCAGCTGACGGACGGAAGCGTGTCAGGAGCGAAGCTTGCAGCGGGCAGCGTAGGATCGGTGCAGCTGGCGGACGGAAGCGTGACGGGGACGAAGCTGGCAGCRGGCAGCGTAGGTGAGGCGCAGCTGACGGACGGAAGCGTGACGGGAGCTAAGCTGGCAATAGGCAGCGTAAGTGAGGAGAAGCTGACGGACGGAAGCGTGACGGGAGCTAAGCTGGCAATAGGCAGCGTAGGGTCGGCACAGCTGACGGACGGAAGCGTGACAGGAGCGAAGCTGGCAGTAGGCAGCGTAAGTGAGGCGCAGCTGACGGACGGAAGCGTGACGGGAGCTAAGCTGGCAATAGGCAGCGTAGGCGAGGCGCAGCTGACGGACGGAAGCGTGACGGGGACGAAGCTGGCAGCRGGCAGCGTAGGTGAGGCGCAGCTGACGGACGGAAGCGTGACCGGATCGAAGCTTACGGATGAAAGCGTGACAGGGTCAAAACTAGCACTAGGCAGTGTAGGATCGTTACAGCTGATGGACGGAAGTGTAACGGGAACGAAGCTGACAGCCGGCAGCGTAGGTGAAACACAGCTGATGGACGGAAGCGTGACGGGAAGGAAGCTGACTGCTGGCAGTGTTGGCGAAGCACAGCTGATGGACGGAAGCGTGACGGGAAGGAAGCTGACTGCTGGCAGCGTAGGCGAAGCACAGCTGATGGACGGAAGCGTGACGGAAACGAAGCTGTCAGAAGGCAGTGTTGGCGAAGCACAGCTGATGGACGGAAGCGTGACCGGGACGAAGCTGACTGCAGGCAGTGTAGGTGAAACACAGCTAATTGACGGAAGCGTGACCGGATCGAAGTTGGCACTAGGAAGTGTTGGCTCGTTACAACTGACAGACGGAAGCGTGTCAGGAACGAAGCTTGGCGTTGATAGTGTAGGTTCATTACAGCTGACGGACGGAAGCGTGACGGGATCGAAGCTGGCACTTGGCAGCGTAGGTTCGTTACAACTGATGGATGGGAGCGTAACGGGGACGAAGCTGGCAGTTGGCAGCGTAGGCGAGGTGCAATTGACGGACGGAAGCGTGACAGGAACGAAGCTGGCGTCTGGCAGCGTAGGGACAGAGCAAATCGCACCGGGCAGCATCTCAGCGGATAAGCTTGCGCCTGATTTGCTTTCAAGCTTGATTCCGAGTGTGGTGGCATCGCCGCAGGAGCAAATCGCGAACGACTCCATTGGTGCCGTGCATATCCAGCAGCAATCGGTTGAGTTATCTGCATTGCGTTTCAATCCCGTAATCACCGGCTCAGCACTTGGGGTTATAAAGCAGCAATTTGGCTTGGCTCCATACAGCTTTGCGGTTCAAGCCGAGCAGGTAGAGCTGATCATCCCATTCGATGAGCCTTTTGCAGACAATCGGTATGTATTGACAGTTACGACTGACAATCCCGTATGTTATGCTGTGGTTCATTCCAAGGCTGTTGATAAAGCTGCCATTGTTATTATTCGTACTCGGATTAGCCATGAGCCTAGAGGAAGCATCAATTGGATCGCAATCGGAAAAGGTTAAATTTGAAAAAGGATTGCTAGCTAAGGTCGCAAAGTGACTTTGGCGGCAGTCCTTTTTTAAAATACGGCAATACTCTTCGGTTCTGTATCATGGTCTCTCTATTCCTCAGCCTTCTCATACAGACATTCCAAATGCAGCAGCATTCGTTCCAAGCCCCATGATAAGTTGTACGGTTGCCGTTACGGATCATATTCCCTTACATACAATATGATGTTGAAACGCACGACTATATGACGGATTGGAGAGGTTGACGATGAGACGCAAAAAGAGGCCGGTCCGACGTCTCAAGACGAATACTGGTTTGCGAAGCAATGCTGAAAAGCGGATGGAGCGTTATAAGTCTGGACTAATTGAGGGCTATAAGCAAGGCGTGCAAGCAGGCTTAGAAAGCTATGAAGCGTACTTTGATGGAACGAGCATCATCATTCCAAGTCATAACGAGGTCAATTCTGTAAAAGCATGCATTGAAAGCATTATGGACCAGACTGATCTGCCTTATGAGGTTATCGTCGTTGATAACGGTTCTACCGATGGAATCGAACACTATTTGAAGCAATTGGACGGACAGGTCCGATATCGTATATTACCAGATTCATCAGGCTATACCGGTGCAGCAAACGTTGGTTTCATGATGGCAAAGGGGACTACGATTTTGTTGCTGGATAACCGAATCCGTCCGACTGAAAACTGGCTTGACAATCTGCTTGTCTGTTTGAATAGCGATTCCAGTATCGGCATTGTTGGACCCGTATCTGCTGGACTGACCGGAAAGCAGCACGTGGCGCTACATGAGGATGATATGGACGATATGCAGGAGTTTGCGAGAATGAATAATAAAAGCAATTCTTCCAAATGGCATCAAGTAGAGCGGCTATCGAGCAGCTGTCTGCTGTTCCGCCGGGAGCTGCTCGAAAGAGTCGGCTATTTGGACGAAGGCTGTACGGCAGCTCCATTCGAGTCGGCGGATTATGGCTATCGAGCACGCCTTCAAGGCTATTCGCTCGTTTGTGCGAGAGATGCGTATATTCATATGCAGCCAAACTCAAATGAATCGGAGGAGCATTTCGCTGATGAACGTGAACGACAAGCATCGATGGACATTTACGAAGGTGCAAGCACGTATTTTATGAGCAAGTGGAGCGGTCTTGATGAATCCTATTTCGAGCACGATGCTTTTGCACCTTCTATCCAAGCACTGATGACCGATGAGGAGATCAGTCAGGCGAAGAAGCTGGGAGAAGCTTTATTTTATCCGCAGCAAATGGTCGTCAAGGGTCTTGGCGAAACGTCATATTGGATTGATGGCAGCATGAGGAGACCCATTGAAGGACATTATGACCAAATGTCAATTCGGTTGTCGCAGCTGGATTTATGGAGATGGTCCGTTGGCGAGAAAATAGATGCTGAAAAGGTATACGTATATATGGAAATGCTGAACGATGCAGGAAATGAAAAATTGTACAATAAAAAGGTTTGCGAGTGTGGGGACGGCAGCAGCTACTATATCGAAAACGGAAAAAAACGAATGCTTTTAAGCCGACTGGCGGCAGAGGGCTGGGGCTTGCAGCATGACCTTAACAGCATAATTCCCAAGGAGGAGCTTGAAGCTATTCCGGAAGGACTGCCCATAATAGCACCTATTACGCTCCGCCAAGCTTTGTAGCTTGCTATAAAGTACCTATGCATCGGAGCCCGCATATGCTATAGGAGCAAGGAGGGGATTAGCATGCACGATTCGATTACGGAAATGATGCAGCATATGTCCCACGCAAGTGTACAGCTCGCCCGCGTATTAGAGGCAGAACGCCATGTAACGGTCCGCCTCTCTGAAAACGTACAGGCGATTCCCGATGAGGAGCCCGGCTTCGGCGGTCTAAACGGGATACTTGAACATTCGCAGTCGGTGGGTCAGAGCGTCGTCGCTTATTTAAATAGCTTAGCTGAGTTTCAGGAAACACTTGCCGCTCAGCTTACCTTTGTTATCCGAGAGCTAAAGGAACCAAGCGCGGAAGAATAGCGGAATTATGAGGAGGTATGGTTAGCGATGACCCGCGAACAGGCGTATTTGCGGATGCTGGAATCAACCGCAAATATGCAGTGGAACATAGCTATTATGCTGGAAGCCAAGGCAGCGGAGGCCGAGAAGATGCGAAGCTGGATTTGCAATCATTTGCACAGCCATAGCTTTGACTCCGAGCAGGCGCAGCTTGGGCAGTCCATTCAGATGCATGATCAAGTCATTGAGGTTATCGACGGTATCGCCAAGCTTAATCAAGGCATGGTTTTGATTCTAAAGGCGGTACTGCAGCAGGAGGAAGAAGTGGGTGAAAGCTATGGAGATGCTATACCTTCTTTAGGAAAAGGCTTCTCTTTCGGGGATAAAAACTAATGGTCAGTCCGCATAACGAACAGGAAGCCAAAATTGCGTTTTTGACCGCGCTTGCAAGAAGCCAGAATGCGCTAGCGAGCATGCTGGAGAGCATGGCGGAAATAGCCGATAGCTCTCCTAATGCGAGCAAGCTGCTAAGAGATAATGTCAGCACGCTGACAGCGATGCAAGAATCGATTGCAGAGGCGGTTACAGGCCTTGCCTGGCGTAAACGGATTAGGCGGAGGGGGAGACCTGCTCAGCCTTGGGTGCAGCCAAAGTTATCCATATACAGCGTTTCATGGTCAGGGGGTGAAGCGGGTGCTGAGAAATAAGAGAAGTACGGCTGCGAGCATAAGCAAAGGCTCGAAAAATACGCGCAAGACGACAGGCCGAAGAAGCATAGCTTCCCAAAAGACGCTTCTGCGCCGCAAGCCTGTTGCGAGAAAGAGGTTTACCCAGAAAGAAAATGAACGGGCGGAGCTGGGGCAAACCTTTAACGATGGTTATAATACCGGATTTGCCAAAGGCTTTGAAGATGGCCATCAGGCTGCTTATAAGAAACGGCAATGAGCTGGGGCAATAAGAAAAGCGGTAATGAGCAGGGCAAAAAGAAAAGCCATATTTCTTAACGTTCGGAGCGTTAAGGAATATGGCTGACTTGGCTTGTGTTATAAAGACCAGCGAAGGATGACGCCGGCTTGGGTTAATCCACCGCCGAAGCCATAGAGCAGCATAAGCTGGCCAGGCTTTACGGTACCTGCCCGAACGCCTTCATCAATCGCAAGCGGAATTGAGGCTGCGGATGTATTGCCATATTGTTTGATGCTGGATAAGGTTTGTTCGAGAGAGAAGCCGGTTCTCTCACATAGCGATTCAATGATGCGCAGGTTGGCGCTATGCGGTATAAACCAATCGATATCGTTCGTGCTGTACCCGCTGCGGTTCAAAAGCTGTTGAATGCCTTCTGCGACGTGACTGACGGCCCAGCGGTATACTTCACGGCCATTCTGTACAATAAAGCCGTTCGTTTGTATAGCATTCTCGCCAATGACAGAAGCTAAGCTGCTGCGATAGAGCAGATGTCCACGCGCACCGTCGGTTTTGGTGAAAACAGCCGAGACGTCTCCGTGACCGTCATCAGAGGCCTCCATTAAGAATGCACCGGCGCCATCGCCGAATAAAATACAAGTGGTTCGATCCGTGTAATCCGTAATTTTGGTTAAGGTTTCTGCGCCGAGCACTAATATTTTACGATGCGCTCCCGACAGCAGCAATCCGTTGGCCAGCTGGATTGCTGCTGCAAAACCGGCGCAGGCAGCTTGAATATCGACAGAACCAGTATGAATGATTCCATAATGCGATTGAATCTGCGAAGCAACGCTCGGAAAGACGGCATCTGGGGTCGAGGTTGCTACGATTATATAATCAACATCGGAAAGCTGCACGCCATAACGCTCAATCATGTTGTCAACGGCCCCGAAGCAAAGGTGGCTCGTGAATTGGCCGTCAGCGGCCATGCGCCGCTCCTTGATGCCTGTGCGCTGGACAATCCACTCATCGCTTGTTTCCACAAGCTTCTCCATATCAACATTCGTTACAATTCGTTCTGGTACATACGTTCCGATTGCGGTGATGACTGCGTTGGATTGAAGGTTAATCGATTGTTTATCGTTCATGGCGAGCACACTTCCTTTCAAAATTAGTACCAAGTACTAGTAGTTGATACTAACTTACTTGATTCTTTGCCAATTGTCAATGAAATGATGGGTGGTGACATAATTGTTGAGAAAGTTTGCAATATTATTGAAAGTTAATTTTCAAAAATTCAGATAATATTCATTATTGTTCATGAATATTCAAATCTTTTTTAAAGTGAATACTTATGATCTAATTATTTATTTTCGAAGCATATATGTACAACTCCTATAAATGGGTCATTTTAAACTTCGGTTAGAGCAGGTTTTTTGCTGTATAAGCCTAATCTTTGCCACGCATTCATGGTAAGAGTTTTCTAATTTTCTTCCAACGCATCATTTTATATGCATCTTCATTCATCGTTCTAATTCGTCACAGGAGCAAATACGGCTCATTTTCATCACGGAGTATCCACATAAGGCTGAAGGCGTATGAAAGCCTTATAGGTAGGTTTTCAGGCTTCTACAAAGGTTTTATGGTGTTTGAATAAGTCCCAAATGGTGGATTGTTAATACAATTTATAATGAGTTGCTAAGCTGAACCTTTTGCTTTTCGTGTGGTGACACGATCGATGACTATAACTATCTTGGTATGCTCTGTACCCAGTGGTTCTGTAGATTGGGCTTTAGACACTTGACTCTAAGCGGAGTGAAATAATGAAATCGCTTCAGCTTTGGAGTCGATAATTTGGTGCGATCTGAGGAAACATTATTTTCTTTCTCAAATGAGCGTGTATCCAGGTTAATGAGTGTTTTTTTGAATTCCTTTAATTGGTACATAAAGGAAGTAGGCGAAAAATGACGAATTATAAGGGAAAAGTGTAATTATGAGGCGATTAATATGCGAATTAAAAGAGTACAGGTTAGGAACTTTAGATTGCTTCAAAATGCTGAAATCACGCTTGATGAAAAAACAACTGTTATTGTAGGTTGAAATAATTAAGGTAAAACTTCATTTACAGAAGTTTTCAGACGGTTACTGTAAGATACTACTGGATCGTCTACACTAAGTTGGACATAAAAAAAGAGGACTAGTAGAATTAGTACATAAGGAAGAAGGAGCGGATCTACTATGTCCAAACAAAGAAGAACATTTACAATGGAGTTTAGGAAGCAGATGGTCCAACTATACGAAAATGGAAAGTCGAGGGCGAATATTGTTAGAGAGTACGACCTGACCGCATCCGCATTGGATCGCTGGATTGAACAAAGCAATAAATCAGGTTCCTTCACGGAAAAGGACAATCGAACACAAGAAGAAAATGAACTGCTTGCCTTGCGTAAGGAAATCCAACAGCTTCGGATGGAGAACGACATTTTAAAGCAAGCCGCGCTGATCATGGGACGAAGGTAAAAGTGATTCGCAACAACGCGCACAAATACCCGGTATCAGCAATGTGCAAAGTCCTGGAGCTGCCACGCAGCACGTATTACTACAAACCAGAAACGGCAGATACGGAAGAAGAACAACAGCTTGAAACGGCTATCATCGAGATCTTTACGAACAGCCGAAGCAATTATGGGACACGTAAAATCAAGGTAGAACTCAGAAAGAAAGAGATTTACGTTTCTCGCCGCAGGATTGGCCGAGTCATGAAAAAGTATGGTCTGGTCTCCTATTACACAGTTGCACAGTTCAAACCGTCAAAAAGCAATCCTAACGAATCTACAGCCCGTAACGAACTCAAACGTAAGTTCCAGCAAGATGAGCCTTATGCGGTAATCGTAAGCGATTTGACTTACGTACGCGTTGCTGGAAAATGGCACTATGTTTGCTTATTCGTTGATCTATTTAACCGCGAAATCATTGGATTCAGTAGCGGACCTCATAAGGACGCCTTGCTCGTTTACAGAGCAGTAGCAAGCCTCTCCGTACCTCTTGATCGCATTCAGATGTTCCACTCCGACCCGCATAGCTTCATAATGGACCTCATTTTATTCATCTTCTTGATCTGCACTATTATAGGCGTGCATCTCTTGAAACTCCGAATTATTCATGACCAAACTCATCGTGGTTATGAAGAGAACACGGCGAAGGCGAGATCGTCCGCGTTTGCTGATCTTCATTTGCCCCGTCCATTTGCCAGAACTCACTTCCGCGAGGTTGAGTCCGGCATATCGCAGCAACGCATTTCCATGAACAAATCCACTTAAATCCCCAGCCTCACCAAGAATATCAGCAAGTGAAATGACACTAATCCCTTTAACCGAGAGCATTGATTTTGCAAAGGGAATGCGTTCTAATACGGTTGAATTCTCCTTCTCAACGACTTGCAGTTGTCCAAAAGCAGATGTTCTGTATTAGGAAAGTTTACCTAAGCACAGTCGATAATTAAAAACATTAGACCTAGATTGTTGAATATTTTATTTGTCAGTCGCTTGATCCGTTACGGTCATGAAGATCAAGCAATGGATCCAAGAGCATTTCCATGAAGAGATTACCCGCGATACGATCGCAGCGATCGTTCAATTGAAAGCAGGTTACGTCTCCCGTATTTTTCGCAGAGAAACGGGGTATTCCTTGTCGGAGTATATTTTGAACGTCCGGATGGAGGAAGCGAAATGTCTTCTTTCCCAAACAAACTTGAAGATCAGCGCGGTCGCGGAAGCAGTCGGGTTCTCTCATTTTTCTTATTTTGCCCAGCAATTCAAAAAGTGCTGCGGCTACTCGCCTCTCGATTACCTCAAGTTGACTTTGATGCGGGATGAATAATAACGGCTTTCATATAGTGGAAAGGTGTGGTTGAGATGCGTTGGCAGAGGGGAGTTAGCATGGCGATCGCCACAACATTGACCGCGGCTTTGGCTTTGGTCGCCTCTTGTTCCGGCGGGAGCGCCGAATCGAAACCGAAGGGGAATGCTGCACAGATACCGCCCGACAACTCTTCGAATAGCATGTCGAATGTAACCGTCAAAGCCATGTGGATGTATGTCTGGTTTAAAGGAAAGAAGTGGGGTGCAGATCCGGTCACGAAACGTATTACCGAAAAAACTGGCGTTCAATTCGATTTTAGCGGTCCCGACGGTGACGACGATCAGAAGGCTAATGTCATGCTCATATTCGGAGACTATCCGGAAGTGATGTGGATGGACCGCGGGCCGACGTGGGACAATTATATCAATTCGAAAGCGCTGTTGCCAATTGACGTGCTTGCGGCAAAGTACTGTTGATCATGATTTACAGAAAGGGATCTACGAGGAGAAGAAAGTGCCTGATCAGGTACAGGTCACCTATGATGACGGTGTTGTCGAGATATTAGCGGCAACAGACGAATATTGGGAGCTGACTGACAGTCCGATTACTTTCAATAACTGGTATGGTGGCGAAGATTACGATGCCATGTCAGAGGTGGTTGGCTGGGACCTATCGGACATGGTCCGATAGGTTGAAACGATGCGATCTTCACATTGGGAAAAAGATCAGATTTAACGTTACTAGGCTTGAAAATACTTACTAGGCTTGTAATACCATAACAAATGTTTGTTTTGTTATTTATTATTACTATTGCATAACATATGTTATTTATGTTATGTTGTTGATAACGAAAAACCTGTTTATCATCCTTCTTAGATGCCTGAAATAGAAAACGACGAAGTTTAGCTCTCTAAATACCATCAAAAGCTTAAGAGGAATTGTTTTTTTTTGAAAGCGTTTTATAATTTGAACGGATGGAGATAGCTACTCGAAAAGCTCAGAAAGCAGTTCTAACTAATATGATGCAGGAAAATGCAAGCGGCAAGTTATGAAGGGGGTGATTCGCAAGAATAAATAGTAAAATATTTTTCTACTATCATCCAGATTGAACACTAAGAAGCAATGCAAAATATAAAAATAGTTGGAGGGATTTAGATATTATGATAATCAGGAAACTAAGAATGACATTTATGGTTGCAATTATTTTGGCTTTAGTTGTTCCATTTATCGCTAGTGAGCAAACCAGTGCAGCTAACGGATTTTATGTAAGCGGTACCAATTTGAAGGATGCCAACGGCAATAATTTTGTCATTCGTGGTGTCAATAACCCTCACGCTTGGTTCGATACACAAGCTTATAACGCTCTAAGCACAATTAGCTCCAAAAAAGTGAATGCTGTCCGAATCGTATGGTCGACGAGCGGCTCGGCATCGCGTTTACAGCAAATTATTGATCGCTGCAAGGAGCTAGGAATGATTGCAATCGTTGAATTGCATGATGTTACAGGCTCTAACAGCGCATCCGGTTTAAATGACATGGCCAATTACTTTGCCAGCAGTGCGGTGAAATCTATTTTGACGAGCAATGAAAAATATGTGTTGGTTAATATCGCCAATGAATGGGGGGATCACAGTCTCTCGGACATCGCATGGCGCGATGCTTATAAAACAGCAATTTCGACGATTCGAAATGCGGGCATCCATAATACAATTATTGTTGACGGTTCGGGTTGGGGACAAAATGCTTCACCTATAAAAGCATACGGCAATGCGCTTCTTGCGCATGACCCGGATCATAACATCATGTTCTCCATTCATATGTACGGTTCATGGAACGATTCCAGTAAAATTGGGACCGAACTCCAAGCGATCAAAAATTTAGGATTGGCTGTCATGATAGGGGAGTTTGGTTATAACTACAATAACGGAAACAATAATCTTGGCAGTCAGGTCAATGCTCAAGAGATTATGAATCAGAGCCAAGCTAAAGGAATTGGTTACATGGCTTGGTCATGGACAGGGAATGATTCGGGCAATGCTTGGCTGGATATGACGACTAGTGATTGGCAAACGCTTACAACTTGGGGGAATCTTATTATTAACGGAACAAATGGGATTTGGGCCACATCCGTAAAGGCAACTGTATTTAATGGAAGCAGCTCGGCCTTATACGATTTTGAAAGCGGTAATACGCAGGGGTGGACGGCCTTAAACGTTACTGGCGGTCCTTGGTCGGTTACCGATTGGGCTGCTACTGGGAGCAGCTCATTAAAGGCTGATGTCACGCTCGGCGGTGGTCAATTTACGCTGCAATATACAGGTTCAAACAATTTTAGCGGTAAATCCTCGGTTTCTGCTAAAGTGAAGCATGCTGCTTGGGGAAGCGTAGGAAGCGGTCTGCAGGCGAAGCTGTTCATTAAGACGGGATCCAGCTACACTTGGTACGATTCTGGAACGGTGAATATAAATGCAACGGGGACATCAACACTCACATTAAGTCTTTCCGGAGTATCCAATTTGGGCGATGTGAGAGAAATAGGCGTTCAGTTTCTGTCACCAACGAACTCCAGCGGAACATCTGCCGTTTTTGTGGATAACGTAGTGTTGCAATAACGATTCTCTCGTAACCTAATCTGTGAGATAAAGCGAGGCTGGCTGATTCTCTATTTTTGATTGAATGGAATAGGCTGACGGAGAGTTGGGAGACATCGAAAAGAAGGTTTATCTTTAAGGCTTAAACGCTTTAAAGAGAAACCTTCTTTAATATGCATTAACTTCTTACCATAACCTCAGCTTGAATAAGTATTTTCTCATAGCTTGTGGTGGGATTGAGAAGGCGCCAAAGCATTTGATCAACAGACCGTTTTCCTAGCAGCTCCTTATCGACATTTACGGTTGCCAAAAATGGAATTTGCGGATGCATATTATCGAAGCCGGTAAAAAAAAGATTTTCAGGTATCTCTATGCCTATATCCCTCAAGGTATCCAATGTGAATAATGCAAAAGTATCATTGGCGCAAACGAACACCTCAGGCAAGCCATGCTCTAAGACAGCAGCTTTAAACGTATCATGGAAAGTATCGATCTCAGGTCCCATTAGCGAGGGGATCTGTTTTAATTCGATATCATGGTCTTCAAGAGAAGAGCGGAATCCAAGATAACGTTCGTAAAAACTTTGTGCGTCTCTGATGTTACCTATAAACTGATAGCTTGTATATCCTTTTGAAATAACGGAACTCATAATCTCTCTCATGCTGGATAAGTTATCCGTAAAAATAGAATCGCAATGAAATTTTGGATCATAATGGTCCACCATCACGACCGGAATGCCTAATCTTTTGATGTCTAACAAAACAGGCGTGGAAATTGATCCGACTGTTATTATTCCCATAATTGCTTCGGGATTCAACAGAGAAAACATGGAGTCATCCGTTGGCTCAGTTAAGGTTAAAATGTTAATGCCTTTCTGGTTGAGTCTTAGGGATATGCCGTTAAAAATTGGACCCCAATATAACGAATCAGTATTCTGATACCGCACATTCGGAAAAAGGACAAGAATCGTGCCTGACCAGCTCCGCGATTCAATGTCCAGAAGTTCTTTTGGAACGGGTGCGGTCTGTGTATCCTTAAAAAAACCGAGCTGTCCTGCCGCTCTTAATATAATCTCTCTTGTTTGCGGGCTTACGCCTGATTTTCCGGATAATCCTCTAGAGACCGCGAATTTTGATAGCCCCGTATAATCAGCAATAGATTGAATGGTTACTTTACGCCTCATGATTGTCATCCTACCTTATTTTGTTTTCATAGTTTGTAAGATTATTTTCTCATCAATGAATCATTCATCTTATTTCATTAATGAAATTTCGCATTTTGTTATTTTGTTATTTGATATAATATAACGGGTTTTTTTGTAGATTACAAGCGCTAAATCGATAAAGTGTGTTCATTGAAGAAACTCGATTTTGTTATTTAAATAACAAATAAAAAACAATTGACCAATTTTGTTATCGATGATACATTTGTTATGCATAAAAATAACAAAACGAAAAAACGGAATAACAAAAAAGAATGAGGTGGTTACTAGTAAGGTTTGAGTTACGATTTTTTTCGTATGTTATGCAAGCGCTTTAAAATGGAATTGATTACTTTATACCAACTGATGAATGTAGAAAACGGGAGGTTCGGTCATGAGAAAAATACAAGGGTTATCTATTTTGGTGTTATGTTTCATGCTTATTCTTACAGCTTGCAGCGGTGGGAACGGCGGAAATAAAGGAACGAATAACGAACCAAAAGAAAGCGCCATCACAGATGCAACAGCAGCTCCTGAGGAAGCAACTGCGACGCCGGAGCCAGTGGATATGGGTGGCCGCGTGATCAGAATCGCAGCATGGTGGGATTTGAAGCCAGCTGGAACAACAACCTCTGAGAAAGAGCGACTAGCAAAAATTGAAGAAGTAGAGAAAAAATATAACGTTAAAATTGAATTCGTAAACGTTCCCTTTGAAGAATACATGCCTAAATTCACGGCTACCGTTTTGACAGGTGAACCGTTTGCCGACATCGTTCAAATGGAATATAAAGCAGCACTGCCTGCAGTTTTGAAAGGCCAACTGCTTCCGATTAGTGAATATACGACAACGGCTAATAATATAAACAATGAAGCAAACCTAATGGCGAAAGCTCCTCCAATTGCCGGCGAGGTTTATGCATTCGATAACCCGGGCGCAGGCGGAACAGCTATGCACTACAACCGGGATTTGTTCAAAAAGCTTGGGCTTCCCGATCTTCAAGAACTATACACTGGCGGGCTTTGGAACTGGGATAAGTTTTTAGAGATCGCTAAGTTGGCGACAAAGGATACAGACAATGACGGTAAAAATGACGTGTATGGCTTTTCCGGCTGGTCGACTGACATTTTTCGTAACTTCACTGCCGCAAACGGTGGGAAAATTGTTGACGAGGCGACTGGCGTTCAAGGCTTGACAGATCCAAAAACGATTGAAGCAGCTGAATTTATAAACCGTTTATACAATACGGAGAACGTTGTTAAAGTAAAAACAGGCGACAGAATGAATTATGAAGAATTTAATACCTTTAAAGATGGCGACGTAGCAATGTTTCAATCCCCTGCTTGGAACATCGGCGAATTAACCTTTGATATCGGCGTTGTGCCAATTCCAAACGGTCCGCAAGGAAGTCCGGAAGTAACCTATGCTAACCCAGGTCAAGCCGCGAAGTTTATTCCAAAAGGCGTTAAGGATGCACAGTTGGTTTACCAGATTTATGAAGAAACATTTGACATCACTCAAACGGAAGAGTTCCCTAGCCAAGAGTGGCTGGAGGGTCTCTATAATCATGAGGAAGACGTAGCCATGCAGCGTGATCATATCACTGGCACTGGGCAAATTTTGCTGGACGACGCTTATCCTGAATTTCCTACCGGAAAGTTTCTTACCGATATTCTTGTGAATAATCAATCGGTCACTGCGACTGCAGAGAAATATAAGCCGGAAGCAGAAGCTTCGATAGCCAAGCTTGGCAAGTAATCATACGCAGCGATTTTAATGTACAGGCGGGGGGACGTCTATGTAACCTCCCCCCGCTTGTACGATTACGCGGAAAATAAACGATTGAAGATACATGGTCATATATTTCACCATAAAACGTAAGCTTCCCCGCCTAAGGACGGAGAAACCGTTTACGCTTGTAAGGAGGACTACTCGTGATTAGCAATTTGCGGCTAACCAATGTAGCAAGGAAGATAGTCCCTTTTGTTTTGGCGGTATTCATTGCACTTCCTTCAGTACCTAAGGTACATGCAGTCGGAAGTCCGAATCTTGCTTTAACGGAGGATACAGCCAGAACTGAATCTAACAAAAAATCGTCCTATAATGAACAAAAATATCATGATTATTTATCGCAATATGAAGCGGCTGCGAGACCAGAACGAGTGATTATATTGGAAGCAGCAAAATATTCCCGTGTGGAAGGGACTGAATTTAAGAAGCTTGAAGATTTCGAGGGGATGGACGGAACCTCCCTATTAACAGGGGAATCGGGCAAAGTGGAATGGTCTGTCGATGTGGAAGAAGCGGGTTTATATCATTTGTCCTTGCTCTATTATCCTATTGAAGGGAAAAGCTCGGCTATCGAACGGGATTTGAGCATTGATGGAGAACGTCCTTTCAGGGAAGCTGCCTTCTTACAGTTTGACCGTATTTGGAACAATCAGAAGTCTCAGGTTGTACGAGACAACCAAGGCAACGAACTAAGACCAAAGCAAGTAGAAAAGCCAAGATGGAGCGAAAAGTCGTTTCAAGATTCAGACGGATATGAGAACGAGCCATTCCTATTTTATTTTTCGCAGGGCAAACATACGATTACGCTTGAATCGACAAGGGAACCGATGGTAGTTAAGCACTTGAAATTATTTCAACAGCCTACGCCATTAACCTACGATCAAGTGCTTCTACAATATGAAGCGAAGGGCATGAAGGCGACGGAGGGCCAATTGATAACGGTTGAAGGGGAAGCCTCGATTGCGAAATCATCACCAACCTTATATCCTCTCAGCGAACGTTCAAGTGCTGCTGTAACTCCGTATAGCGCTTCGAAAATAAAAATCAATACCATCGGCGGCCTAAATTGGCGTCTTCCGGGCCAATGGATGGAATGGGAAATCGACGTACCTGAAACAGGGTTTTACAATATTGCATTTAAGACACAACAGAATTACGTCAGAGGCATTTACTCGACTCGAAGATTGACGATCGACGGCGAAATTCCTTTTAAGGAAATGGAAAAGGTTGCCTTCCGCTATAAAAGCGCTTATCGGCTTGATGTGATGGGCGGTGATTCTCCCTATATGTATCGTTTGGCAAAAGGCAAACATACGCTCAGGCTCGAGGTTAGCCTTGGCGAATTCGCGCCATTAATCCGAGAAGTCGAAGGCAGTCTTTATAATCTGAATGAAATGTATCGAAAAATATTGATGATTACAGGAACGAAACCAGATGAATACCGAGATTATCAGATTGACAAGAAAATTCCTGACTTGCTTAAGGTATTTGATGAAGAAAGTGCACGTCTTAAAGAAATTGCCAAACAGCTTGTCAAATTATCCGGACAGTCCAGTGACCAAGAAGCTCTTCTCAAAACGATGGCCGTTCAATTGGACGAAATGATTGAAAAACCGGAGACGGTTCCTAGAAGGCTCGGGGCCTACAAAACAAATACAGGCGGACTTGGCACATGGGTTCAGCAGGCAAGGCAGCAGCCACTTGAGATCGATGCGATTTATGTAGCATCACCTGGAAAAAAGTGGCCGAAGAAAGGAATGGGCTTTACTTCTAAGTTGAAGCATCAGACATCGACTTTCATATCCTCGTTCTTCACCGATTACAACCAGATCGGAAATATTTCTGAAAATGACGAGCAAAAATCGATTACGGTTTGGATTGGAAGCGGACGAGATCAAGCCAACACCATGAAGGCGATGATTGATGAAAATTTCACTTCGGTGACGGGCATCAATGTCAATCTCAAGCTTGTTAATATGGGTACTCTTCTGCCTGCTACTTTGGCGAATCAAGGTCCTGATATCGCAATGCAAATCGAAAATGATTTGCCGGTCAATTTTGCGATGCGCAACGCTTCAGCCGATTTGACTCAGTTTGCCGATTTCGAAGAAGTAAAAGAACGGTTCCGTTCTAGCGCTATCGTTCCTTACAGCTATGATGGCGGAGTTTACGCATTGCCGGAAACACAAACATTCAACATGCTCTTTTACCGCAAGGACGTGCTTGACGAGCTGGAATTAGATATCCCCCAAACCTGGGATGATGTGTCTAACCTACTTGCCGTGCTTAGTAAAAACCATATGCAATTCGGTTTGCCTGTCGTCGTGCAGGCTGCTGTGCAGGGGCAGAATATTCCGCCTAACTCGATGTACGCAACGCTGTTGTTTCAAAACGGCGGGGAGCTTTACCGCAACGGAGGCAAAGAATCCGATCTCGATTCACGGATTGGAATTGAAACGTTCAAGCAATGGACTGAATTTTATACGGATTACAAATTAGAGCGTGAGTATGATTTCTCGAATCGCTTCCGTACAGGCCAGATGCCGATTGGGATCGCGGATTATACCACGTATAACCAGCTTTCCGTATTCGCACCTGAGATTCGCGGTATGTGGGGCTTCGCGCCCATACCGGGAACGATTCAACAGGACGGCTCCATTCATCGCGATGTTCCAAGCGGGGGAAGCGCGGTTGTCATGATGAAAAAAGCCAAAGACAAGGATGCGGCATGGGAGTTCATGAAATGGTGGACAAGCGAAGCGACGCAAACAGTGTTTGGACGGGAAATGGAAGGTTTAATGGGCGCCGCGGCGCGTTATCCGACAGCGAACATTAAAGCTTTAGACAGCTTGCCATGGCCTGTGGACGACTATGAGAATTTGAAATCGCAATTTGAATGGGTACAAGGCGTTCCGGAAGTGCCAGGCGGTTATTTTACGGGGCGGCATCTATTTAATGCCTTTTATAAAACGGTAGTCGGGCAAGTGGAAGCTCGCGAATCCATTATGGACTATGTCCAATATATGCAGGATGAGATCAGCACGAAACGGAAAGAGTTTGGGTTACCGCAATAATGAGGGGAGGGTCAAACGTGCAAAATTGGTGGAACCTGAAGTTGCGGGAAGTGAAAGCCAATAAGCATTCCTATGTTTTGCTGGCTCCGTACATGGTGTTGTTCGCCTTGTTTACCGTGCTGCCGGTTTTGGTGTCGGTCGTACTTAGCTTTACATACTTCAATATGCTCGAGTTTCCAAGATTTGTAGGATGGCAAAATTATACGCGATTATTTTTAGACGATGACGTGTTTCTCATTGCAGTGAAGAACACGCTGCTGTTCGCCGTCATTACCGGGCCTATCAGTTATATCGCTTGTTTTGTTTTTGCATGGATTATTAATGAACTGTCACCGAAGCTTAGAGCGGTCATGACGCTAGTATTTTATGCGCCGTCCATTTCCGGGAACGTATATTTCATATGGCTCATGATCTTCTCCGGTGACCGTTATGGCATTGCGAACGGAATTTTGCTCAAATTTGGCTTTATACTAGAGCCGCTGCAGTGGCTGAAAACCGAGGATTATATATTGCCGATCATTATCCTCGTCCAACTGTGGCTCAGCTTAGGAACAGGCTTCCTTGCTTTTATTGCCGGACTGCAAACGGTTGATAGAACGTTGTACGAGGCGGGTGCTGTAGACGGCGTTAGAAACCGTTGGCAAGAGCTTTGGTTTATCACATTGCCTTCGATGCGTCCGCAGCTCATGTTTGGAGCTGTCATTCAGATTACGACCGCCTTTGCGGTTGCCGACGTTTCAATAGCTCTCGCAGGTTTTCCAAGCGTGAACTACGCGGCCGAAACGATTGTTACTCATTTGATCGATTTCGGAACTACCCGTTTTGAGATGGGTTACGCTTCTGCCATCGCATCTGTCTTATTCATGATTATGGTGGGATCGAATCTCATCGTTCAAAAACTTCTTCGCAGGGTAGGTGAATGAGTACATGAACTTCACTTTTCGAATCCCAAGAAAACGGGTCAATCGATCGTTTTGGGGCAGCTTCTCGTTATTCGTTTTACTGACTGCGTTTGGAGCATTTATGGTCGTGCCGCTTATCTATGCGGTCAACAATGCGTTCAAACCGTTGGATGAAATTTTCATGTTTCCTCCAACACTATTTGTCCGCAATCCGACTATGAATAATTTCATTGACTTATTCGGGTTGTTGGGCAATTCCTGGGTTCCGTTCTCGCGGTACATTTTCAACACCTTTTTTATAACGGGAATGGGAATAATCGGTCATGTCCTGCTCGCATCGGCTGCCGCTTATCCGCTAGCCAAGCATAAGTTTCCAGGTAAAAGCTTTATGTTCAGCATCGTAGTTCTATCACTGATGTTCACGCCAGCAGTTACTGCTATACCAAACTATATGATTATGTCGTGGTTAGGCCTGATTGACACCTATTGGGCAGTCATCATACCCGCATTCGCTTATTCACTTGGTCTGTATTTAATGAAGCAATTTATGGAACAAATTCCCGATGTGCTGCTTGAAGCAGCTAAGATCGACGGAGCGAGCGAATACCACATTTTCTGGACCATTGTTATGCCAAATGTAAAACCGGCATGGTTGACGCTTATTATTTTGCTGTTCCAAATCCTTTGGGGCAGCGATGGCAATGGTTTCATTTACAGCGAGCAGCTTAAGTCGCTCCACTTTGCCGCTAACCAGGTTGTAGCTGGAGGCATTGCCCGCGCAGGAGCTGCAGCAGCGGTAGCGCTTATTCTGATGAGCGTTCCAATCACGCTGTTTGTTTTCTCGCAAAGCAGAATCATCGAAACGATGGCTACTTCTGGAATGAAAGATTAAAGGGGGAAACGCACATGTCAGCGAAAAAATGGTTTCTCGTCATCGCGGCGGCTTCCCTATTGCTCATTCAAGCTGCGCCTGCACCAGCGTCTGCTGCGTCGACGCCATACGAGAGCTACAATTATAACTTTTGGGAAGAAGCGGTTCCTGCTCCTGCGGCATATGTACCTAAACTTTCGATTTCCGGAGCAGACATTGGCATAGGCGACTTTGTGGAGCCAAGCGATATGGTTGTCTCTTCAAGCGGCATGATCTATGTCGTTGACAGCGGCAACGCTCGCATCGTCAGCTTAAACGACCGGTGGAAAGTTCAGCATTTGTTTAACGGGTACGAGAAAGACGGGGAGACGGTAGGTTTTAAAAATCCATCGGGGCTGTTTGTTGATGAAGAGGAAAATCTTTATATTGCAGATACGGATAATGGCCGAATTGTCGTGCTTTCGAAAGATGGCAAGCTGCTAAAAACCATTGAGCAGCCTGCGTCCGATGTTTTACCGAAGGATTTTAAATTCATCCCGTTAAAGGTGACGGTCGACCGAGCCAAAAGGATCTACGTCGTAGCCAAAGGCATTTACGAAGGCATTATGCAGTTCGATGAAAAAGGCCAATTTATCGGCTATGTCGGTACAAATAAAGTTCAGCGCGACTATACGGAAGTATTTTGGCGCTTGCTTTCGACCAAAGCGCAGAAAGCGCAAATGGTGCTGTTCATCCCAACAGAATTTTCGAATATTGACATTGATGCAAAAGGTTTTGTGTACGCAACAAATATTGATCCTGATTCTAAGGAACCGGTTAAAAGGCTTAACCCTTCAGGTGAAGACGTGCTGAAGCGGTTTGGCTACTTCGATGTCGTAGGCGATATTCGCTACCGTATTGCCGTAGGCCCATCGAAGTTGATCGATGTAAAGGTGATTGGGAACGGCATGTACAGCGTTCTTGACGCTAATCAAGGTAAAGTATTCACCTATAATGACGAGGGCGATTTGCTCTATGTATACGGCGGTAAAGGAAATCAGAACGGTACCTTTAAAATTCCGGTAGCTGTCGAGCATTTGGGCGAAAATCAGCTTGTGCTTGATCGCGGCAAAAGCAATATCGTTGTCTTTGAACCGACGAAGTTTGGTTCCAGCGTAAATAAGGCTGTGAAGCTGCACTATAACGGCGAAGATAAGCAGGCAGTACCGATTTGGCAAGAGGTTCTGCGATTAAACAGCAACTATGATATTGCCTATATAGGCATAGGCAAATCTCTGCTTATGGATAAGAAGAACGGAGAGGCGCTGAAATACTTCAAGCTCGGCATGGATCGGGATAGTTATTCTGTTGCGTACAAAAGGTATCGCAGGGAAGTTATGAAGGAGCATTTTGGAACATTCCTGACAGTACTGTTGGTTTTAGCAGCAGCATGGCTGGCGTTCAGATTGGTAAACTTTCGCAGGCAAAAGAGGATGCTTACGATTTCGAATATCGCTTCGCAAACCCTTAAGGAGGGCAAATCGCTATGAAGCAGGATTTCATCACGTTTCCGCTGCATGTCATCGTCCATCCGTTCGACGGCTTTTGGGATATGAAGTATGACAGCAAAGGAAAAGTAAAGGTTGCCTTGACTTTTYTGCTGCTTGTTATCATTGCCGTTATATTGAGAAATCAGTTTGCTGGGTTTCTCGTCAACTATAACGATCCGCGTTATTTGAATAGCTTGACGCAGCTGGTAACGATCGTATTTCCATTCTTTCTGTGGTGCATATCCAATTGGGCAATAACCACATTGATGGATGGAGAAGGAAAGTTTAAGGAAATCTTGATGGCAACAGGGTATGCGTTAGTTCCACTCGTGATTATAAACGTACCTATGACGATTGCCAGCCGTTTTATGGTTAAGGAAGAAACGGCTTTTTATTATTTGATGATGACGTTATCAACCATATGGTTTTTAGTGCTGCTGTTTGTGGGGACGATGACCGTGCATCAATATTCAGCTTTTAAAACGATTATAACGATGGCGCTGACGGTCATTGTCATGGGAATCATCGTATTTCTAGGTACGCTGGTGTTAAGCATGCTCCAGCAAATGGCGGATTTTTTCATTAACATTTATCGAGAACTCATTTTCCGTACGTAAAGGAGGCCGCATCCGTGAAAAATCGTAAAATGCTGGTTGCGGTGCTGGCCTGTACCGCAGCCATTTGCATTGCCGTCATCTCCGCAATATGGTTTGCGAGTCGTGGAGTTAAAGCCGTTGAAGCAGCCGCTTATATGAAAATGACAACCGAATTAGAGGCAGGAAGCGCGATAAAGGCATTGCCAGATTCATCACAAGGATTACCGGGAATGAAGCTTGTGGCTGACAACTCTGAATTATCGTTGTATTATAACGCCGAAACGACGGAGGTAGCCGTAAGGGATAAGCTGCAAGGCCAGGTTTGGTATAGCAATCCGCCTAATCGGAGTAAGGACACTATCGCTTCAGGCTTTGAGAAAGAGATATTATCATCACAAGTAACTGTTTTATTCCGTGACGCGGTCGGCACATTGGATACCTTCACCAACTTCTCACAAAGCATCAGGAATAAGCAGTTTACGGCCGAAAGCATCGAGAACGGGATTCGTATTACGTATACGATTGGCGATACTTCAATCGGCGTAGATGCTTTGCCGAAATATATAAGCAAAGCCAGAATGGAAGAGAAGGTACTCTCCAAACTCGATAAAACAACGGCCAAATATGTCGGGCTTCGCTATTATCCGAAAGAGGATAATCCGGATATTTTAGAACGTCTGGACGCGCAGGTGTCCAAGCAGCTCGTGCTGAACAAAATGACGGCTGCTTTTGCGAAGGCGGGCTATACTGAGGAAGATCTTGCTTTTGACAATCAGGAAAATGGAGGGGCAAGCGCAGGCGGATCGTCCAAGCCGAATTTCGTTATTCCTTTAGAATACCGTATTGACGGCGGTTCACTGGTTGCATCCGTTCCGGTCAATCAAGTCAAAGAAAGCGGCGAATATCAAATTCGCAGCATAGAACTGCTTAACTTTTTTGGAGCGGCGGATAAAGAGAATGAAGGCTACATGTTCGTGCCGGACGGAACGGGCAGCCTGATTCATTTAAACAACGGTAAAGTGAAGGAAGAGCAATACGTGCAGAAGGTGTATGGCTCTGATCCGAACGATAACAGCTTCAGGCGCGGCCAAGTGAGCGAGAGCGCCCGAATGCCTGTATTCGGAATGAAGGCAGGCAGCGCTGCATGGTTTGCCGTTATTGAGGAAGGCGATGCGGTCGCCAGCATATCGGCAGATATTAGCGGCAAAAAAAATTCCTACAATTATATTCATAGCAGCTATACGCTGCGCGGTGAAGACGAGCTGGAACTTTATACGGGTTCTACCATCCAAGAGATTCAACTTCTGAATGAAGAAATTTATAAGGGCGATATTCAAATCCGCTATAGTTTTCTCTCTGGCGTCAAGGCGAGCTATTCGGGAATGGCAGAGCTTTACCGCGACAGGCTCGTTGAGGAGGAAAAGCTCCAGCCAATAAAGGAAGATCAAAAAATTCCATTTTATCTGGATATTCTAGGAGCCGTCGACAAAAAAAAATCGTTTCTTGGCGTTCCTTACAGTTCCGTCATTTCGATGACCTCCTTTGAGCAAGCCTCTCAAATGGCTGAGCAATTGAAAGCGGACGGAATCGATCGGCTGATGATGCGGTATACAGGCTGGTTCGGCAACGGCGTCAATCATCAAACGCCTGATAAGCTGAAAGTAGACCGCGAGCTTGGGAGCAAATCGGATTTCATAGATTTATCGAAGCAGCTGGTACAGTTAGGCGGGATGTTGTTCCCGGATGTCGCTTTCCAACAAATTTATCATGATGACGGCGGGTTTACGCCTTCCTCCGATGCTTCAAGATTCGTTACTCGCGAAGAAGCGGAGCTACATCCATACAATAGGGCGCTGAGCCGAATGGACATGATGCGGGGCTCTTACTATTTGTTATCGCCGGCAAAGCTTCCTTATTACGTGGATACTTTTATGAATAAGTATGAATCGTTTGGGATGCAAGGATTAGCGCTTCGCGACCTTGGCAGCTTGCTAAGCTCTGATTATCGCTCA
The DNA here is from genome assembly GCF_052115165.1 of Paenibacillus sp. 2TAB23. Taxonomy (NCBI): domain Bacteria; kingdom Bacillati; phylum Bacillota; class Bacilli; order Caryophanales; family Paenibacillaceae; genus Paenibacillus; species Paenibacillus sp. 2TAB23. Next base: position 83,350 of record NZ_JBFRGD010000014.1, read on the forward strand.
AGCAGAGTGATTCAACGCGAAACGGCCAAAAAAATCGTGGAGGAACAGCTTGAAAACATCGAAGAGAGTATTGATCAGGTGATGCTTTCTGGAGGTAATGCTTATACTTGGCCATTTGCAGATCATTTGATTAATGTGCCGACGGGATCGAGCGGGTTCGTCATAACGGATGAGGAAGTTCCTTTTTACCAAATGGTCATTCACGGTTATTTGGACTATTCGGGAGGCGCGGTTAATCTGGATGACGAACAGGATTTGCAGCGTCAGCTGCTACGGTCTATCGAGCTTGGATCGGCACCGCATTTTGCATGGAGTTATGAATCGTCTTCGAAATTGAAATTCACTCATTTTGATAGGATGTTCTCTACCTATTACAAAGATTGGTACGAGCAAGCGGTGTCGATGTACAAGGAAGTGAATGACGTCCTCTCCGGAGTAGAAGCCGTACAAATGGTAAACCATATTCGCCATCAAGAAGGCGTGGTTGAGGTGCAATACAGCAATGGGCAATCGATTATCATAAATTACACCGACAAAAAAGTCATTGTTAATGGCAATACGGTCGAAGCTCAAAACTATTGGGTAGGGAGTGAACGTTCATGAACGGATATAAGCTAGCTTTACGGCATAAGCGCTCACTTCTAGGTTTGGCATTTATATTCCCATGGTTGCTTGGGTTCGTATTCATGTTCGCGACGCCGCTGATCCAATCCATCCGATTTAGCTTCAGCAAATTAACGGTAAATCCAAGCGGTTTTATGCTGGAGCCGGTGGGGTGGGCCAACTTTAAAGAAGCCTTGTTCGTTGATGCTACCTTTAATCGGATATTGACGCAGTCGGTTTCGGAAATGGTGCTAAACGTGCCGATGATTTTATTTTTCAGCCTTTTCTCAGCTACGCTTCTAAATCAGAAGTTCCGGGGAAGAGTACTCGCGCGAGCCATATTTTTTCTGCCGGTCATACTCGCTTCCAATGCGATATCGGCAGCCGAGACGGCGGGATTAATCAATTTGGTAGGCGATTCAACCGTCGTCAATGAAATGGGCGAGACCTCTTCTACGTACAATATTATGTCCATGGTCATGATCCTAAGCGATATCGGGTTGCCGCTTTCTTTCGTTGATTATATCGTTCAAGCCATTACAAGAATATATGACATTATTACTAGCTCGGGCGTTCAGATTCTTATTTTCCTAGCTGCTCTGCAATCTGTTCCAGGAGCGATGTATGAGGTAGCCAAGATGGAAGGGGCAACGGCATACGAATCATTTTGGAAAATTACATTCCCGTTAGTTAGCCCGCTAATCCTGACAAATGTCATCTATACGATTATTGATTCATTTACGGGAAGCGCAGTGACCGATATGATTTTCTCCACAGCGTTCACGACGCAAAATTTCGGACTCAGTGCTGCAATGTCTTGGATATATACGATAATCATAAGTGTCATTTTGGTCATAATCGGCGTACTGCTATCGAGAAGAGTGCATTACAACTGAGTTAAAAGCAAAGGAGGAGGCTGCATATGGAGGCTTCACAAGCTGCTCGCACCGAGGACAATAAATATCGGCTGCTGAAAATAAAAAATAAAACGATCGATACCTTGTACGCCTTTTTTCGTTATGCACTTGTTATCGGTATATCGTTCATCATTATTTACCCACTGCTCATGAAGTTTTCTGTAGCTTTCAAAGACAAAATCGATATATACAATCCAACGATTTACATGGTACCCGTCAACTTTACACTCGACAACATTAAGATGGCCATGGAAATTCTGAACTACTTTCCGCTTCTTGGGAATACTTTGGTATTCGTCATCGTGACCACATTGTTAACAACCGCTTCCTGCGCATTGGCAGGGTACGGCTTCGCCCGGTTCTCCTTCCCGGGCAGCAACTTGTTGTTCGCTTTGGTCATCCTGACGATTCTTGTTCCGACTAGCACGCTAATGGTACCGATGTATCTTCATTTTAGAAGCTTTGACATTCTTGGCGTGCTTCATTTATTTACTGGCAAGCAAGGCGTTAATTTGCTGAATACGTATTGGCCTTCGATCATTACTTCGGCGACTGCGATCGGACTGAAAGCGGGATTGTTCATTTATATTTTCCGCCAGTTTTTTAAAGGGATGCCAAAGGAAATCGAGGAAGCTGCATTGATCGACGGTGCTGGCGGCGTGAAAACATTTTTAAAAATCATGCTGCCAAACGCAGTGCCGCCGATGATTACGGTCGTATTGTTTTGCTTCGTTTGGCAATATAACGATACCTTTTTCACTTCCTTATTTATGAGTGAATCTGCTCTTATGCCGATTAAAATATCGACATTATCCGCCCAAGCGAATGCATTGATTCCAGGATTGATGGGTGCCATAAGCGGCGCCAACGTGAAGGCCGATCCGAACCATGTGGCGATGATTATTGACACGGGCATTTTGCTCGCTATCATTCCGCTTATCATTCTGTATTTGGTCGTTCAGCGTTATTTTGTTGAGAGTGTCGAGCGCAGCGGCATTATCGGTTAGCGCATTTCTTGCTTTGCATAGAATGAAAAACATAAACAGAAGACTAAGAGAAAGGTGAGAAACCAGAAATGTTGAATACGGAAGGACGATCGCGTTTTAATGTACAGCCTAACCTTGTAAATCCGAATGCTGATGAAAATACTCAAAGGCTGATGACGTATTTGTGCGACATTTATGGTACCCGCATACTGACCGGCCAGCAAATTGGGGTAGTGTCCACACCAGAGCTTGAAATCCTGCATGAAGTTACGGGTAAATATCCAGCCGTATACGGCTTTGATTTCATGAATTATTCCCCCTCGCGCACAGAGCGCGGGGCAGAATGCTCCGATACAGATATCGCTATCGATTGGTGGCAAAGCGGAGGCATCGTCACCTTTTGCTGGCATTGGAATGCGCCGAAGGATTTAATTGATTTGCCGCCGGACAGAACTTGGGGAAGCGGCTTTTATACGAAAGCAACGACGTTTGACGTTCATAAGGCGATGGCTGATGAAGATTCCGAGGATTATAAGCTGCTTATTAGGGATATTGACGCTATTTCCATCCAGCTGCATAGGCTTCAGGATGCAGGAGTGCCGGTACTGTGGAGACCGCTGCACGAGGCATCGGGAGGTTGGTTTTGGTGGGGGGCGAAAGGGGCTGACCCATGCGTTCGGCTGTGGAAGCTAATGTATGAGCGAATGACGAATATGCATAAGCTGAACCATTTAATTTGGGTGTGGAACGGCCAGCATGCGGATTGGTATCCGGGGGATGAATACGTCGACATTATTGGTGAAGATATATATCCGCCTGATCGAAATTACGAGTCGCAGCTTGACCGTTTTCAGACGGCTCTCTCTTATACGGCGATGAACAAAATAATTGCTTTATCCGAAAACGGAACTATTCCTGACCCGGATCTCATGCTGCGGGATCAAGCCCTTTGGGCATGGAATTGCACGTGGTACGGCACTTTTGTCTACAATACGGTGGATGGTCGCAAAGTATATGCAGAAAAGTATACGGAGCTAGACCAACTCATTAAATTTTACCATCACCCCTTCTCCATAACGAAGGACGAACTGCCAAATCTTCACAACTATCCGTTGCGGGATTAACGTATGGCGGCAGGGCTCGGTAAGGCCCTGCCGGGTTCGGATTTCGAGTTTGGCAGGTTCTGATTTACAGAGAAGATGGACTAAGGTCTGATAATGAAGCGACTGCAGTGCCGAACGCTCATCTTGACAGTGGGCAGTGAGCAAGCCGGTGTACCCCAATAGGAGCAGCGGCGAAGCTTAGTAGAAGAACTTAGTGCGAGCCTTCGTCTGCTGGATGGGACCGACGTGATTACGGTAAACGGACGAATGATCATTCAGTTTCAGCACGATAATGCTTAGGGGAAGCTCCTTTAATCTTTTTAAACATTTTGGAGAAGAGCAAAGGGTCATTGTAGCCGACGGAGCGGGAGATATCACCTATCGTCAACTCAACGTTCCCCATCATTTCACATGCTTTTTGGATCCTAATACGAATTAAGTATTCCTGAATACTAGTATTCATTTGTTGTTTGAATAACGAACATAGATAGCTGCGATTGAGTCCGATTATGCTGGCAATGTCTCCAATGGTAATTTTCTGAGCAAAGTTAGTTTCGATGATTTCCTTTACCTTTTCAACGTAAATTTCCGCACGACTTTCCTTTTGCTCTATAGGCGTTACTGGACCAGATTCTGCAAGCAGGGATAATAATAGGTAAAGCAAACCGGTCAGTCTGGTTTCTTTCGTTTTATGATTTTCATTGGGCTCTGCCATTAACTTCAAATATTTGTGAATCATATCGTCTTTACCACAGTTGAGAATGGGGCATTCCCTCGTTAATCCTGCTTGCTTGAGGAGCAATTCTGCCAATGTTCCGTCAAAACCAAACCAGCAATAAGACCAAGGGCTTCTGGAATCGGCTTGATAATAAGTAATGACAGCTGGGCTAATAAGAAAACCCTGACCCTTCTGAAGCCGGTATTTGTTTCCGTCGACTTCAAAGATTCCTTCTCCGTCCAAAATATAATGAAGAAGAAAATGACTTCTTATGGCTGGCCCAAAAAAATGACTTGGAATACATTCTTCAATGCCAAATTGTGTTAAATACAATTCAGTGTGCTGTTTGCTTCGTGACAAATACTCAATCATGGTAGATCCCCTTCATATTAAATTCCAAGCATTATAACATAACTAGTGAGCATCAAGCTATGTACGTAATATTAAGTATTGATATATTATTCCTGTATAGTTGACAAAGCATCAATTAATTAGTGCCAAGCTTAAAACCATATTTTATTTTGAAAATATATTAAAACATTTGCTCTAAGAGGGTAGTGTTGAGAGGAGAAGTTTAATGGGCATCATTGTTCAAGAGAATACGGGGCTTTTTCACCTGCAGTCGGTCGGCATGAGTTATCTTATTCAAATTAAGGATGGATATCCTGTCCATGTATATTGGGGGGGCAACCTGATGCATAGGGAACCCATGGCGGATTTATTAATTCATACTCCCGAGAAGGCTGGATTGGATCGCTTATTCCAAGAATACCCTCAATACGGGAGCGGGGATTTTCGTAACCCGGCATATCAAGTAGAGCTTGAGGATGGAACCCGAATTACGGAGTTAAAGTACGAAGGTTATAAGCTCATTAAGGGGAAGCCTTCATTAGCTGGACTTCCAGCCGTTTACGTAGAAAATGAAACCGAAGCAGAGACTTTGGAGTTGGAGCTGAAGGATGCCTATTCGGGTCTAAAAGTTGTCCTTATCTATACTGTTTTTGTTGATCGGAATGTCATTATCCGTTCTGCGCGGTTCAGTAATGAAGGGGAAAAGAAGCTTAGGCTTCTCCGTGCTTTAAGTGCAAGTGTAGACTTCCCGGATAAAGAGGATTTAGAAATCATCTATCTCACCGGAGCCTGGGCTCGAGAGGGTAATATAACCCGTAGAGCGTTACATCAAGGTGAAACTCGAATCGATAGCAAGAGAGGCATGAGCAGCCATCAGTTAAACCCCTTTTACGCGTTGGTAACTCCGGAAACAACAGAAAACCATGGTGAGGCTTACGGCTTCAGCTTAGTATACAGCGGTGGATTTGAAGCGGTAGCTGAAGTGGATTCATTCGGCTCTACGCGAATTAGCATGGGAGTGAATTCCTTTGATTTCACATGGCTATTGAATCCAAGTGATAGTTTCCAAACACCGGAAGTCGTTATGGTTTACTCTAAGCAAGGGTTGGGCGATATGTCGCGTACTTATCATCGCTTGTACCGGACAAGGCTATGTCGAGGGGAATATCGGGATAAAGAGCGGCCGATTCTAGTCAATAACTGGGAGGCTACTTATTTTAATTTTAATGCTGAAAAGTTGTTAGCAATAGCGGAAGAAGGGGAGAAGCTAGGAATTGAACTGTTCGTCTTGGATGACGGCTGGTTCGGCAAGAGGGATTCGGATAATTCATCTCTTGGTGATTGGTTCGAGGATCGCCGGAAGCTGCCGGACGGACTTGCGGATGTGGCGGAACGCATTAATCGACTTGGGCTTCAATTCGGACTTTGGTTTGAACCCGAGATGATATCGCCGGACAGCGATCTTTACCGTGAGCATCCGGACTGGTGTCTTCATGTTCCTGGACGCAGGCGCAGCGAAGCAAGGTGGCAACTCGTGCTGGATTATACTCGAAAGGAAGTTCGAGATTATATTTACGACTCCCTTTCAGCGATCTTCTCCAGCGTGCCGGTTTCTTATGTGAAATGGGACATGAACCGTGCTTTAACTGAAATGGGTTCCGCTTCACTGCCCTCTGAACGTCAATCGGAGACTTCCCATCGTTATGTTTTAGGATTGTACGAGCTGTTGGAACGCATCACCACGGCATATCCGAATATTTTGTTTGAGAGTTGCTCAAGTGGAGGAGGCCGCTTCGATCCTGGAATGCTCTACTACATGCCTCAAACATGGACAAGTGATAATACGGATGCTGTAGAAAGGTTAAAGATACAATACGGTACCAGCCTTGTTTACCCTGTAAGCGCAATTGGAGCTCATGTATCAGCCGTACCTAACCACCAAGTTGGACGGATTACGCCACTTGATTTTCGAGGGAACGTCGCTATGTCTGGAAACTTTGGATATGAGCTTGATCTAACCAAATTCAGCAATGAAGAAAAAGAGATCGTCAAAAATCAAGTCATCACCTACAAGCAAATTCGTGGTTTAGTTCAAAAAGGCGATATGTATCGCTTGAAGAGTCCATTTGAAGGGAACGAATCAGCTTGGATGTTTGTATCCGAAGACAAAGAGGAAGCCGTTGTGTACTATTTCCAAGTGATGGCCGTGCCGAATGCAAGGCGAAGAACCTTGCGGCTTGATGGGCTTAACCCGGAACTTGAATACGAAGTTTGGTCAGGTGACGATGGTGAAAAGTCAAGCTATGGAGGAGACAGGCTCATGCAATTAGGACTACACCTTGCTTATCATCAGAAAGACTATGAAAGTGGATCGTTTAGACTTAAAGCAATTAAGCTTGGGTAAGACTCCATTAAATGTTCTTGAGAACTTGCAATTGACTGATGTCCCTCGAAAACATTCGAAAAGAGTATAGAACGAAATTCATCATGTCCAGAAGCGACGAGCAGTTCGAAGCAACCTGGATTTCCGCGATGCCCTTGAGAAACGTGGGCACTGGACTGAAATAAAGCAAGAATGGCAGGAGCAATATGAAGTATTTCTGAAAGAGCAAGGATAGCTATAAATGATGAGGGAGCAACCCTTGTAGTGAACTTCACTTCGTCAAGTAGACAAAACAATAAATAAAAATCAATTAAGCGGCCTTAGTTCTGTATTTCATCGGACTGAGGCCGTTTGGTTTTGCTTTTAACCGTTCGTTAATGTAAAAGTGAATATAGTCTGCGGGGTATCTTGCGCTTTAAAGCTACAGGGACAAATTTCTGTTTTCCATTTTTTTGATTATGAACAGTGCTGAAAAATGTCGTGTGGTGCATTTATAAGCTGGGAACGCGTATGTACGATTTCAATCAAGACCAATTCGATGTCAGCATCCGCAACACGGCTAAAGTTGAGCTTAGAGATTTTGTTTAATTCGATGCCCAGCCGTTTAGGTATGCTTGTGGAATATAAAAAATGCGGGATTTCCAACAGCGAGACTACTGAGTTCTCTTAGTAGTTTTTTTGCGCGAATCTTTAATAGTAAGTGGGCTAGACGGATATCGGAAATATGAAAGTGAAGTCGGAATTGTCTCATTGTTACACATCTTAAGTGATGGGTATAATGAAATATTACATTGTAGGATGGAAAGGAGACGGAGATGAAACTTTCACAAAAAGTTTGGCAATCTTCGGTTTACAAGCGGCTAATCATTGCCTTTATTATTGCAACGATACCCATATATATCCTTGCCGGCATCTTATACAGCTGGGCATCAAATTTACTTCGCCAGGATATTATGGACTCAGCTAAAACTCAGTCCGAGAATTATTTAAGGGAGCTAAATGATACGATTAGCCGTTTTAACTCGCTTCAGTACGATATGCTAAATGATAACTATCTGAATAAGTTAGTTAATACATACGACATTCTTGAGTCATATCGTCGAATAGAACTTATTCACTTCTTGCGATCCAAGCTTGTCTCCATGCGCAATAGCAGTGAATTAATCGTTGACACTCGTCTGTACCTTCCCGGAATTAACGTGGAAATTTCGGCGGTCGATGGGTATGGACATTTGAAAGATGAGGACGTGCCTGTTGAGAAGCTTCATGATCCTTATAATGTTATCAGTTATAATAATAAACTGCTCATCGTGGCTTATCCATTGGAAAGCGAGTTTGACACCATCCCAAACATAATAATTGAAATGGAATTGCGGCCGAGCGAGATTCAGCGCGGTTTTCAAGCTGCGTTAAAAAAGGACTATTCAGGAGCACTGATTTTGGGATTGGGTACGAATGCTGAAAATATGTACATAATCAATGATGAGAAGTTGGAAGAGCCAATTAGAAATCATTACGGACGGTCGTTGCCATCTAAACAAGCAACGGGTAGACAGCCTCCGGCCAAACTTGATCAAACCTATATTTTCACACATTCCAGCCTTATGGATAGCAGCTTATACGTAGACCATTACTTATATAAACCAACTATGTTTAAAACGATTTCGGAGTATTACAAATGGTTCTGGTTGTTTTTCTGCATGACCATCCTAATGGTCGCCTTATATCTGTATTATATCAACAAAATCATTAATAAACCTATGGTCAAGCTTGTAAGAGCATTTAAACGAATCGAGGAAGGTAATTTAGAGCTGAATATCCGGCATGATAAAGAAGACGAATTCGGTTATATATATGAACGTTTCAATGAAATGCTGATTAATTTGAAAATCTCGATAGATGAAGTTTACAACCAGCGAATTCATTTGCAGAATGCAGAGCTGAAACAATTACAGTCGCAGATCAATCCACATTTTCTTTATAATTGCCTATTCAGCATCATTCGTCTCATTAAGATGGAAAAAGATGATGAAGCTGTGAATTTTACCAATCAGTTGGCTAAATATTTTCAGTTCATTACTCGTAATTCGAGAGATATGGTACCGCTCGAAAATGAAGTCGCTCATGCACGTAACTACGTCATGCTTCAGTTAGCAAGATTCTCAGACCGTGTTTCCGTTGAATTTGAAGAATTACCGGCAAGTCTTAAGCCATATTCGGTGCCTCGACTAATTATTCAGCCATTAGTGGAGAATGCATTTGTTCATGGATTAGAGAACGTTCTGGAAGGAGGTATTCTCAGAGTGACGTTTGTGGATGTACCGGAACATGAAAGGTTTGTTATTGTCGTCGAAGATAACGGGGAGAATAGCGAAGAAGGATTAGAAAGGCTTTCTGCTCTAGTAATGGACGAGCAGAATAAACAGATTACGCAAGAAATTACAGGCATTCTGAATGTCCACAAAAGGCTCCGTTATAAATATGGTCCGGAGAGTGGGATCAAGGTTGGCAGGAGCGAATTAGGCGGCGTCAAAATAGAGTTAATCATTAATCCGAAAGCGGTGACTGCGGATGTATCGAATGCTAATCGTGGATGATGAGAAGTTGATTCTGGACGGCTTGTATGAATTATTCTTGGAAATGGAAGGACACAGACTTGAACTATATAAGGCTTCGACTGCATTAGAAGCCTTAAAAACCATGTCCGAAAAACGTTTCGACATCCTGTTGACTGATATTAAAATGCCTAAGATGTCAGGATTAGAACTCGGTGATCGGGTTAAGCAAAGTTGGCCGGAGTGCAAATTAATATTTTTAACCGGCTTTGATGAATTTAATTACATTCACCATGCAATAAAGCAAGGTGCAGAAAATTATGTCTTGAAGTCCGAGGGTGACGAGGCAATCCTTGAGGTCGTTCGCAAATCGATAGCCCTGCTTGACGAACAACAGAAGATGGGAATGCTAATTAAGCAAGCACGCGAAATACAAAGGGAACAAGTCGCACACCATCGAGCCATTTATCTATCTGACTTGTTAGATGGCATGTTGTCGCAGTCAGAGTTTAATCAGCCAACGCTGGAAGGGCTAGGTATTAGACTCTCTATGGATAGCCCAATTTCTATGGCAATAGCCAGAATGGATTTAGCCAGCTCGAAGATGCGTCTACCAGAAAAGGATCTCCTATTCACGGCATTGCATTCCGTTAACGTTCGTTTATTATCGCCCTATCTAAAGTTTACGGATGTTAGCTACAGTCGGGAGTATTACGTTATTTTCATTCAAGATCGCGAAAACTCTTTTCAGACACTAGAGGGGCTAATGACTTTCTTGCACGGCTCACTCGAAACGATTCAACAGACAGTGGAAAAATCCACAGGACATACGTTCTCGTTCGCTCTTACCGAAAGAGCAATCGAATGGAAGGATGTGGCTAAACAGTTTATCGTGCTTAAGGCCTTTTTGTCACGCTATTTTGATGCCAAACAAATTATTGTAACGGAAAAGAATGTGCAGTCGAAAGTGAAGCAATACGAAGACGATGTGCGTGGCTTCATAGAAGTATTCCATAAACGTGCGAATGCGCTAGATACTTATATTGAATCAGGACGCAAGGATGAGGTTCAGATGATTCTCACTGAACTTGCCTCATTTACAGAATGGGAAGCCATAGATGAGATGAGGTACCTGGAGTTGTATTACGCGGTAGCGCTTCGGATTTTGTCATCAGCAAACAAAATAGGTTTAGACCGTGATTCTACTGCTGCTCCGCATCTTATCAAGCTTTTACAGCCTTCTTCATTTCATTCTCGCAAGGAAGGGCTTGATTTACTTCAACATATCGTTAATTTATTTCATCATTATCACGCAGAACAGTCCTCGAAGATGCGCGTGGATGTATTAGGTACAATCATTCAATATATCGTTGATCATTTAGATGGGGACCTTTCGGTAACAAAACTTGCTGAACAAGTTTACTTGAATCCAGATTATCTATCAAGAATGTTCAAACAATCGAAAGGCCTAACAATAACCGAATACATCGCGGCGTTAAAGGTTCAAAAAGCTAAGGAAATGCTTTCCGATCCGCGTATGCTAGTTCAAGACATTGCTAAGACGCTAGGATTTACATCGGCGGGTTATTTTAGCCGTTTTTTTAAGAAGGAAACGGGACAAACCCCACAGGAGTTCCGAACAACCTAAAACTCGAGTTGGAATTGCATATTCACGACAACCATTCATGGAAGTCGGAATAATACAAGGATAATCGGAAATTTGAAATCGTTTTCTATTGCGCAGAAAAGTATGATTATCTTGTAAGCAATCAGGACTGAATGGGGGAGCAAGCATGAACTACAGAAAACAGAAAGTGTTTACAATGGTATCCGCAGTTACGCTGAGTATCGCTCTGCTGGCGGGATGCAGCACGAACAATGCAAACCAGACAACAAATAATGGGGGCAATAATAGCGTCAGTACGGAGACGAATACTCCTATTGATCCTATGGCTAAGTTTGATCCGCCAATCGAATTAACCGTTGGGGTGGCGATCGGAGATCCAATGGCTGACGATTTTACAGAAGAAAAATGGGAAAATAGCGTATGGATTAAAGCCTATCGGGATGAACTGGGCATTATAATCAAGCCTCTTTGGTACACGAAGGGTACTGACGCAAGTAAACAAAAAATGAGCGTTGCCATTGCGTCTGGTGATATTCCTGATCTTATCGGCGTTAGCACGGAACAACTCGCTACATTGTCCAGAACGAAACTGTATACCGATTTATCAGAAGTGTATGAAAACTACGCGACATCATTAACGAAGGGAATCATTACGGAGGAAGGTAATTCGGCTCTGGAGTCCGCTACCTTCGGAGGAAAGCTCATTGCGATTCCGGGAACGAATTCGGCAATCGACGGCGCCTCCTTCCTGTGGGCTAGGCAAGACTGGCTGGATAAGCTTGGACTTCCAGCTCCAAAAACGACAGATGAACTTTATACAGCTATCAAAGCAGTTGTAGAAAAGGATCCTGACGGCAATGGTAAAAACGATACCGTTGGTCTGATGATGAACAAAGATTTTCTATCGCCGGGCTTGGCAGAAGCAATTGGTTTATTCAATGCATTTGATGCATATCCGAAAACTTGGGTCCGCGGAGAAGATGGCAAGCTTGTTTACGGCAGTGCATTACCTGAGGTGAAAGACGCTCTAACCTATCTAAATAAACTTTATACAGAAGGATTAATTGAGAAAGATTTTGCAGCTAAGGATTCAAACAAAGCAGCCGAATTGGCTGCTGCAGGACGAGTTGGTTTCAATATCGGCGCAATGTGGAACGGGATGTTTCCACTTCAGCAAACAAAGGATAACTTCCCGGATTCCAATTGGCTGGCAAATCCGATTGTTTCCAAAGACGATCAGCCAGCCAATCCTCAAATCAAGCTGAATGTGGAGAACTACTATGTGATGCGCAGCGGGTACGAGCACCCAGAAGCCATTATGAAGCTGATTAATTTCTGGACAGAGCTGAATTACGGGGATACTTCTCAAGAGGAGTATGACAAATTTCTAGGTCCTGCTCCGGCTCCAGGTCATCACTGGACGGTGGCGAAAGCATGGAAAGCGCAAAAAAATCTCCAAGCGCATCTAAAGCTTAAAGAAGCGTTCAAAACAGGAGATACTTCCAAGCTTAATGCAGAGGAAAAGGGATATTATGACAATATCCAAAAATATAAAGCCGGAGACAACGCCAATGCCCAATTCGAGAAGGTATTCGGCGAAACCGGTTCTTTCAAATCCATGAATGAGTATGTAACCAACAATTTATTCAAAATGGACGAGTTCTATGGGGCTTCGACTGACGTCATGAAAAATCGTCTCAAAACGATTGAACAAGCGGTCATAGAGTATTACACAAAAGTGATTATGGGATCGGATTCGGTTAATAACTTTGAGAAATTCGTTAGCCAATTGAACCAGTTGGGTCTTGAAGAGGTAACGAAGGAAGTTAATGATTGGGATGCAGCGAAGTAATTATCGATAAGTAACGGTGGAGGAGGAGGACCTCGGTCATTCCTCCTTCTTCTATATAAACATAGGGATGGAGTGTGCATGTCGATGGAGTTGAAAGGAACCCGCAAACGTCGGTTGTCTACAGGCGCTTATCATTTGATGCTGCTGCCGGCGGTCATCTTGGTTCTCATATATAGCTACGGTCCGATCGTTGGCATCGTAATCTCTTTTCAGGATTTTATCCCATCTAATGGCTGGTTTGGGTCGGAGTGGATTGGACTTGATAATTTCAAGTATGTATTTGGTATGCCTAATACGATGCAGGTTATAGGGAACACTTTATTAATCTCTTTATTGAAAATGATAGTGGGTATCGTATTTCCGCTTGGCTTGGCGATTTTGCTTAATGAAGTCAAAAGTGTGCTATTCAAGCGTACCGTTCAAACCGTCGTTTATATGCCTTACTTTCTTTCATGGATTATCTTATCCGGTATTCTGATTGATATTTTGTCACCATCGGGAGGCATTGTAAACAATTTTCTTACGTTTCTGGGATTTGAACCGATTTATTTTCTTGGCGAGGGCCCGTGGTTTCGTTTTATATTAGTGGCTTCACACATTTGGAAAGAACTTGGCTTTGATACGATCGTGTATTTGGCCGCCATTCTAAGCATCGATAAATCATTGTACGAAGCGGCCTCATTAGACGGTGCGGGACATATGAAACAAATGTGGCATATTACGTTGCCCGGCATGAGACCGATTATCGTGTTGCTGAGCGTGTTGAGTCTTGGAAATATTTTGAATGCGGGATTTGATCAGGTATTCAATTTATATAGTCCTCAAGTCTATTCTAGTGCTGATATTCTGGACACTTACGTTTACCGGATTGGAATGGAACAGATGCAGTATGGCGTAGCAACGGCTGTTGGACTTTTCAAGTCGTTTGTTTCTTTTGTCTTTATCTGCACCTCCTACCTGCTAGCCTACAGGCTCGCGAATTATCGGATTTTTTAATCATTGTCACATAAGGAGGTATTCAGAATGATTGAAAGACGTACGATTTCTCGTAAATTGTTTATATACGCCAACTATATTTTCCTTGCCCTATTTTCATTAACCTGTTTGTTTCCGATTGCACATATGGCCGCGATGTCGCTCAGCAGCAATGCCGCCGTAACCGCTGGTTGGGTTACGGTGTGGCCGATCGGATTTAACCTGGATTCTTACAAGTACATTTTCAGCAACAATGTATTCATGAACACGGTAGGCGTATCGTTTCAAAGGCTTTTTCTCGGCGTTTCAATAAGCTTGACACTTACGGTTCTAGCTGCTTACCCGCTTTCCAAATCCCAATTGAAGTTCAGATCAAGAACGGCATACTCGTGGTTTTTTGTTGTGACGATGATCTTTAACGGCGGCTTAATACCGACCTTTATGGTGGTCAAAGAAACGGGGCTTATGGACTCCATTTGGGCGCTTGTCCTACCCTCGGCGGTTAATGTATTCAATGTTGTACTGATGCTGAATTTCTTCCGTACGCAGCCGCATGAGCTTGATGAATCGGCGCAGATGGACGGAGCCGGAGCTTGGAGAACGTTATGGAGTATTTATTTACCAATCTCTATGCCGTCATTGGCGACTATAGCTTTGTTTACAATCATCTTTCATTGGAATTCTTGGTTTGACGGCATGATATATATGAACTCGCCTAGCAATTATCCTCTACAAACCTATTTGCGAACCGTTATTGTTTCTAGAGATTTAACGAATATGAACGCAAACGATTTATCGCTTATCGCCAATATTTCGAATCGAACCGTCATGGCTGCTCAGCTGTTTGTCTCCATGCTGCCGGTATTGTGTATCTATCCATTTCTGCAAAAGTATTTTGTTAAAGGAATTGTACTCGGAAGCGTAAAAGGGTGAGGTGCGTAATGAATCGAGAGAAATTAAAGCAATCATTTGAGCAACCTGATAATCAATATAGAGGAGTTCCTTTCTGGGCTTGGAATGATGAGTTAAAGCAAGAGGAATTGAATCGTCAGATTGATGGTTTCAAAGAACAAGGCATGGGCGGATTTATGATGCACGTGCGCGAAGGGTTAGAGACCCCTTACATGAGCGAACTATTTATGGACCGAATCAAGGATAGCGTCGCCAAAGCAAAGGAATCGGAAATGACAGCCTGGTTATATGATGAGGACCGATATTCCTCCGGCATGGCCGGAGGAATGGTTGCGAAATTAGGCGGGGATGCTGTTCGCGCAAAGGCGCTGACTCTGACGATAAGCCGAAGTTTTGACCCTGAAGATCTATCGATCCTAGTTGCTTACCGTGCCAACATCAATGGAGATGATCTCACTCATATTAGTCGAGTAACCGTTAAACAAGCCAGGGAAGAACTTATGCAAAGCGATGAAGTGTATCTCTTATTCCGTGTAAGGGTTGCTAAAAAAAATGATTGGTCTCACGGTGACACTTATACGGATCTAATGAATCCAGAAACGGTTAGATTATTTATCGAAACGAATTATGAACCATATAGAAAAGCAGTAGGAGAAGAATTTGGAAAAACAATTCCAGGGATATTTACGGATGAACCTACGGTTAAAGGTTTTTCCGAGCGTTTGGAAGAACCAGATCTAACTTGGATTGCATGGAGCGAGGTATTAGCCGAGGAGTTCGAAAGGAGAAGGGGTTATTCGATATGGGAGCTCCTCCCGTTCCTGTTTTTCCGGGGAGCGGGTTCTTCGCAGATTCGTTACGATTATTGGTTAACCGTTACGGAAACATTTAGCGAGTCGTTTACTAAACAAATTGGAGATTGGTGCAGGGAGCACGGTCTTCAATTTACCGGACATTTTCATTCCGAAGGGAGTATCGTCGGTCAGGCAGTGCACAGCGGATCGGTTATGTCCCATTATCGGTATCTAGATATACCCGGGATCGATACATTATGTGAAAAAACGGACGAGCATCTGACTCTGAAGCAAGTATCTAGCGTTGCGAACCAGCTGGGCAAGAAGCAGGTCATTACCGAAACTTATGGCGTAACCGGCTGGGACTTAACTTTCGAGAACCGCAGGTGGATAGGAGATTGGCAATTTGCCTTAGGTGTTAATTTGTTGACGCACCATTTATCTTGGTACTCGCTCAGAGGCTGTCGTAAACGCGATTATCCTCCTTCTTTTAACTATCACACGAATTGGTGGAATCATAATAAAAGCATGGAAGATTATTACGCCAGACTTAGCGCCGTACTAAGTGAAGGGAAGCTAACTCGAAACGTACTTGTTATTCATCCAGCTACATCTGTATGGTCAAGGTTAGGGCAAAGCGTGAATGCGGCCTCGTGGAAAAATAGTGCTGGAAATGAATCTATACTTGCCGAATATGATCGTTCGTTTAATGCATTCGTAAACCGATTGGTCGAATTGCACATTGATTTCGATTTAGGCGATGAGCTAATCATGAAGGACTTCGCCGCAGCTGTGGGAGGAACTATGCATGTCGGTGAGGCGCAATATCATTTAGTTGTGTTGCCGTCTCTTCACAATCTCATGTCTTCCACACTTGAATTGCTGCTTGCCTATATGAGCAGCGGAGGGAAGGTTGTTTCGTTCGGGGAAATCCCTTATTTACTAGATGGAACAACATTCAATTGTCATCGGCTGGACGCATTTTTGAATCATAAAAATCTTATTCGTTTGCAGAATGCAGCTGAACTTGAGTCGTATGTGATGAATACGGTGTCCCGAGGAGTTGCCATTACGGATATGTCGGGCAAGGAATCCGAACACTTCCTGCACATGCATCGACAAGTCAATGATGGATCGGTTGTTTTCATTGTGAATAATGACCGTCATCATACTCATCAAGTAGAAATTGAAATCTCGGGCGGACAATGCTTGGAAGAATGGGATGCTTGGACGGGAAAGGTTACTAGACGGTTCACTGATTCAGCAGGCGATTCAGTCAAATTCCGCGAGACATTTGGCCCTGCCGAGTCCAGGTTATACGTCTTGGCGAGCGACTCCGTCGTTCATACCAATAATGAAACAGATGCGGTCGAAGGTCTTGTTGAGAAATTAACCACGGGTGAGCAATTCGTTGCGGAGCTCGCACCTGTTGCATTCCAACGAACCGCACCTAACGCCTTTATTCTGGATCAATGTCAATTCCGTATGGACGACGGAGAGTGGTCGGAGGTGATGGAGGTATGGAGAGCTCAGCGGATCATCCGTGAACGCCTCGGCATGCGTCAAGTCTTCCATAATGGCAATCTGCAAAGGTATATGTGGATTCATGAGGAGCATCCTTGCGATCAATCGGCGGTTGAACTCCGGTTTACTTTCGAGGTAACGGATATCCCTGCGACAGATACCTACCTGGTATTCGAAGATGCCGATCGTTTCGTATTCGAACTAAACGATAGGCGTATTGAAGCCTTGCCAGACGGCTACTATATGGATATTTGCATGAAAAAGATTAAATTGTTGGATTTGCGAGAGGGCATTAATACCCTTGATGTTCATATTGCTTATTGCCATGATATGGAGCTCGAAAATGGTTATATCATCGGTGATTTCGCGGTGGATCACAATCGTAGAATCACTCGCGAGCCTAGCATGCTCTCGTACGGCGACTGGCGCGAGCAAGGATATCCTTATTATTGCGGCAGTATGAACTATTGTTTTGAAATCGATAACGATGCTGTAATTGGAAATGGATACAAGCTGGAGCTCGGAAAGTATGAAGCTGTTCTGCTCGACGTCAAGGTGAACGGAGAAGCGTGTAAGACGATTCCTTGGAGATGCGAATCATCGGTGGATTTGGAACCTTTCTTGATGGATGGGAAGCTGAGTCAAGTTGTTATCGAAGTAATTGGAAGTCCTCGGAATTTGTTTGGTCCGCTTCACGATCTGGATGACACGCCAAATTGGTTGGATTGGTGGTCCTTCCATCCCACCGAAGATGGGTATACGCCCGAATACAAGGGAGTTCCCTACGGACTAATTGAACCGATAAAGCTTTTTAAAAAGGTGGAGAAGCGTTGAAACCGGTGCGATTAAGGATCAATAATTATTACTCCCCCTTTGGTATAGATACAGGTGTTCCTTTATTCGGATGGCAACTGGATAGCGAGGAGCGGGATCAATGCCAATCCCATTACCGAATCATCTTCGCTGAACGGGAAGTTTCTCTCGAACGTTGCGAAGATTTACTTTGGGACAGCGGGAAAGTGTATTCTTCCGAGCAATTCGGCATCGGCTACCAAGGGCAGCCTTTGAAAAGTGTAACGACTTATTACTGGAGGGTCGCCGTCTGGAATCAGAACGGAGAGATGAGCTGGAGCGATCCGAAGTCCTTGTTTACAGGATATTTATATGAAGAAGCTTGGAAGGCAAAATGGATTGGAGATGGAGGGGCCAAGCCCTTCTATGCCCGCATGAGATTTGCGGCCGAAGGAAAGGTTAAGCGTGCTTATGCGCTTGTGTCTGGCCTTGGTCATTTTAAAATCTATATGAACGGGGAGAAAGTCGGACCGGGTGAGATGGATCCGGGCTGGACGAACTACAATAAATCCGTACAATACGTATGTTTTGATGTAACGAACCAGATGCGTGATGGCAACAATGTAATAGGTTTATCGGTTGGCAACGGCTTTTATATGGGAGATGCCGGAGACCGGCATTTCTATACCCTCGATAAAGGTTATGAGTCTTATGGATCCGAGTTGCTTGCAATAGGCGAATGGCATATCGAATATGAGGACGGTTCCGTGCAACATGTACGAACGGAGTGCGAGAATTGGAGAGTCAGAGAAAGCGCGACTACACTCGCTAATGTTTATGGTTCCGAGAACTTCGACGCAAGGCTTTATCCGACAGGATGGTATGATCTTTCCTATGACGATTCATCGTGGGAAATTCCCAAGATACTCACGCCACCTAAAGGAAAGCTAGTAAGTCAAAACCAGCCCCCGATTACCGTGAAGACCACCTACGATACGATCAAGATTGAGGAGCCAAAGGATCAAGTTTATGTTTTTGATCTAGGTCAAAATATGTCGGGCATGTTCGAGATTTATGTCAGCGGTCCTGCGGGGAGCAAGGTCACAATCAAGCCTGGCGAGCTTCGGAATGAAGACGCTACAGTAGCTGCACCGTGGGATATTGTCACATATTCGGAATATACTCTTGCCGGAAGCGGAGAAGTGGAAGTATGGAAACCCGACTTTTCCTGTTATGGCGCGAGATGGGTGCAAATCGAGGGATGTACGCGTGATGAGTCGAATACATCAAAACCATTCATTCATGATGTAAAAGGGCATTTTGTGACGTCGGCTTCAATGGATGCGGGGCATTTCGAAACCGATGATCCTCGTATTAACAAGCTGGCTCAGATTATTATTAAGGCGATCGAGAGCAATCTGCAAAGCGTGCATTCGGATTGTCCTACTATCGAGAAACTGGGCTGGATTGAAACGGCAAGTCTGATGGGGCCTTCCATTATGTTTGTCAAAGATGTTGAAGCCCTGTGGCTAAAAATAACACGAGACATGATCGAAGCTCAGTCGGAAGAGGGCTTAATTCCCGATATTGCGCCGGAATACTCCAAATTTAGTGAAGGATTTCGTGATTCTATCGCATGGGGCAGCGCTATTATTCTCGTACCCGAATTATTGTTGAAATGGTATGGCAATCGAACGGCAATGGTAGAAGCGTATCCTGCCATGAAGGCATACATGCGATATCTGAAGAGCAAAGAAGTAGAAGGCGGACTCATTAACCACGGGCTTGGTGATTGGGGAATCGTGCCTCAAAGCGGCGGGGATTATATCGAAAATGTCGAGACGGCGTTTTATTATGAGTGCTACAAACGATTGTCGCAGTTTGCGACTATGCTCGGTCTGGATCACGATGCCGCGCATTATGCGTCAGAAGCGGAACGGGTAAAAGTGGTGTATAACGCCAAGCTTTTGCGCTGGATACCGGATGAAGGCCGTTATGCTTACTGCAGACGGAATGGAGAGTTTGATCCGCTCAACCAAGTGATTCAGGCAATCCCGTTATCTTTTGAACTGGTGGACGAAAACTATCGTTCCGATGTAGAAGCGTCGCTACTGAATGCCGCAGCAGGGAGGCAATTTAAATCGGGAGAGATCGGACTTCGTTATTTATTCCATGCTCTCGCAGGTATGAAGCGCAATGATATCATCTTCGATATGATGATGCAGCCTGAGCACCCAAGTTATATCCGCTTCGTGGAGAAAGGCGAGACGGCCTTGCCGGAGTTTTGGACGGACAATGCAAGATCCCGTAATCATGATATGATGGGTCATATTTTGGAATGGTTATACAGAGAGCTTCTAGGCATCTCTTCTATTACAGATGCTTACAAAGAAATAAACATTTCTCCTCTGCATCTGGATTCCGTCCAAGATATCAAAGGCAGTTATCTATCGGCAAGAGGGCTGATTGACGTTCATTTTTCTTACGACGAAGCTGGATCCAGACTCAGCGTAAGCATCCCTCCAAATACAACGGCACTAGTCAAGATTCCGCTTCTCTCATTCGGGGATGATCTATTTGAGAGCGGACAGAAAGTCGATTACAAGCCGGTAAGCGAACAAGGAAAGCATTATGCCGTAACGTCTATCCATTCGGGGGCGTATAGGTTCCGTACAGGGGATCTGTAAGGCTGAATTTACTCATTCAAACGTATGAAAAGGCGTCAAGAACATTGCTAAAGGATCGTCCTTAGGGAGGGTCCTTTTTCCGGCTCGTGGGCAGAAACTGGTAGAGTCGGAATTGTATAAGAGCTATCGGAAGTTTGCAATAGTTAATATGGAAGCGCTTTCTATCTATCCATGCTAGCGATGTTTCAATCCACCTTGGACGGATATTGCCACGTGAAGTAAGTATCAAGAAATTAAATCGTCGGGAATTCGTATGTTGGAATATATAGACCGCATGCCTTGTTCTCGTGGCACCTGTAAAGTAATTCGCGAACATGTCTGGGAAGTTCGAGATTTATGTCAGCGGACCAGAGGGAGCAAGGCGATCAGTTCATTCCTATTTAGTTGTTCCGGAGGGGAACGGTCATGTTAAAAGTGCTGATCGTAGAGGACGAGATAATCGCAAGGAGCAATATAAAGCTGATTATGAATTGGGAGCATAACGGCTACCGTATTTGTGGAGAAGCGAAAGATGGAATTGAAGCGCTGGATCTCATTAGAGTAAACCTTCCGGATATTGTATTTACAGCTGTCCAAATGCCCCGTATGGGTGGAGTTGAATTGACAAGTGTGCTTTCGAGTCAATTTCCGAGTATTCAGGTCATAGTATTAAGTCAATATGACGATTATCAATACGTTTGTAACGCTTTAAAAAACGGGGCGATTGACTTTATACTCAAACAAAATCTCAGCGCGTCGACAATCCTAGAAACCTTAGATAGAGCCAGGGAGTTTGCAATAAAGAAAAGCACATCTTGGAAGCTTGATCAAAATAGTCTTCTCGTTTTGCGCAACAAATTTATGATTGATTTGCTTTCCGGACTTTACAGAGAGGAAGAGTTCGAGAAACGAATTACGTTCCTCGATATTCAACTCGATCTAAATAACATCAGAACGATTATGATGATGATTGACGAATATAAAAATATGGTGGAAACTCGAAGCTTCAAAGAAATATCAATGCTTCATTTTTCTGTCCTTAATATTGTTGAAGAAATATTAAAGAACAAGGAAAATGGAGCTGTTTGCCATGTTACCGCCGACCAGTTCGTCATTTTTTTTTCCTATCCATCGGTAAGAAGTTCATTGGTTATTGAGCAGAGTACTTATCAAGTACTCGACGAAGTAAAAAGTTCATTGAAAAAGTACCTAAACTTATCGGTCAGCTTTAGTATTGGCCCAATAAGACGCGGAATCGAAGGGCTGAAAATCAGTTATGTTATTGCACGCAAACTGCTCAGTCAAAAGTTTTACCATGGAAAAAGCTTAATCATCACACAGAGTTTATCACATTTTGACACTAAAACTTCTGAGGGCATTAGCCTCCGGGAGGAGAAAAGCCTGTTAAAGGTAATTAAATTAAAGGACAAGCATAGCGCCTTTTTTACACTGGATCAGATTTTTGAGTCGATTTTGAAAGAAAAATTGGATTTTCAGAGTTTGCATTTATTGTTTAATGATCTCATCAGTATCGTAAATAGGGCCTGTAAAGAAACGCGGCTGGAACTTACGAGAGTATATGGAGAGCAACCGCCATCCGAAGTGATCCGTAACTTTGATACCCTTGACGACGCCAAACGGTGGTTCCATCAAGTATTCGTCAAGTTATTCGAAGCACAGTCGGAAGCGGACCTCGTATACGCATCCGTTCATGTAAACAGAGCAATAGCTTACATTCAGAACAACTATGCGCAAGAGCTATCTCTGGTTACCATAGCGCAAGAGATTCGTATTAGCAGCGTGCATTTGAGCAAAGAATTCAAAGAAAAAGTAGGAATAGGGGTTAATGAGTATTTGAGCGAATACAGAATGAAGAGAGCAGCTATCTTGCTGGAAGAAGGAGAAATGGATCTTAGGAGAATCGCAGAAAACTGCGGGTTTCGGAACTATCCTTATTTCTTTAAGGTTTTTAAAAAACGATACAACTTAACCCCAAAGCAATATATGAATAGCGGAGATTGATGAGTCGAGTCGTTCAAAATCTTTGTATCAGTATAATGGAAGCTGAAAAAGTGAAATGACAAGCGCTTCGTGGATGATTAAGATAAACATCAGAAGCGCTTCTTTAATTGTAGAATAATAATTTCTGGAAAGTGGGTTAATTATGCTTAGTAGGAAAATGAAAAGAAATGGGATCGTTTTATTGGCGTTGATTATCGCATTGTTGAGCTTCAATTTTGACTTATCCGAGGTAAAAGCGGCTAATTCCTCGGTGTCCTTGACTTCAAATTATGTAACGAATGCTGGTAATTACGATAAAACAAAAATATTAAATGTGGCACGCGGAGGACATTTAATCAATAAAAATCTGCATTGGCTGCCTTCCTATTATGATTACATGGCAGCCGATGGGATTGATATGATGAGGATTGATTGGGTGTTATCCGATCAGTTCTACCGTGTAGTATCGCGAAATGGGTCAGGACAGCTGGTGTACGATTTTACGAAGTTGGATGCGGTCGTATTGCCGCTTGTTCAAAAGGGAATCAAACCTTTAATGGTCATGTGTTACCTGCCAAGCGTAATTGGAGGGACGGGAGTTGCGGGTCTAGGCTATCCTACGAATTTGAATGAGTATCGGTCCATCATTCAAGCAGTCGTTCAGCATTATGTCAATCTTGGATATACAGGATGGTACTGGGAATCTCACAATGAGCCAGATAACAGCGTTGGTGGACCGTTATCGGCCAGCCAAATTAATACGATGTATCAATACTTCGCAACTGGAGTTCGTGCCACTGATCCGGCAGCAAAAATTGGAGGAGCAGGATTCGCGAATAATGAAAGCTCAAATTCTCGAATCAATGCATTTTTAGATTTTATTGATGCTAATCCAACAATCCCGTTTGATTATCTTTCCGTCCACGATTATGGGCAAGCGAATTTTAATGATTCATTGAATGCCTTATTCACAAGGCGTGGGATGCCTCAGAAGGATATCATCTATTCCGAATGGAATTATGATTGGACCTCAGGTTCTCCAGGTACTCAAAAGGATACGAATGTTAATGCTGCCTATTTGGCAAAGAGAATGTATAGTGCGCTTTTACGACCGGAACTTAAGAAAGTCATGTATTTTACGCCGGCGGATGCACTTTCCGCAACAGGTTTATATTATGGCGATTCCGGTATTTATACCATCGACGGACATCGGAAAGCGGGAGCAAATACATTTAACATGTATAGTAAATTGTTACCCACGATACTAACCAGTACTTTATCGGGTATTGGTACAAGCACGAACGAC
The DNA here is from genome assembly GCF_052115165.1 of Paenibacillus sp. 2TAB23. Lineage (NCBI taxonomy): Bacteria > Bacillati > Bacillota > Bacilli > Caryophanales > Paenibacillaceae > Paenibacillus > Paenibacillus sp. 2TAB23. Next base: position 107,415 of record NZ_JBFRGD010000014.1, read on the forward strand.
ACTTACGGAATCGTGACTAAAGATCCGGTTACCAAAAAAGTTTCCATGCTCTTGTGGAACTATACCGCAACTCCAGCAGACATGACAATTAATCTGTCAAATTTGCCTTACTTAACTGATAATACCAATGTTAAAGTGAACAAGACTTTGATAGATAGCTCAAATGGGAATTATTACTATAATTACGCCTCGGGCTATAGAGGGACACAAGTCGGACCCAATGAATTGCCGGGACTCAAGGAAAGTTCGATTATAGAGAAGACCTCAACGTTTTCCAGAGTAGAGACTTTGCCTGCTTATAGCGTTATGCAAATCATTTTAACGCCAACGACAAGCTCTCCAACAGCAGGTCCGGTAGATACTATTCAAGCATTGCCTGCATGCAATTTCGCAGCCGGTCAGCCTGTGACAACGAGTTCTTCACTTGAGTCGCCTACAGCCGGGTGGAGAAAAGCAAGTTTAACGGACGGGATCAATTATTCGTTCGAAATGGCCGATATCGGCAATCCCAATATGGGCTGGACTAGTAATCCGGGCTATGCGGATGCAAACCATACGGAATGGGCTTACGTCGATCTAGGAGCTTCCAAGACCATAAATAATGTCACGCTATACGCAAGAAACGACTCATCTAACGACGGCAAAGGATTTCCCGTTGATTTTAAGATACAAGGTTCCGCTGACGCAGTTGCATGGACGGATTTAGTAACACAAACGAATTATAATTCCGGCCAAACGGTGAATTGGAAGCAATTGTTCTCATTTGCAAGCGGGAACTATCGTTTTGTACGGGTGTATGCAACGAAACTCGGCAACTCAGCCGGAGACTATAGAATGCAATTGGCGGAATTCCAAGTATTCAACACGAGCAGCAGCTCCTGCTCGTCTACTGCTCCTGTTAACTTAGCGTTAAACAAAACCGTTACTTCAACAAGCAGTGTAGAGAATTATGGATGGTTCAGAACAAAAATCAATGATGGAGTGCGCGGGAGTTCATCCAGTACCGCACGCGGTTGGTCCAGTAGTCTAGGCGTAACGACGAATCATACGGAATCCGTCACGATCGATTTGGGGTCAGCCAATATGGTTAGTAAAGTCGATCTGTATCCTCGAAACGATAGCGGACAATTGGGGAGCTTTTTCCCAATAAACTTTACAATCCAAGTATCGACGAACGGCACAACCTGGTCAACGGTTGCAACCCAGACCAATTACCCAAAACCAACTTCTGGTGGAGTTCAAAGCTTTAACATATCCCCGGTAAACGCGCGTTATGTAAAAGTAGAGGGGACAAATCTTAGACCCGAAACCGGAACGGAATATATGATGCAAGTTGCCGAATTGGAAATCTACTAACTAACAAAGGCGATTATTCCTTCGGGGATAATCGCTTTTGTTCGAATTGAAGACTAAAGCGACAAGCCTTGGAGAAAAAGCCGTTGTTTATGTTGGTGAAGTCAATGGGTAGCAACTCTTTGGTAAACGAAGCTTCTGCCTGGTTTTCCGGTTGTATTTCTGACATTGCTTTTGGTCAGTTTTCATTGGAAAAGAACAGACGGCACGAATCGTAATAACAGAACGGAAAAGTGAAAGAAATGTCGATATTTTGAAATTGTAAGCGCATTCTTGAAAGCGTTATCCTTAATGAGTACAAACAACAAACTTAGAGGGGGAGTGATAGTTTTTGAGTAGAAAGATTAGACGATTGGGAACAGGGAATCACTGCAAACACAATCGAAAACGAATCAACTCGCACGAAATATTCCGCAAAGAAGTTACATTCCGAATTGAGTTAATTTTATTTATAAGATAGGAGGAGGAAAAAAAGTGAATTCTAATAGATTATCAAAAAAATTAGTCTTACGTTTTCTCGTATTTGGCCTGGCATTGTTGAGTATCTTTTACCAAATGCCCTTGATCCCCGCGCAGGCGGCATCACAATCCGGGTCTCCGATGGGAATGAATGGCGGTACAAACCTTGACTTCTCCAGTCTTGCCGGATGGACCACAACTGGTAATGTGACTCATTTGGCAAGCGGTGGTCAAGGAGGAAGCGGAGCCGCTTCTTTAGCCGCGGATTCATCCATTTCGCAAACCATCACAGGCATGCCTCAAGGCTCGTATACCGTTTCTATATGGGCCAAAGGCACGGGGACTACCAACGGTAACACCGCTACAAGGATGGTAGTCAGCAATACCGGCGGACCTGAAACCGTTTCGAAGATGTCAAGTTATACGAACAGCAACACATTTACTGATATAGGACTCAGGACTGTTCTCGTTTATAATGGCCAAATGACCATAACGGTTTCAACCCCGTCAGGCCATACTCTAGTCGTGGATAAAATTGAAATTACCCTTGATTCAAATGATGAGAATACGATTCAAAACTGGGATTTTGAGAGTAGCTTATCGAACTGGACTACAAGCGGTGATGTGTCAGTATCCAATGATGCGGATGCAGGAGCAGGTGCTGTAAAGCTCGGTGGAGGCGCTGAAATCAGCCAGACAGTCGAAGTACAACCCAACAGCAGTTACATATTAACCATGAGAGCAAAGGTCGATGTGGCCGACGCATTCAGGCAGGATCTGGTTAAAGTTCATTTGGGTGAAGGTCTTAATGTAGTGCGACTTGCCACAGGAAATCGCGTTAATCTGGGTGTGAAAAATGGCATCACGGTTCTTAGACAAGCCCCTTCCTCAACAGAAGGCTATTCCCTGATTTCCGTTTCTTTTAAAACAGGTCCGAGCGATACCCGTGTGACGATTTACGCTAACACGATATACGATCAGGCGTATAAAGATTCCATCACGCTGTATACAACCGACACGCATGAATCTGGTGGTTTTTTAGCTGACGATTGGACCGGCAACGGGGCGAACAATTCGCATGTGGACAACTTTAACCTTTTCCGTGTCAACAACCATTATATAAGGGGCGCAGAAGCATCGTTTTTGCCTTTAATTGAGGATAATAATGGAAAATACTTCGCTAACGGTGTTCAGCAGGATATGCTCCGCATTATGTCGAATCACGGGGTAAACTCTATTGCCAATATGGTATTTGTAGAAGCCGGAGCTCTCGTGTATGAGGAATCGGGCGGCAAATATGTGCAGAGATGGGTTGGCTCGAATGACGAAGAGGGCAATCCGTATCCGTTAACAATGGTACCCGGTGCCTTTGACAAGATAAGAACGGCTAACATTGGCGAGCGCGCCACGGCATTGGGTATGAGTTTTATGCCCGGCCTCCATTACAACGATACCTGGATGTCCCAGGCACAGGCGAATACTCCTGTTTCATGGATCGAAACCAGCTATGATGACGTCATGACGACAGCTCCTCTTGAATTGCTGAAATCGGCAGTTTACAATTACGTCTACGACTTCATGAAGGAATTAAAGGACAGGAATGTCGATGTAATCGGCGTCAAACACGGAAACGAGCAGAACAGCGGCATACTCCGGCCTATAGGCAGTGGCGCCAGTTCCAATGGACATGTACAACTTGTAAACGCCTCCATTGAAGCGGCGCAGGCGGCATATCCAGGCTTGCCGGCATCTGTCCACTCAAACAATGGATATGGTGTAAGCAACTACACTTCATGGTTCACAAGTATAATTAACAATGGTGTGAATGTAACAGCACAAGCGGGTACTTCATATGGCGGTCACCCCACAAGTGACACGATGTCGATCAACCGAGCCATGAACGGCAACAACTCTTTACGATACAATGACCAAATCGTCGCCGAGACCGCTCACGCATTTACAAGCTATGCGCTTAACGGCAGCGCTTCCACTATGGGGATTACCAATCATTACGACAGAAACTCCCCGAACGGTCATAATGGGCAATACAACTGGCTTTTAGATTTTATACAGAGCGCATCGGATGTTCCTAATCCCTACGGGCAGATGCGTGGGTTCTATTGCTGGCCGGCAGAGTGGATTCCCACTGTAGGCGCGAACTGGTTCGAATACGGTCCGCCAGCCGAAACAGCCCGCACCCTTTTCAACAATGGCGACACGAGCATCCGGGAAATGGGAAGCGTCAAACCAGGTAAAGCGGGCGACATGATGGACAGTATGTACGCCTTCATGGCTCGCGGATGGCCCAAAGATAAGGCGGATACGATGCAGACTCCTTTGCAGGGATATGGTACGTATACCGTAGCACAAACGGATCCGACCGGAATTACACTGACAAAGAGCAGCACAACGATAAGGGTCGGTCAGTCTGAGAAACTGCTCCCGACGATTACGCCTACGAATCAGGTTCTAACGGATAGTGAAATTCTCTGGACTTCTAGTGCCTCAGGTGTTGCCACAGTGAACAGCAAAGGTTTCGTCACGGGTGTATCGCCTGGAAGCGCCACTATCACGGCAAAAGTAGGGAACGTTTCTACTGCCATCAGCGTCACAGTCAATGCCAACACGTTGGCGGACACGAATGTAGCAGGTGATTTGACACTCAATTATTCAAATAATAACGGTTCTGCTTCTGTGGTAGCAGACGGCACGACCATAAGCGTCAATGTATTTGATAAAATTAGACTTACTCCATCGCTGGCGGCATCCGTAACCGATAAGGTCGTATGGTATAAATCCAGCGACCCTGAAGTCGCTTCGTTCTTCGGTGAGACATGGCAGACTCCTCCAGGGGAGATGTTCCATCTGACCTCAGCGACTGGCACCAACAACGGAGGCACTCCATTTGTGCAGCTGAATGCCAAAAAGGGCGGTAAGACGACGATTACGGCGCGCAACTCCGACGGTGAAGAGTTGCTTAGCTTTGAGGTAGTATCCAATCATATTGCTGTTACAAAGGTAAACGTAAGCCCCAAGGATAATGAACTAGGTGTCGGACGGACGGTGCAGCTGTCGGCAGCCATCGAACCTGCGAACGCCTCGTTATATAAGATCCATTGGAGTTCCTCTGACGAAGCGGTAGCAACCGTAAGCGACAAAGGCGTTGTAAAGGGCGTGGGACTCGGGACAGCTATCATTCGAGCGACATCTGATGACATCGGAACTGATTTGTATGATGAGAGCACAGTCGAAGTTGTGCCCCAAAAGGTTGAGTATATAGATCTCGACAAGACAACAATGACTATGCAGATAAACTCCAGCAGGACCTTGAATACAATCATTCAGCCTGTTAACGCTTATAATAAATCAGTGAAATGGGAATCAGACAATACTGCTGTAGCAACGGTGGACGAAAATACGGGATTGGTGTCAGCTGTAGGGTTAGGAACGGCCAATATTACGGCAACGACCCAAGACGGCAGCGAGCTTACCGCTTCATCTCTCGTTAAGGTCCAAGCGCATGCCATACCCCTCACGGGTATAGGCGTTGGGGAGGAGCTCAGAAGCGGGTACCACTTCAAATCAAACTATTTCTCAACATATTCTGACAGCAGCTATAATCCCAAGGTGGATGAAAATAAACCCACATATCTTTTGAGGGTGACCTCTGCACCTGATGATGCCACCAATACCGACGTAATATGGACATCAAGCAATCCGGGTGTTGTCTCAGTGGCTTTGGATGGTATGCTTACAGCGCATAAGCCTGGCTTCGCAATGATAACCGCGACCTCAGTGGAAGGCGGCCACACCGTCAAGGTGCCGATATACGTGCCGACGATCAGTGAAAATTTCAATAATAGAGCCGTTGATAACGCATGGGGAGATAATGGACCAGCCATTACAAATGCAAGTAGTGTTATAACCGGCGCTACCGGGGCTATGGGTGGATCAATAAAAGAGAGTGTATCAAACACCGATGACCATTATTTGAGCTACTCTGTAAATGCCGGCGGCGACAGAGGTTCGTTAAAGACATTTTCTCCCGCTGTCAAAAATGACAAGGTTGTAGTTGATTTTGATTTCAATGCAGCTAATCCTACAGGTAGTACAAACGGAGCGTATTTTGCGCTTCTGGACAACAATAAAAATATTTTATTCGGCATGGAAGCAAGGAACGGGGTGCTTAATTACAGTGCGGGTGGAAAACCATTACGGTATAATGGGCTTACTACCTCTTCAGACCCCTTAACTCTCGCAAATGCCAAACCTGTCGGAACTAATTTCAATTCATTCAATGTTTGGAATAATCTTCATATTGAACTGAACATGAAGACGAATACAGTTGACTTTACCATTACAAGAAAAGATGATCCGTCGATCACGACGTCCCATACTGGAATATCATTAGGAACTGATCATACCGGCACGCTTAACAATCTACTTCTTTACGCAACTCGCAGTAGTGGCAACGTCGTTTGGAATGCGTCGATCGATAACTTTAACGTATATGCGGCGGCGCCAGTGCCCGATCAGGTGCTTTTGAATACTAAAACGGTAAATCTTGTGCCTATCGAGGGTACAATATCCTCTGATTACCAGCTTGAGGCGAGTGTCGCACCAGCCGAGGTTAGCCAAGGTATCACATGGAGTTCAAGTAACCCAAGTCTAGTAACTGTGACGGACGGACTTGTTAAACCGACAATCATGGTAGACACCGTAGGCGATATCGTGTCTGGTGAAGCTGTCATATCGGCAAGGTCAACGGAAGACTCGACCATTTTCGCTACCGCTATAGTCAACATAGTCAATCCCACAGATATATCCTATGAATGGTTTAAGTTGACGGACACTCAGGGTAAACCTTACGAAGACGGCACTTTTGACGTGGAAACCGGAAACGAATTATTATTAACGCCTAGAGTTGGTGTCGCGGGTACCGACAGGCCGATAGCCTCGGCAAATTGGACGACCTCGACTCCTGATTTAGTCAGCATAACACCCGAGTCGAACGGGGGAGCCAATATCCGTTTCCTAAAGATGGGTGAAGCCAAGATTAGAGTAACGGCTAATTTCTATTATGAGACGGATCAGGTGTTTGATGTAACATTCAATATTACTGGCTCCAAACTACTCGACACCTCCGCGCTCATAACCGCTATACAAAATGCGGAAGCGGCCAAAACATATAAAGACAAGTATTACAAGCAGGACACACTATTGGCGTACAAGACTGCGGTGGAACAAGCCCAGGAACATTTAGTCGAAGCAATAACCGAGGAATGGGATCATCTATACCAAAGCATCATCGACACGGATGTACAGAAACTAAACGCAGCCGTTAATGCTTTGCAGTTGCTTGATGTCATTGAAGTTGAAGCGATCAAGATTAACTCCATTGCCCTTTCGTTTGCGGTTGGCATGACTAGAAACGCCAGCGCGGTCGTAACACCCGCATTTGCCACTAACGACAGGGTAATCTGGTCGTCCGGAAACGAAACCGTTGCTACGGTTGATGAGTATACCGGTGTAATTAAAGCCGTAGGACCAGGCTCAGCAACGATCTATGCCAAAGATATTACGGGAATGATTACCGACAGCATAACCGTTACTGTGAATGCTCTCAATAATGGAGATATTTCCTCTTACTTTGATTCTTATGCAGGAAGCGTATCGGCTGGTGGGACTCATGGTGTTAATACACCTAATAACCCATTGCTTAACGCAAAGAATGGAACAACTAATCTAGTTTGGACAACAGGCAATAGCAACGAGTCATGGTGGATGGTGGATCTTGGTGAGGAAGCTATTATCGAGCAGATCGATATAGCCTTCTGGGGGCAGCCGAGCAGATTCGTCCTACAGGTAGCGTCAGATAGCTCAGGTCCATGGACTACTTTACATGACACCCTAGGTGAATTAGCAGCAGATGGAGGTCCAACAAATCCGACGTCGTATACCGCGCCTGCCAATACGAAAGGGCAGTATATAAGGGTAAACAACTTAAAGGCAACTGGATCTCAATGGACCGCAATGACCTATTTCAGAGCTATTGGAACTTTTGAGATTGAGGGAACGGGCGAAACGATAGATAGGTCGGCGCTTGCTGCTTTAATTATTGAAGCTTCGAATCTGAGACAACATGACTATACCACGGCTACGTGGCAGACCATGCAGTCTGCGCTGGAAAGTGCAAAAGCAGTATTGACAAACGCGGAAGCTACACAAACCGAAATTAACGCCGCTGTCACTGTGTTAGAAAACGCAATTGATGCTTTGACTGTAAGAATTTTCAATACCGTAACTGTAAATGGCGGCTCCGGTGACGGCAGCTATGAGGCAGGTGTTACCGTGACTATCGCAGCGGATGCCCCCCCTCAAGGCAAAGAGTTTAAGGTATGGACGGTAGAAGGTGGCGGCGTTATCTTGGCGGATGCGCAGGCTGCAAGCACCACATTCACCATGCCAGAAACCGCCGTGGAAGTAACAGCGTCGTATGAGGACGCACCAGTAGTCCCTACTATCACAACACTCTATCTAATCGGCGGCACGGTTGGTACGGACTACAGTCAGATACTTGCGGCAACAGGCAATACGCCGATTACATGGAGCATTGACAACGGCAACCTGCCGGACGGCCTAAGCTTGTCGGGCAACACGATTTCCGGCACGCCGACAGCGCTTGGAACCTTTAACTTCACAGTGAAGGCGACAAACACAGCGGGCAACGTTACACAGGCATTAAGCATTGTCATTAGCTCTACAGCAACTCTAGAGAGCGCGACCATCGGCCCTGTAACGAGAGTCTTTGATCTGGATAATCCAACTGATATCGTTACGTTGATTACCTGGAACGATGCAACTACTGTCACCGGGGTAGTCAATGGTACAGATGATCTGGAATCGCCTAATGACTTTACTGTAGTCGGAAATATACTGACTATTACAGAAGATTTTTTATCAGGATTGAATCTGTCAGACGGTGATGCCGTGGTGCTTAGCATCTCCTTCGATGTAGGATTTGCAACACTAACGATTGAAGCAGAACAAAACCCCATCCCTGGAACGGATGCTTCCTTAAGTGGTCTGACGGTGGGCGGTAGTGCCGTGAGCGGTTTTATCGAAGGTACTTACATCTATAGCGTGGAACTGCCTTATGGTACCCAGAGCGGTAGTCAACCAGCTATAGTCGCCGCCATAGCTTCCGATTCAAAAGCTACCGTCAGCATTACGCAAGCCGCGACGCTGCCCGGCAGCGCCATTGTGGAGGTAACAGCCGAGGATGGTACGACAAAGCAAACCTATATTATAAACTTTACGCTGGGAGCAGCGCCGAACACAGCACCGATCCGCAAGGCAGCGGTACCTGCTGCAGCGACAGCAAGCGTGACGGTGAATAATGCCTATACCATTAATCTGGCAGCAATATTTGAAGATGCAAACGCAGATACATTGACCTATAAGGTATCGGTGAACGGAGCCGCAGACATAGGAGCCAGTGCGAATTACTCCTATACCCCGACCTCCACAGGAACAACTGCGCTGGTATTCAAGGCCAATGACGGGACGGTAAATTCCATCGACACTTATACAATGACGCTGACAGCAAACGCAGCCTCAAATGGCGGTGGCGGAGGTACGCCAACTACTCCATCAACCACTCCGCCTGTAGGAGGAACAACGAAAACAGAAACAACGATTACAGGAAATACGGCCACTGCCACGACAACCTTTACAATTACCGTTGACGACAGCGACAAAGCAACCGCAGCCGTTACACAGGAACAAATAAGCTATGCCATCAGACAGGCATTGGCGGAAGTCGAAAAGCATGAAAACGTTACAGCGATAGCTATAGAAATCAAAGTAGACGCCAAGGCGGATGCCACAACCGTAGAATTCATCATACCGAAAGGTGCTTTGAAGTTGGTTGCAGACGGCAAAACGGATTTTCTTAAAGTATCTACTCCTTTTGCCCATATCAACTTTGATGCAGATGCCCTCTCCTCCATATACAGTGAAGCGGCGGAAGACATAAAGATAACAGCATCAAAGGTAGAAGTCCCCACCCTTTCAGCCGAAGCACAACGGGCTGTGGGAGAGCGCCCGGTGTTCTATTTCAGCGTCACCAGCGGAGATATGACAATCTCTCAATTTGGAGGCAGAGTATCCGTTGCAGTACCTTATACGCCTAAAGACGGCGAGCATACAAATTCAATCGTTATCTACTACATCAACGCAGAAGGGAAATTAGAAATTGTAAACAATAGCATTTATGATCCAGAAACCGGCACGATGAGCTTCATAACAAACCACTTCTCACTCTATACAATAGGTTACAACAAAGTGGACTTCAATGATGTAGCGGCAAACGCGTGGTACAGCCAAGCAGTAGGCTTTATCGCAGCAAGAGGCATCACCGAGGGGACGGGAGGTGGAAATTACGGCCCTGATGCCAAGCTGACCCGTGCAGAATTCCTTGTGATGATGATGAGAGCTTATGGCATTGCTCCTGATGTAAACAGGGCAGATAACTTTGCGGACGCAGGCAACACCTGGTACACAGGCTACTTGTCAGCTGCCAAGGAGTTGGGTATATCTGACGGCGTAGGCAATAAGATGTTCGCACCGGGTAAGGAAATTACCCGTCAGGAAATGTTTACCTTGCTCTACAATGCGCTGAAGCTCATAGGGAGTCTGCCCGAGGGAAGCTCTGGCAAAACCTTATCCGATTTCGTCGATGCTAGTGATATCGCCGAATCCTGGGCAAAGGACGCAATGACGCTGCTGGTTGAAACAGGAACCATCAGTGGCAGTGGTAGTAGGCTGTCACCGACAAGCACCAGTACCAGAGCGGAGATGGCACAGGTAATTTATAACCTGGTGTCAAAGTAACTTGATGGATTATAAGCGATAAAGTATCAGCGTTATGACATCAACAGATTAATAACCCAAAGGTAACCTGCTTAAAAGCAGGAGCGCAATGATATAGGGTCTAAAATGCTTTTGAACGATGATAGTCTGGCTTGCGAAATTCATGAAAGCCTGCCCTTTTTCAAGAAGGGCAGGCTTTTGTGTGCTTGGTAGTACTACGACAAATTACATTTACTCGTCGAACGTATGTTACGACTTTAGATAGCTGCGGCGGAAGGCGCAGGGTGTAAGCCGTTCCAGCTTTTTGAAGATTGCTCCATAATCCATCGGTAGAGCGTGTTCTCATGCAGCCCCATTTCGAATCCGCATGCACGGTTTGACGGGAGTCCGAGGGAGTAATCCCTCTTCTTGCCCTACTGTTAATTATTTAGACTATAGGTATTTGAAGGATGTCGGAAATATGAAAGTAAAGTAGGAGTTGTCTCATTGTTACTCTACTGATGTGATGATTATGATGTAAGTGAGTACATGCAGTTTGAACGATTGGGTTTAAAACGGCCAGTTAACCTTGAAATTGATGTAGTTATCAGGCTGTTGAGAAAGTCATATTTATCCGAGCATTTAGTCAATCGGTAGATCAAGCTGTCTCTCAGATCGTTTCTAATCAACTTTTTCATTCCGAGATGAGAAAAATTAGCATAAAAATTGGTCTGTTCAAAAGTCAATGAGACGTTCTCAATAGCCTGACTTTTGCATTTATTGCTCAGTAAGCCGGAAAATCGTTGAGATCTAGATGCAGTGTTACAACTATTAGGTACATGAAAGGGGAATTCGATAACAATGATCATTGATCGACACACGACTTATCGCTTGCCTAAGAAGTTAACCTCTCCAGTACGCCATGCTTGGGAAATGGTGGGAAGGGATCTTAAATATGTGTTTGGAGAGGTGCCAAAGCTTCAAGTGGACGATGACGCTCCAGTTGAAGTGGAGGTCCGTTATGCTCTCCTGGAGGATCTATGCCCCGAGCATCCAGAGGCATTTTCTTTTCAGTTTATCGAAGCAGATGGGGTCATGTCGCTCCACATTATGGCCCGCGATGACCTCGGGCTAGTATTTGGTTTGTTGGAATATAGTCGCAGATATCTTGGAGTGGATCCGTTCTGGTTCTGGATGGATAAATACCCGGTGCGCCGGGGCGAAATACACTTATCCGAAGAGAATTACGATTCTCCAGAGTCGTTTGTTCGTTTCCGAGGATGGTTCGTCAACGATGAAGTGTGCTTGATTGGATGGAAGGAGGAGTATCCCCCAGCCAAAGAAGTGTGGTATCCCGTCTTCGAAGCCTTACTGCGGTGCGGCGGCAATATGTTGATCCCCGGTACAGATCTGCCTAAACATGGCATTCATGCTGATCTTGCGTCAGAGATGGGGTTATGGGTAACGCACCATCATGCAGAGCCGCTTGGCGCTGAGATGTTCCTGCGTGCATATCCCGGCAAGAAGGCTAGCTATCAAGATAACCCGGAGCTGTTCGAAGCTTTATGGGAGGAAGCAATTGAAACACAGAAGGACCGGAAGATTGTTTGGGTTCTTTCCTTCCGAGGGCAAGGAGACCAGCCTTTTTGGATACAAGACCCTTCATTCGATACACCAGAGAAGCGCGGAGAGATGATCAGCAGAGTCGTCCGTAGGCAGTATGACATGGTTAAGCAGAAGGTTGAAGAACCGTATTGCTGTGTAGCTTTATACGGCGAGATTGCAGAATTATACAAGGCAGGTCATATCGACATCCCTGAAGATATTATGCGAATATGGGCCGATAATGGCTACGGTAAGATGGTTTCCCGTCGTCATAACAACCATAATCTGAGAGTTCCTTCGCTCCCTTCGAAAGAAGACGGAGGGAAGCACGGTGTTTATTATCATGTAACGTTCCACGATCTTCAGGCATCAAATCATTTGACCCTTTTTCCCTCTCCAGCTTCATTTATCCAGCAGGAACTGGAGGATGCTTTTCATTCGGGAGCATTCTCATACCTGCTGGTGAACAGCGGTAATATTAGACCGCACGTATATACCTTGGACTTTATCCGCGAGCTGTGGAGCAAGGGTCATGCGGATTCAAAGGAGCACCTTCTTCAATTTGTATACCGTATGTACTCCGCTTGCGAAGACGAGATTGCCGCGTTACATCTTGATTACGCTGAGCAGACCATTTCGTACGGCCCAAATGAAGATGATCGTGCGGGTGAGGAACTCTATCATCATCCGGCCCGAGAGATCGTCGGTCATTGGCTTCAAGGGAGAGACGGACAACCGTTGCAGAGGCTGAACTGGGCAACAGGGCCGGTCGGTTTTGCGGAGCAGGTTGATTGGTTTAGCCGCAAATGCGCGGACGCGGTACTTAGCTGGCAGTTACTCAAAAAGCGCATCGAGCAGCTTATAACTAAGCTTCCGAACGAGGAGCAGCAAAGAATGAATGATCATCTGCTGCTACACGTCAAGCTGCATCTATCCGGCTGCGAGGGTTTTGCAGCTTTAGGTGATTCTTATAAAGCATACATGAATAAGGAATTTCCCACTGCATTCGTACATGCATCGCGAGCAATGTGGTGCTATCAACAGGGATTAGAAGCTATGCAAGAAGCTGAACACGGACATTGGCACAATTTCTACAAAGCGGACTGGCTCACGAATATACAGAGCACTGTGAACAATATGGATACTTTAAGAAGATGGCTCCGTATCCACGGAGACAGTCCCGATTTCTTTGCCTGGTATAAAAATTATCTCATGCCGGAAACGGAGAAATATATTTATTTAGAAAATACGCATCGCAATCCCTTGTCAGACGACGAGTTGGCTCGAAGATTGAAAGAGAAGTTTGAACTGTGAAGTAGAGGAATATATGTCGTACTTGACAAAGGAGCGATAGGAATGAATATGCAAGCTCTGCGAGAACGAGGTCTCACGAAAAAGATATACGGAATCGGTATCTACAGGATCATGATGTGAGAAATCTAAGACCTATAAAAACTTGGATATACTCGATGACAGCGAGAAGGAAGTCGTGAACGTCCGATTTGGGCTGGAGCATAGCGGGAATTAGCGGAGTCAGCGGGAGATTGCGAAGGAACTGGGGATCTCGCGGGGTTATGTGTCGCGAATTGAGAAGCGGCTTTGGTGAATCTATATCATGAGTTTTATAAGGTGAAGCTGTAGTAAAGTGAGTAGTTCACAACTAAAGAAGTGGCAATCTCAAGTTCGATCCACTTTACCGGGAAAGAGCGATTGGGATGAGGTATGCGACCAACTCTCCTGTTAACTTAATATTATTATAAAGTATTAATTATTTAAGATATTCACTCCAGTTAATATAGCATATAATCGCAATATATTGGTGAATATAGGAGATCACAGGATGATGTTTAAGATCGGAATTGATTACTATCCAGAGCAATGGACTCAAAAGCTATGGGAGAAGGATGCAGCGCTTATGCAAGAGAAGGGTATTGCTGTTGTACGAATGGCGGAGTTCGTCTGGAGCTGAATGGAGCCGACCGAGGGTGATTATCGGTTTAATTGATTGGATTCGTCTATAGAAGTATTCGCCGCACGCGGTATAGAGATCGTGTTATGCATACCTACCAATACGCCGTCGAACGAGATGACAACCCGTTATCCGGATGTACTGCCAATGGTTGAGCAACGTCAAATGATCCGGCCGGGTGTGCGTGGACATCGTTGCAACAACAGCTATTCCTTGAGAATGCTGGGCTCCAATTTTGTGGAAGCGGTGTCACAGCGCTATGCGAAGCATCCCCGCCATCATTGGCTGGCAAATCGATAACGAGATGCACTACCAGGAATGCCATTGCGATACGTGCAATCGTACATTTGTCGCTTGGCTGCAAAAGCGTTATTCCAGTCTGGAAGAGTTGAATTGGGAGTAGGGTATGGTCGTCTGGAGCGGAGAGTACAGCAGTTGGGCCGAAGTAACGACGCCGCTCGGTACCAGCAAGCCGATGAATCCTTCTTATCTTCTGAAGTGCAAGCGGTTCTTCTCGGACAGCGTAGGCTAGCTGCTAGGATGGCAGCTTGAAATTGTACGCAGAAACTGTCCAGTCCAATTCGTGACGCATAACATGTGGCAATTTAGGATGAAGTGGGCAACAACGTGCTATCCGAGCGATAAACAGAACGCACGATGCTTCGCAAGTTCTATGATGACCCCGTCACCGTCACGCGTGACGAACTTCCGATTTGGGAGCTTAATCCGTTGCTGAGAGGGGGTGGTATGGCAGAGAAATGATTTCAGGCAAATAGTACAGAGAAGATTGCTGTTTTATCTAATTGTTTTAGAGAGACACTTACTGTTTTTTGGCTTTTAAGCTTACTCATTCGATCTTAAAACTAATATGCCAGGGAGGAAATTTATTTTGAAAAATAAATCACGTCTCAAACTATTAAGATTCAGCTTAATCCATTTATTGTCTCTTTGCTTGTTAATTTCTTTTGTCATACCAGTTTACGCTGTTAATAATCAGGTTGCCAATACTCTGGTTTCTGTAGTAGGGAACAAAATCGAGGCTGAGGATGGCGTAATGACAGGCACGGTTTCTGTTGACAATACAACCAGCGGTTACTCTGGTAGAGGATATGCCTCTTTTAAGGGAGAGGGAGATTTAACGCTAACTTATCAAGCTCCCAATGCAGGACTGTATGAAATCACTGTTGGCTATAACTCTCCGTTAGGAAGTAAGAAAACAGAATTAATTGTGAATAACCAAGGTACAGGCGAAATCTCCTTGGAGGAATCGGCTGACTTTCATGAGCTATCAGCAGGCAAAGTACTGTTGCAAGCTGGGGAAAATACGTTTAAGTTCAAATTGGGTTGGGGTTGGTACAATCTCGACTATCTTTTGGTAACACCTATTGGAGGATCTGAGAAAATCGAAGCAGAGGATGGTACCAAGACAGGCACGGTTTCTGTTGAAAATACGATCAGCGGTTATTCGGGTTCAGGATATGCCTCTTTTAAGGGAGAGGGAGATTTAACGCTTACCTATCACGCTCCTAATGTAGGACTGTTCGAAATCATTGTCGGCTACAACTCACCGTTCGGAGATAAGAAAACAGAATTGATTGTGAATGGCCAAGGCACGGGTGAAATATCTTTAGTGCAATCGACTGGTTTTCATGAAGTATCAGCAGGAAAAGTACAGTTACAATCCGGTGATAACACAGTAAAAATCAACTTGGGCTGGGGTTGGTACAATATTGACTATATTATCGTAACATCTGCTGAAGTAGGCGGATCACATCAAGTTGAGAAAATTCTTTCTAACCCGAACGCTACACCAGAAACACAGGCATTGATGAACTACTTGGTGGACACGTATGGCAACGGAATTATCTCTGGTCAGCAGGAAAGACATGATGCGAATTGGATTTATGATCAGACAGGAAAATACCCAGCACTTCTTGGCTTAGATATGATGGATTATTCACCTAGCCGTGTGGAACATGGGACGTCATCCCAATCGATTGAACAGGCGCTCGATTGGGGTCAACAAGGTGGGATTGTTCAAATTCATTGGCATTGGAATGCACCAAAGGATCTTCTTGACGAACCTGGGAATGAATGGTGGAGTGGATTCTATACGAGAGCGACAACTTTTGACGTTGCTTATGCACTTGCCCATCCTGATTCGGAAGACTACCAGTTGCTTCTTAGAGATATTGATGTAATTTCCAATCAATTAAAGCGGCTGCAGGATGCACATATTCCTGTAATTTGGAGACCATTGCATGAGGCTGAAGGCGGTTGGTTTTGGTGGGGGGCAAAAGGTCCTGAGGCATACAAGGAGTTATACCTCCTCATGTATGATCGTATGAAAAATGTACACGGGCTGAATAACTTAATCTGGGTATTTAACTCGGAAAGTGAAGAATGGTATCCTGGCGACGACGTAGTTGATATCGTGACTACAGACTATTATGCTCCTAATGGTGATTACAACCCACTTGTCAACAAATACGATCAACTTGTCTCGCTGGTGAACGGTACTAAGTT
The DNA here is from genome assembly GCF_052115165.1 of Paenibacillus sp. 2TAB23. Classification (NCBI taxonomy): domain Bacteria; kingdom Bacillati; phylum Bacillota; class Bacilli; order Caryophanales; family Paenibacillaceae; genus Paenibacillus; species Paenibacillus sp. 2TAB23. The sequence continues at coordinate 124,180 of NZ_JBFRGD010000014.1, forward strand.
GATTGCTCTAGCAGAGAATGGACCTATTCCTGATCCTGATCTTTTACCACTCCTTGGTGCGGACTGGCTGTACTTCATGACTTGGACAGGAAACTCGATCCGTGATGGATTGCAGAATGATCCTCAGCATTTACAAAAGGTCTATCATAGTGATTATGTCATTACAAGGGATGAACTTCCCACTGATTTGTATTCATATGGGCTGGCACCTGTTGCAGAAGTGAGCTACAGTAAAACTGACATAACAAATCAAGATGTGGTGGCAACCATCACAACGAATAAGCAGGTCACTATAACGAATAATGATGGCAAAAGCAGTTATACCTTTGCCAACAATGGAAGTTTTACCTTTGAGTTTGTTGATCAAAAAGGGCTCCAAGGGACCGCAGTGGCTACCGTTAATAATATTGACAAAATTCCCCCAACCCTAAAGGTTTTTTCGGATAAGCCAAAACTTACAAAAAACAATCATAAACTCGAAGAGGTTACTTTCTCTTGGGAAGCAGAAGACAGCGACTCTGGCATTGCAAGTGTGAAGCTAGTATCCGTTACGAGCAACGAGCCGGATAATGGCTCTGGAGACGGTAATACGACAGGAGATATCCAAGGCGCGGAGATTGGGACAAGTGATAACAAGATTCTCTTGCGCGCCGAAAGATCGGGGAATGGCTCAGGTAGGGTATACACCGTTACCTATGAAGCCGTTGATCATGCGGGTAACAAAACCCAGGCTTCGGGTACTGTTTCTGTACCGCATAATGGATAATAACAATTATTAGAAAGTGAGGTCGCCGTCACCAATAGCGTTAATTTTCACTTCCAATCCGTTTACTTCTGTTCTCGCAATATTCGAGTCAATCCCTTGATCCGTTACTTGAGAAAGGCGTAGCGCCTGCTAATGACACCGAAACGCGTATTGGCTTCCGGAATATCGACTTCGGACCATTCGGATCCGACATGGTAACGATTCCGGGTTATGGCTTGTCCAGTAATGCATAAAAGCTTCAAATTTGGGAAGGAATTCCTGAAGAAGACGGCAGCGTATTAGTTGCCGACACCTATTATCAAAAACCTTACGAGTGGAGTACGTATAAAGAAGAAACCTATCGTCTCTCTAGGCGCCTTCGTGGTATTACATCATTATGCATTGTTCTCTACCAAAAGCTTCAAATTAAAGGCTTCACTTTTGAGCGCCAGAACAGGGCTTTCGAGCAAAATTGGGCCGCAGATAGCGACCATATCTATGGAGACTCATTTACAGTGGCTGGTCAATGTTTTGAGAGCATCGGGAATAACGTTACGCTTGAATTCTCACAAATGGAGTTTTCCGTTGAAGGTGCATCGAAGTTGGTCGTCTGGGGGAGATCACCTATCGACAAGAATACTATTCACATTCAGTTCGGCGACGAGAATGGTGAGAAGAGACAAATCGTAGAATTCACGAAAACCGAAGGTTATGAAGAGCAAGCATTTGAGTTAGAAAAGGTTGATGGTATGAAGAAAGTGACGTTTATCTTCTTACCGGGTAGCATATTTGACTTTAAAGGATTCCGCTTTGAGAGATAAGTTTAATGCACCCATATTAATTGAAGTAGTAAAGGATACAGGGAGCGTAATAACGAAAGGGGAACTTATGAAATTTTCAGTTTGCATCGATTCCGTATTTAGGAATATGAAATTGTCAGAGGCATTGTCACATGTGAAATCATCAGGGTTTGACGCATTCGAATTTTGGAATTGGAGACATAAAGACATAAACCTGATGGCAAGCGAAATGAAACGACTTGAGCTTTCGCTCTCGACGTTTTGTACAGATGGTGGCAATCTAGTAGATCAAGAGTCTCATAAGGAATACTTGCAAGGCATTAAGGAAGCGATAATTGTTGCTAAAAGACTTGGCTGCGGGACGCTGATAACACAAACTGGAAATGAATTAAGTGGTATCTCGCGTGAGCGCCAAGTTGAAAATGTTTTGACAGGGTTACGGCTGGCGGCTCCAATTGCGGAAGAGGCAGGTGTTACACTCCTTCTGGAACCTCTCAACACGAAAGTTGATCATCCCGGGTATCTCTTAACGCGCTCGAGCGAGGCATTTGAGCTTATCGAACAGGTTGGAAGTAATTATGTGAAAGTATTATTTGATATCTACCATCAACAGATTTCTGAAGGTAATCTAATTAGCTCAATGCTGAGTAATCTTCAAAGTATTGGTCATTTACATGCTGCAGGTTGTCCAGGGCGCAATGAATTACAATTTGGCGAAATCCATTATGCCAACGTCATTCAAGCATTGCGCAACGCGGGGTATTCAAACTATTTTGGTCTGGAGTTTATGCCTTCTGCTGAACCTGCCTTAGGATTGGATTACGTTAGGAATTTAATGGATGCGTCCTAAAAAATAGCTTCAGAAATAGTGGCCGTGGCGCTCTGTGAGCTGCCCGGCCATGTTTTGTTTGATGAATGTAAAAGGCAGAGATGTCATTTGGTCTTTTACTGTCTACATACCCGACACATGTGAATTGGTCAATATTGATGGTGCTGAATAAGCGAGTAGGCTAATGTACTCATCATGATTGAGATTGAAGGATCAATTGATTAAGCTCGAGCAGCGACCATGTCTGATCAGTTATTTCTTCAGCAGAACAGGGCGTTGTATGGGTAAACCACCATTCAATCACACCAACGATCGCTGAACTTAAGAATTGCACGAATGTATCTTTACGCAACTCATCCAGACTTACATTGTTTTCGTTGATTTGCTCAACTATTTTCTTATTCATCATTTCACGCAGGTGAATTTTGAAGGAAGGGACGCCTTTGTTACCTAAAAAGATCTTATAAAAAAAAGCATTCTTTTCTATCTGTTCAATTGTACGGAGCAATGAAGCCTTAAATGGAACGATTCGGTTTCATCCACTGAATAGCAACTTTCAATCAAATGTTCCAGTTGAACCTCTATGTATTTATCCATTAGGTCGTATTTGTCCAAGTAATGCGAATAAATGGTTCCTCGATTTACATCAGCACGCTCTTCGATTTCGTTCATTGTAATTTTTTCAAAATCTTATTCTACTATTAGATGCATCATTGCATTCATGATGGCTGCTTGGTTTTTCTTTATTCTTCTGACAAAGGTAAAAAAAGAGGGAGATATGGCTATGAGAATATTAGTTTTTGTAGTTACCTTGCTCATGTTCTAGTGCGCGGGGGAAATGATGTCACAGTACTTGCTAGAGGGAAACACTGACCAATTGAAGAAGTACGGACTTGTCATTCTTCATTACTTCCAGAAAAAAACACTGTTGATGAAGTAAGAGTCATCCATGAGCTTCAATCTGAAGATTGCTATGATCTTATTTTTGTAGTAATGAAATACAATGATTTCCCATCCGTATTGCCTATTCTAGCGGAGAATCAGTCACAGAATGTTGTTCTTGTCGGAAATAATGCTGATGCCCATGGAATGCAAAATTCCCATCAGGAAAAGAGCATTGTGAAAAAAATATCATCTTCGGATTTCAAATTAGCGGAGGGCTCCGAGAAGAATGCGGTCGCATCATCTGCACTCACGGAGGCGGACAAATGGTATTAGGCAGTCTAGACGGCGATATCCCAATAAAGCCTTTATTATATAATTTTTAAACATGTTAAGTACAAATTAGCTTATCATGATGATATGGATGCTTGGCTCATAAGTCATATCGTCACTATAATAGCTTTGAATTCTATAAGTTTTCTTAACGATGGTGGCCTGAAAAAAGTATCTAAGGACAAGAAGCGATTAAAGCAAGCAATATTCGTCATGGACGAAGGTTTTCAAATATTAGAAAAATTAGGTTATACAATTACTCCTGCAAAACAAGTTAGCCTTATTCGAAAACATAGACAGGTTGTGTACTATGTTCTGAAAATCATACATAAATTGCCGTTTATATAATGGGTGGGAGGACTTTTTGTTGAAATTGTAGCTTTGTATGATTCGTTCGATAAGTTGAAACAACAATTAAACATTGCGACACCCCATCGGGATGAACTTGAAAAACAAGTGCTCTCCAAGTTTGTTTCAAACCACCATTAAACCCATCGCCCAATTCATAGTGCGAAACAAGGGTTTATGTCGAAAGTCATTATTCGCTGTATCAAAAGTATATTATAATTATTACTTAAACGGGTGTCTGCAGTGCCAACATGAATTATAACACACAAATTTAGCTAATTCCGTTGTATTCTCAGGTCTATTGTTTAAACTGTACTGTTTTCCTACAGTTAGTTCCAAACGATGCACTTCACCGTTACGATGCCCTTTTATAGCCTTTTTATCCATATCTATTACTACGTCTTATTACGAATGAGCAACTGTTTAATCACGTCCTTTACAGGCACGCCTGCTAACCTCATTTCAATAGCCTTAACTTTCACTTCCAAGAGGGTAACTATCATTACTCTGCATATTTATGCAAACACCTTTGAAGGATATTATCAGAATTTATGACATTTTAGCATGATATGTTTATAATTATTCGATTCAGATTCAGAAATTATGAAATATACCCTATTGAAATTAGGCTTTTTTTGAATAAATTCTCAAATAAATATGACGCCACCCAAATGAATAGACATCGCTTGTCAGGCGAACGCTAAGCAAAGGTCTTGAACCTAAATCAAATCAGGTGGAGGATGGCTCAATGCGCAAACAAATCGTTGCTTTGTCTGCAGGTGTGTTGCTTAGCACGATGCTGGCAGGCTGCATGGAAAATCACGGTGAGCTTGGGAATAAAGACATCCGATCAAACAGCATTCGATATGATGCAAATGGCAATTTATTAAAAAACAAACGGTTCGCCGATGATCAAATGAATGAAATGAACCGGGTGAATGGACGAAGGTTAAACAGCAATAATGTTATCGGCTCTCACAAAAATTACCGTATGGAGATGAGCGAGAAGCTTGCTAAGGAGATTACGGATCTGGGGGTAGTTAAGGCCTCCTACGTCATGCTGACAGAACATAACGCGTATGTAGCGGTCTCTCTGGACGAAGGCGAGCCTAATATGGAATCCCAAATGCTAAGCCGCACAAACAACGGTTATAGGGGAAAAGAAGGCGCTGAGATCAGCAGGCGCATGAGCAGCTTGTCAACCGGTCATGCTCAGTTGACTGATGCAATGAAAGATCAGATCGCGAATAAGATCCAAGAGCTTAATCCAAGCATTGAGCATGTGTACGTATCCGCGAACCCTGATTTCGTTGGACGAATGACGGCATACATGAATGATGTTAAGCTCGGGCACCCCATTCAAGGGTTTATAGCAGAATTCAACGCAATGGCTGAGCGCGTATTTCCGAAAAAATCTGGGGAGGATCAGGTGGAGAACAGAAGCACAAAAACAAAACGAATGATTTACGACTAGGGTGAAGATGCGTTCATGCGTAGACGGCAGAAGAATCACTTCGGCCGTCTTCTGGCATATAGGTGCGCACTCTCGGATTCTATCATCGTTGAGGGGTCAAATATAGACAGATCATAGGGTTTCCTGCCATTCTAGTCCTTCATAGAATAGGGTAGGAGAGGAGATGGTCAAACTACCATGAGTGATAAAAGACTACACCGAAATAGAATGGAAGGATCTAGATGATTGTCGTAACGGCAATTAGTGCCGTTCACTTGCCTAAAGCGATCGTCATGGCCAAATCGGTTAAGGAGCAAATGCCCGGAAGCAAGGTAGTAGTAGCATTAATGGAGGATAAACTGCCTATTGCCGCAAGGCAATGCTCTTATTTTGATGAGACGGTATTGATGAAAGATATTGATGCATTGGATAGTGTGCCGAAATTTTTCTTTCAATATACATTAATAGAAGCAGAACGGGCTTGCAGATCCTTTGCTGTCCGATATGTATACGATAAATATGGAAGTGAGAATCACTTTATCAGCATGGACGCAGGTACGATGATGCTATCTCCTTTAAACGAGCTTCCTGCGATTTGGGAAGCGCATCCGATTGCGATAGCGAGCAAAGTTATTTTTCCCGAAGCGCTGGATGCCCATATGCAGTCGAGTGTACGCCAGAAGGGCATATTCGATACCGGCTTCGTAGCCCTAAGACGCCACTCTATCACAAATGACTTCTTGAAATGGTGGTGCAGGCTTAGCGAGAATAACTGTTATTACGAGAACGAAAGCAGCCGGTTTGCCGATCAATCCTGGCTTGATTTCACGCATACGCTGTTTGATAGCGTATATGCGATTAGAAATCCGGGGTATCTGGTGAATGCAGATAATCTCATGGAGCGCTGGAATATTACGGCTGCAGGGCCGAATCACTATGCTGTCGAAGGCCAGCCGCTTCGCATCGTGCAGCCCTCGAAGGGGGTTCTTCAGGCAACGGCTTGGATTGAAGACGCGAATGCGATGCTGTATCAGGAGCTCTATGAAAATTACAGAAAGAGTCTAGAAGCAGTAAGTGATACGGAGATGGAGAGCGAACCTTGGAGCTATGGAATATTTTCAAGCGGAGAAGTGGTTTCAGATCGTTCGAAAGCGTTGTTCCGTCGCTACTATTATGAGAATCCAGAAACGGAAAATCCTTATCTGCTAACGAATGCCTACTTTGGCCCAGACGAACAGGTTGTGCACGGATATAGCGGTTCGGATGAAGACATGCTCGATTCCAGCCTTGAAATGTTTGAGAAAACAACAGTCTTGAAAAGAAGAAAGCTTGTCCGTAAAAAAAGGAAATCGATTAGGCGCAAACGCATTCAGCGCAGAAAATGAAAGTGGAGGCTGCCTATCATCATCTAGGATGAGTGAATTGTGGCCAGCCTCCACGCATTTGGCGTTAGTTCTTGCTTGTAGTGCTAGAGATGGAAGTATGAAAAGGTTTCATAATATGTTTTCTGAAGTTATTCGTACGAATGATGATAGCCCTTTTACTAGACAACAATTGTTTATCGTTTACTTTCCAGGTATGCGAGCTCGGATCCTTTCGGCGGAAAGCGACGAAATTGTAGCGGGAGGTTGTATATAACCGAAAACCGCTTGCCAGGCAGGCGCGGATGAAACGGACATCTGTGCCTTGTATAATATGGGTGGAAAATTGCACTTTTTCAAAAACATGCTTATGAAACATAATCGTAGCTCCTGCTATTTTCTTGCATCGACTATTGGCGCGGACCGCAGTTCTGCGGAATAGCAGCTTGGAGCGGTGAGGAAAATAGAAATAGCAGGAGCGTTTGCCTACAATATCCGCATTGGAGCTTGAAAATTGCCGCATAGCCTCGGCTAGATAATAGGGGGAGTAATAATCATCATCGTCAAGCTTGGCGATATAATTGAATTTGGCTTGAGAGACTCCGTAATTGAGACAGGCTCCCAGATTTTTGCCCTCATCTACCCTAAACACGGACACATTCGGATACTCCAGCGCCTTCTGCCTGTAAGGAGTCAAGGAAATTGCGTTATCATTCACGATAATGATCAGCTCCTTATTGCTCCAAGTCTGCCGATCGTAATTGTGAAAGATCTGCTGGATAAATGGCTCACGTACTGTCGCAGCGATCATGGATACGCCTTCAGCCGCAAGTTTCATTAAATCTCATTCCAGGTTGATTGTTTACTGAGCTTATATTGCTTTCCCTTAATGATTTTTTTGTACAGCTTCAGAAATTTGCTCGTCATAGCACGGTCAGAGAAGTTCGTTTTGACGTAGCGCCTGCATGCACGTGCTGAGGGCAGCTTTTTCGGATGATTGGCTTTCGCGATCATGCTTTTTGTGTTTTTGCAGATGAGCTCGGGCATGCCCTTCAGCACTTCAGGCACTGCCCCTCCTTTCTTGAAGCCAAGCGCAGGCGTTCCACAAGCCATCGCTTCGATTAGCACGAGGCCGAACGGTTCATCCCAAGTCGATGTGAAGAGCACGCAGCTTGCCTCGGAAAGCAGCTGCTGCTTTTTCCTGCCGCCAACGGGTCCCACATATCGGATATGCTTATTCAAATGCGGTTGGATTTTGGACTTGAAATATTTGTTATCATGGATCGGACCGGCGAGGATCAGATCCTTGCCTGTTTTTTTGGCAACCTTAATGGCGAGATGTGTTCCTTTTTCCTTCATGATCCGGCCAAGGAAGAGGAGATGCTTCTTTTTCTTTTTGCGGAAGGTATAATCTTTCATCCGAATGCCGTTATGCACGAAGAAGCCTTTTTTATCGCCATATTTGCTCCATATTTTTTTGCTTACATATACGGGAATCTGAACGCCGGTTACCCCTTTTGAATGGGAGCTGCGAATCGTGGGAATTGGAGGATTAGCTTTCGCGACAATACCGTAATGATCATGAATGAAGTCAATGCCGTCCGGAAGGTTTTTTTTGATAAAAGCGAGCTGTTCCTTGGCATCGTTGGATGGGTAATAGAAGGTTTTTGTCGATCGGGCGGTTGTGCCTTTTTTGGCAAATAAATAAACTTTATGACCGCGCCTGAGCAGTTCCTCCGTTAAATAGTATACCTCGCGCTGCGTACCCCCGTAATCCTTTGGAGGGACAGGTATGGTATTGTTCGATATTTGAGCAATTCTCAAAGCGGCTCAGCTCCTCTGTTTTAGTGCAGCCGAGACTGCGAATCCCGCTGTCCCGGCTTTTTAGCCATTCCTGCTGCTCTAGTTAAGAAACGTATTTTTTGAAGTTGCGGGTATAACGGACCAGCTTGCAATGAGACATGTATCGTTTCGTGCTCTTTTTTTGCGTGTGGGAGCCAATGTTTTTTCTTCTTATGCAGACGTAATGTTTTTTGGAAACCGAATATATTTTATAGCCTCTCCGACGGCATCTGCCAGTCCATCCGGAATCGGTGCCTACTAATTTGTTTTCGGGGAATTTCACTTTTTTCCATACGGATTTTCGGAATAAAAGGGTGCCGCCTTTAACGGATCTTTGATATTTGCGCTCGCCGCCGGAACGAAACACCATGAGTGCCTTTTTTTCCTCGAAATAAAGATAGGAGGTATGCTTGCCAATGATTTTAGCTTTTCCTTTTTTGAGCGCTCGCACGGATTCCCTCAAATACTTCGCCCCGTAGTAATCATCGTCGTCGAACTTCGTAATGATGCCGTCCTTCGCTCTTGCAATGGCATAATTCAAGCATTTGCCAAGCTTATACTTCTGTGGGAGCTTGAATACGCGCACTTCGTTATTCGGGTAACGGCTTGCTCTCTCTTTCCATGCCTCCAGATTCATGTTGTTTTTGTTCAGCACAATAATCATTTCCTTGTCTTTCCATGTCTGCCGATCATAATTGGCGAAGACATTATCCATAAATGAAGACCTCATCGTGCAGGCAATGATGGTTACCATTCGTTCATCTCCTCGTTCTGTTTAACGATCCGGGCTTTCCGCTTATTCCACTTTGAGTTCTTGATAAGCTTGTATTTGTTCCCTTTTATAATTTTTTTATAGAGCTTGAGAAATTGATCGGTCATGACGACATCGGAGAAACGCTTGCGCACGTATCGCCTGCATCGATGGGGAGAAGGGAATCGTTTGGCGTTCTTGACTTTAGCGATCATTTCCCTCGTGTTGGCGCATATCAGCTGAGGCAAGCCCTTCAGTACTTCAGGAATGGCGCCTTTTCTGAATCCGAGGACGGGAGTCCCGCTTGCGAGCGCTTCGATCAGTACAAGCCCAAACGGTTCATCCCAAGTGGAGGTGAACAGCACGCAGCTTGCGCCTGCAAGCAATTCTTGCTTTTTGCTGCCGCCGACCGAGCCCACATAGCGGATGCGTTTATTGAGATGGGGCTTTATTTTGGCATTAAAATATTTCCTGTCATTTAACGGACCTGCGATAATTAGCTCTTTTCCGGTTTTTTTGGCAACCTCGATCGCGAGGTGAACGCCTTTCTGTTCAATCAGCCGTCCAAGAAAGAGCAGGTATTTGCTTTTCTTCTTTTGAAAGATGTAATCCTCGACACGAATCCCGTTATAGACGTAGAAACCTTTCCTTTTTCCATATTTCCGTAATATCATCCTGCTCACATAGACGGGAAGCTGAACGCCGCTCACGCCTTTTGAATGCGAGTTGCGGATCGTTGGAATCGGCGGGTTCGCTTGCGCGACGATACCGTAATGGTCATGGATGAAATCGACGTCCTCAGGCATGTTTTTTATGATGAAATCGAGTTGCTCTTTCGGGTTATTGGAAGGATATTCAAAGGTTTGGGTAGCTTGAGCCGTAGAGCCTTCCTTGGCGAACAAGATGACCTCGTGTCCGCGGCGAACCAATTCCTCGGTGAGATAATAAACGTCACGCTGCGTGCCGCCGTAATCTTTTGGAGGAACTGGAATCGTATTTGTCGATACTTGAACGATCTTCAAATGTACACAGCTCCCTTAGGTTAGTATCCATGGGCATTTCTTGATAGGATATGAGCGGTTTTCAGCAGACGACACGGCACTTTCATTAGTTGGGCGAAGAAAGTTCCGCTTAATTCTATCTCGCTCGCGAAGCTCGGCCCACACCAATCATGCTGCGATTTAATAGATTAATAGAAACTGATTTTTTAGGGGAGATGCGAATTGAAAGGACTTATCCTATGTGCGGGTAAAGGGACGAGATTGTATCCGATCACTTTGAATTTTCCAAAAACACTTATTCCTGTAGCCAACATTTCTATTCTGCAAGCTTGCATCGAGAAACTGACTGAGCTTGCCATTGTGGAAGTCGGAGTCGTTATCCATCCGTCGCAGGAAGACTTGATTCGCGAGCATGTTGGCTATGGAGAAGCATGGGGAGTCGCGATCACATATATTTACCAATATGAAGCGAGAGGCATCTCAGACGCAGTCAGGCAAGCTCAGACGTTTATTGGAGAGGAAGCCTTCCTGCTTCTGCTGGGAGACAATTTAATTTCCCAAAGCCTGACGGAGCTGAAGCTCGATGTGGAGGAGAGAGGCAGCCATGGCTCCTTATTGCTTGCAGAGGTTGCGAATCCTCGGGATTATGGCATTGCAGAGGTGCTGGAGGGACGCATCGTGCAGCTGGAAGAGAAGCCGGTGGCACCGAAGTCCAAGCTTGCCGTGCTGGGCGCTTATGCTTTTGACAGCGCCATATTCGAAGCGGTGGATCATATTAAGCCATCGCCAAGAGGGGAATATGAGATTACCGATGCGATTCAATGGCTTATTGAGCATGGCAAGCAGGTAACCTACCATGTGACCGAGCAGCTCAACATGGATGTCGGAACGGTGGGGCGGTGGCTGGATGCGAATCGTCAAATGCTGGAGGTGCTCCCGCCCCAGGGTGCCATTCATAAATCCGTTGTTGCAGAGAACTGTACGATCATAGCTCCGGTGTCCATCAATCAGGGCTGCGTCCTTAAAAACTGTGTGATCGGACCTTACGTGTCGATTGGTGCAGATTCGCATATTGAGGATTGCCGCATAGAAAACAGCATTCTACTAAGCGGCGTCCATTTAAAGCATATTCCTAACCCGCTGAAGGATACGGTGATTGGCCGCCAATCCGTTATGACGGGGTTGCAGGTACAGAAAGAAGGGGGAAACGAATGAAAATATTAGTGATCGGGACCGGCTATGTCGGTTCAACGACGGCAATGGTGTTTGCCGAGCTTGGCTGGAAGGTGATGGGGCTTGATACTGATGTTCACAAAATCAGGCAGCTTAGACAGGGCCTGCTGCATTTCCATGAGCCAGGCTTGGAGGATTTATTGAAAAAGCATATCCAATCGGGACAAATCAGATTTACAACCGACAAAGACAAGGCCATTCAAGAGAGCGATGTCATCTTTATCTGTGTAGGAACGCCGTCGCGGCCGGACGGCAGCGCCGATTTGCGTTTCGTTAAGCAGGTTTCCTTCGAGATCGGTCAGAAAATGAATGGCTACAAGCTGGTCGTAACCAAAAGCACGGTTCCAGTCGGGACGCAGGAGCTGGTCACTGGCTGGATCAAGGCTGCGCAGGAGCATGTCTACCCGTTCGACGTAGCGTCAAACCCCGAATTTCTTCGTGAAGGAAAAGCGGTGACAGATGCCTTGAATCCGGATCGTATCGTAATCGGATCAGAGAGCAAGCGAGCGACGAATCTGCTCAAGTCGCTTTACCATTCCGTGAAGTGTCCCCTTGTGATCACTACTCCGCGAACAGCAGAGCTTATTAAATATGCTTCAAATGCATTTCTAGCTACCAAAATTTCCTATATTAATGAGCTCGCTAGGCTTTGTGATGAGCTGAACGTCAATGTGAAAGATGTAGCAGGAGGAATTGGTTTAGACCCGCGTATCGGCTCAAGCTTCTTACAAGCGGGGATCGGTTATGGGGGATCATGCTTTCCAAAGGATGTATCTGCTTTAATTCTGACAGCAAGGCAGAACAACATCGAGCTGAGCGTGCTAGAGAAGGTCGTGAAGGTCAATCAAACGCAGCATAGTTACCTGACGGATAAGGCTAGAGCGCGGCTCGGCAGCTTTTCGGGCAAAAAAATAGCGATTCTAGGCTTAGCGTTTAAGCCGGATACCGATGACATAAGGGAAGCTCCTGCTCTTCGCATCATCGAGAGCCTCTTGAATGAACGAGCCCAATTAAGGCTATATGACCCTATTGCGACCCTTCCGAACGATGTGAAATATGAATCCGTAGCGGTATGCCTGGAGGTGGAGGAAGCATTGAAGGAAGCGGACGCTGTTTTTCTTTGCACGGAATGGCCAATCATTCGGGGGATTGACTGGGCCCAGATGAAGCATGTGATGTCACATGGCAATGTATTCGACGGCAGGAATATCCTGAATGCGCATGACATGCAGGCGATGGGTTACTATTATCAGAGCATTGGCAGCAATGATTAGCCGTAATTTTGTCCAATCATTTCCTATGACGCTTTCATATACTATTTCAGTTGGCTATTGCAGATAGAAAGAAGGCGAGATCATAGAGTATGAATATGGAAGCGGACATTTGGTCTCCAAATGAGCAGCGAACGGTAGCTATTGTGGGGCTTGGCTATGTGGGCCTTCCGTTGGCGCTGCTATTTGCCGAGAGAGGTTTTCATGTGCTTGGCATTGATTTGGATAAGCAGAAGATCGATAACCTAAACAGCGGAAAGAGCTATATTCTAGAGGTGCAGGACGATGAGATTCAAGCAGCGATAGCTTCGAAATGCTTCATGCCATCGGATCAGTACAGCGAGCTGGAGTTGGCCGAAGCTATTATGATTTGCGTCCCGACTCCGCTTACTGCTTATGGGACGCCGGATTTAAGCTTTCTTACGCAGGCGGCAAGGGAAATCGGCTGCCGGCTAAGAAAGGGACAGCTTGTTGTTTTGGAAAGCTCGACGTATCCGGGAACGACTCGTGAGGTGCTGCTCCCTCTATTGAGCGCTTTTAATTGGAAGATCGGCGTAGACGTCAATCTAGCCTATTCGCCGGAGCGGGTCGACCCAGGCAACATGGATTACAGAGTCGCGCAAATCCCGAAGGTGGTCAGCGGCATTACGCCGAGCTGCTTGAGCAGGATTGTTGAGCTGTACAGCGGCGTATTTAACCACGTGCATAGCGTCTCTTCAACGGATGCCGCCGAAATGACGAAGCTGCTGGAAAATTCATATCGTCTCGTCAATATATCCTTTATTAATGAGCTGGCAATGATATGTGATGTGCTGGAATTAAATTTGTGGGAGATTATTGAAGCAGCCAATACGAAGCCGTTTGGCTTCAAGGCTTTTTATCCCGGTCCTGGGGTCGGCGGCCATTGCATTCCGGTAGATCCTTCGTATCTGGCCTGGAAAATCAAGCAATATGGCATCAAATCGGATTTCATTCAAATTTCGAACACAGTCAACCGCATCATGCCGATGTACATTACGCAGCAGATGAAATTACATCTGGCGCCAAAACCGTTGTCGAGTGCACGAATCTTGGTATACGGAGCAGCCTATAAGCGGGATATAGCCGACCATAGGGAATCTGCCTCCATAGAGCTCATCCATATGCTTCAGCTAGAGGCGGAATGCGTGATGTACCATGATCCTTATGTCCCCACCATACAAGTTGGAGGAGAGAAGCTCATGAGCGTGGAGCTGGATGAAGCTTTACTAAGCGGGCTGGATTGTGTCGTGATTGCGACGGATCACTCGAGCTTGCCGCTGCAGATGCTGCTTGAGCATGCTTCGTTTATTTATGACACCCGCAATGTGACTGGCGGGGCGGAAGGCAAAGCCAAGGTCGTAAGGTTCGGCGGAGGCTGGAGCTGACAAAGCGGTTCGATGGATTCGACGCAAAAACAAGGATGGCCGCGGCCATCCTTGTTTTTGTATTCAGATATTAAAGGGATTCTTGGACAACGAATTTGCGATAATCGTCAGTATGGGTAATGAGGATGCCGGTACTGAGGAAATATTCCTTTGCAGGCTTCCATGTGTGAAGATTCGGATCCGCTCTGCGGTTGCAAACGTAATTGTAACGGTTGGTTGTGAAAATTTTGAAATTCGATAAACGGCAGTCCCTTAGAAAAGCAACGTCCTCGCCAAGTGAAATCGGTTGGAAACGGACCCTTTGGAATACTTTTTTTCGAAACAGCAGCGTTGCTCCGGCAATTTGTTTCGTATACGTGTTTTCTCTATTGGGAAATCGAAGGGACAAAGCCCGGTCCTCTTCCAAATAAGTGTGATACGCACTTTTTCCGATAATATCCGCTCTTGTCGTGTGCAGTGCATGAATCGCTGAGCTAACATAATAGCGTGAGTAAAAATCATCGTCATCGAATTTAGCAAGCACATCGAACCGACTCCGTTCAGCAGCGAAATTTAAGCACTCGCCAAGACTTATAGTCTCGGGCAGCTGGTAGACGGAAATATTGGGATAGATAGCAGCGCGATCCTGCCAATCGGCCAAGCTGAGCTGATCATTGTTCAATATAATGATCAGCTCTTTGTTCTCTATGATTTGCCTGCCGTAGTTGTTGAATATATTGTACATATACGGCAGCTTATTCGTGCAAGTAATAATCGATACGCCAATATCGGTCGCAGCCTTTCTTTTCTTCTTGTTCGTTTTCACCAAGCACACCACCTAGGTTTGTTCGTTAAAGTTTGCTTTCCCCTCATTTCTAATCGAATTAAATGAACTTTCCTTTTCTTAACAATGTCTCAATCTCTTCATAGGACATGAGGTCTTGATCGGACTGGAAGTACGGGAAAGTTACTTTCGGCAGATGGTTATATTGATTATAGAGCTGCACCGTTGGATGCGATGGGAGGATGACATAATATTGCTCATCATACTTATACGAGTAAGGGGATTCGGATTGCGAGATCAATACCTCGTGCAGCTTCTCGCCTGGGCGAATTCCAATGTCCTTGATCGGCAAGTTTGATCCTCCGAAAACATTTTTTAATACCTGAATGAGATCGATGATTTTGCATGCCGGCATCTTCATCACGAAGGTTTCGCCCCCAACGGCTACTGCAGTAGCCTTGAGCAGCAGTTGAATCGCTTCAGGCACGGTCAGAAAGAAGCGTGTCATKTCGACATCGGTAAGTGTAAGCTCTTGACCGTCGATGATTTGCTGTTTAAATAAGGGAACAACGCTGCCGTTCGTTCCGAGCACATTGCCGCCGCGTATACAAACAAAGCGTGTTCTCTCGCTTAAATCATTGGCTTTAATAATGATTTTCTCGCCGATTGCTTTGGTCATTCCATAGAAATTGATAGGATCTACCGCTTTGTCGGTCGAGACATCGATTACCTTCTCGACGCCCTGCGCGATACTTGCGCGTATGATGTTCTGGGTGCCAAGCACGTTTGTTTTGAGCGCTTCGTAAGGCTGGAATTCGCAAATCGGCACATGCTTCAGCGCGGCAAGATGAAAGACGTAATCTACGTTTTGGCATGCTTCATAGACAGCTTCATAATCGCGTACGTCCCCGATTATGAAATTGAGCTTCGGACTGTTGAATTTTCTTTTGAGATCGACCTGTGTAAATTCATTGCGGGAGAAGATGCGAATTTCCTTCGGATCAGATCCCAAGAGGTTTCTAGTCAGCTCTTGTCCCCACGAGCCTGTACCGCCCGTTATTAAAACCGTTTTATTTGTAAACATGTGTAACCCTCCTCAGATACTTATGCTTAGCTTGTGCCGCATGATCGCTCTTCTATTACTTGCTTCTACTTGTTCCAGATAACTCTATTAACGATTTTGGTATAGCTCTGAATAATTTTGACAACCTTAATGGAAACATTCGTATCCTGATAATCTGGAACCAATGGGTTTACGTGAGTGTTATTGGAGTGAATGCCAACCGCGAGTTGAATGGATTCCAAAATATCATGGCCGGATACGCCTCCAATAACGACGGTCCCTTTATCCAGCACCTCCGGCCTCTCCGTACTGGTTCGAATTAATACGCCGGGGAAGTTGAGAATGGCAGATTCTTCGCTTAACGTTCCGCTGTCGGAGAGAACGCAGTAGGCATGCTGCTGCAGATGGTTGTAATCCAAGAAACCGAACGGCTGGTGTATACGAACGAGGGGATGGAGCTTCAATTGCTTATCCTGCAGCTTTTTGAGCGATCTAGGATGGGCTGAATAGATGACAGGAAGCTGAAGAATCTCTGCAACGTGGTTAATGCCTTCAATTAGGGAGGTGAAACGCTCATCGATATCCAAATTTTCTTCACGATGCGCGCTGAGCACGATATATTTCTGCTGCTCCAAGCCGAGCTGGGTGAGTATATCTCGGTTGTCCACTTCATGCTGGAATTGAGCGAATACTTCGGGGAGCGGGGAGCCAGTCACAAAAATATGTTCCTTGCGAACGCCTTCTGCGAGTAAATACCTTCTGCTATGCTCCGTATAAGGCAGATTCACATCACTGATGTGATCGACAATCCGGCGGTTCGTTTCCTCCGGAACATTCTGATCGAAGCAGCGATTGCCTGCTTCCATATGAAAGATCGGAACCTTCAATCTTTTGGCGGCGATCGCGCTCAGCGCGCTATTCGTATCGCCTAACAGCAGTACGGCATCCGGTTGTACCTGTGCCATTAAGTCGTAGGAGCGGGAAATAACGTTGCCGATTGTCTCTCCCAGATTTTTGCCGACTACGTTCAAATAATAATCGGGTTTTCTAAGCTGCAGATCTTCGAAGAAAATGTCATTGAGCTGGGGGTCCCAGTTTTGGCCGGTATGCACAAAGACATGATCAAAGTATAGATCGCAGGCTTTGATGACCGACGCCAAACGGATGATCTCCGGCCTCGTGCCAAGGATCGTCATTACTTTCAATTTGTTCACCGATTACCGCCTCCGGGTAAAATATAGTTGCCTAAAGCTCCTCCTAGCCGAGTGCATCTTCTTGATCCTTACATTAGAAATCACCTCCTAGAGCGACTGTGCGTCTATGGCTTCTGCGAACATTACTCTATGGTATTCGATCGGACTGCTTGCCGCGTCGGTCATTCAACCACCTGAAAGAGATTTAGTTCATAGACTAGAAGATATCAGCCTTATTTTGAAAATAGACTCGCATTGTTTGGTAACGAACATATACTAGACAGAGGATTTTTCGAGTTGAACATGTCGGAGAGGGGAATGTTATGAGAAATATTCTGGTTACAGGCTCTAACGGGTTTATTGGCAAAAATCTGATAGAAGGATTAATGCAGCACCCGGATGTGCATGTGTTATCTTGCAGCAGAAGCACGAGCAGCGAGGAGCTTCAGCAGCAATTGTCAAAGGCAGATGTCATTTATCATTTGGCGGGCATTAATCGGCCTGAGCGGCCGGAGGATTACCGCGGCAATGTGGCGCTTATGCAGCGAATCATAGATGGATTGAACGCAATGACTAACAGGCCAAGAATCATATTTGCATCGACTATTCATGCAGAAGCCGACAATCCTTATGGAAGAAGCAAAAAGGAGGCTGAGGCTCTACTGATTCAGTACGCCAAAGAGACTTCCACAGCTATTCATATTTGCAGGCTTCCGAATTTGTTCGGCAAATGGTGCAAACCGGAATACAACTCCGTAGTTGCTACCTTCTGTCATCATATATCCCGAGATTTAGAGATCAGCATCTCGAATCCCGACCAGCAGGTTGAGCTTGCTTATATCGATCACGTCGTAGAGCGGTTCATCGCTTTGCTCGCGCAGGCTGAACCGATTGAGGATGTATATTGCAATATAGAGACTACCTTTTCTGTCACATTAAAGGCTTTGGCTGACCAAATCTATGCTTTTAAAGCGATACGCACGCATTCCATCCTCCCCAATTTGTCGGATCCGTTTACGAAATATTTATACTCCACTTATTTGTCTTATTTGGACCGCTCCGATTTCGCCTATGCTCTCCAAACCTTTCACGATCATAGAGGTAGTTTATTCGAAACCGTAAAATCTCCCTACGCCGGACAGCTATTTGTGTCAACAACAGTTAAAGGAGTAGAGAGAGGGCATCATTATCACCATACAAAGGTTGAGAAGTTTTGCGTCATTAAAGGAAAGGCAGTAGTGAAGTTCAGACATATATTCGAACAAGATTCCTTTTCCTACACGCTGTCAGATGAAAAAATAATGATTCTAGATATTCCGCCTGGTTACACTCATGCGATCGAAAACATTTCAGACGATGAATTAATTGTGTTGTTCTGGGCTAATGAAATATTTGACGCAAACAATCCGGATACGTACGGGCTCAAAGTATAAAAAGGAGCGGGGAGCTTATGAAAAAAAAGACGGTAAAACGTAATGTGACGGCTAAACGCAGGACGAAGGTGATTCGCCGGGGAACCGTAAAGAAGAAAGCGAAGAGCGTGGGCTTGAAAAAGAAAGCGACGAGGCCAAGGGCGCTAAAACTCAGAAAAAAAGGAAATAGAAAAAGAAGGTTAGTCAAGAGGGTAGCGGTTCCCGCGAGTACAAGTACGGTAGAACAGCTGCATGAAGGAAATACGCGTTTGATCGTTTATATTCCTTTTAATAATTTAAATGTAAGGGAAACGCTGCCGGCATCTGTCTCTGCACTCACTTTGCCGGAGGCAAACACCCAGTTCACGGAGGCATGGATTAATAAAAGAGTCGAAATCTTCATGAATTTCACGTTAAAGAGCCTGCTGAATCAAACCAATCCACATTATCTTGCTTATATCGTCTATCATGACAGCTCGAGATTTTTTATTGAGAATGCGCTGCTAGGCTATCCTCCGCTTCCCTCTAATATCCGATTTATTTCAAGCAGCGAATACGAGGCTGAGGTTATCAGGCAGCTGGAAGGCTATAAATACTGGTATGAGCTTCATCTTTACAGCGATGACATGTATCACAAGGCATATATTGATATGCTCTATAATTATCGGCCGAGACCGGAGACGAAGGTTCTAATCTGCCAGAATGGCTATATTTACAACTCGGTATCCAATATATTGGCCAAATATTTTAATTTCTCAAGCTCCTTCAACTGTCTGATCTATAAAGTCAGCGATTATATTAAAGGCGTGAGGCATAATATATTCCAGCCGTCGGAAACGGGGGTATGGACAGGAGCTATCCAGCTCGAGCATGAAATCATGCCATATCCGGTTTATATTAATCACGGGCATGATGCGAATACGGCGTTTTTCTTCGCGCAGGAAGTACAGAACAATGCCGCTCAGGACGTATGGTCGAACAATGCAGGCCATTATTCCTTGTTTGGGGATATCATCTACGATCCCTATATGAAACAACGGATTCTGGAAGATTTCCTAGGTGCACCGGTTACATCTCCGCCGTATATGACTGTTTAATGCAAGCAAATAGACTGATCCTGCAGGTTACGGACCTTGCTCGGATCAGTTTATTTGCTTGCTATCGATTAGAAAGGGATACAGAAGGAAACGAAAAACAGCCGAGCAGGAGTCGGGATCCTGCTCGGCTGAATGTTAAAAGCGTTTTTTAGAGGGATTGCTGAGCGGCTGTCATGTCGGGATAATTGAACCGGTATGATACAGCTGTAGAAACTGGGGCGAACCAGAATCGTAATTTGCGATGGGAATGCTGTATAGCATTTTATCGAGATGGTAGATGTCCGGCAGCGGCTCCTCCGTACGGTAGAGCATGAAATACGGCGTATCGGTTTGCTTCAAGCCTTCTGCGATGACCTGCTCCCTCGTTCCATTCGGTATCCAGAAATATTTGGTGCGGGAGTCGGGGTTATCAGAAATAATAGGAATGATAGATTGGTCGGGGGTTACGTCATACAGCAATACTTTGTAATTGGATATATTCGATTCATACAGCGTTTCAAGAATTTGGGTAAATGCTGCCGAGCCTTCCGATCCATACATGATCACTGTCACCAGCGGACTAATATTTCTCCGCAATCGTGCTTGGTGCATGACATGGTACATAATGTAGCGGCGGTTGCGTTTCTTCTCGATATTGTTCTCGATCTGCATAGAATTGCTGTGAGGCGTTGTAAGCATGAAATCCATGAGCAATTTTGGAACATATACCATATCGCAAATTTCGGTTAGACGCAGGAAGTAATCATAATCCTCAACAGGCGTATACTGCCAGCCTGCGATCTGCATCGAATATTCTTTTTTGTACATGAAAGAGTAGCCGATGAAATAGAAATCGACGAGCCTTTCTTTTGGCTGGTCCTGCCAGATCAACCAGGTTTTCGTCGTATCTAGTCTTCTGCCGCCTCTGATTAAACCAAAGCTTCCATAAGCGAGCCCGACATTGGGAGGAGAATATTTGAGCTTATTCCGCAGAACGCCGACAAAATTGCGATAATAGTAATTATCGCTTGAAACCCATGTTAAATATTTGATTCTGGGCATGCTTTGCAAAATTTCAAAGCCAACGTTCAGGGCGGTCGCGGTGCCTTGGTTCTCTATTCTTGGAATGACCCGAACCCGCTTATCCCTGCGCGCATAGAATCTAGCAATTTGGAGAACGTTAGGCGTTACACCGTCAATTACGATTAGCAATTTGAAATTTCTGTATCTTTGATTCAGAATGGATCGTATCGCTCTTCTAAACAGCCTGCTGTCTTGTGTATACACAGGCATAACTATACCTACATCTGCCATTGCGGAACATCACTCCCTTATATCTAGTTACCCATTTCATTGTATTCCGAGGTTCGTGTTCAGCCACGGCACCCTCCTAGTGGGGAGATGGAAATGGGCATAGATTTTCATTTGAATAAGGCAGTGGGAGCAGATAGTAGAGTAGGAGATAGACATGCAACTATGGAGGCGCGTTTTTCGTTATTAGCATTGACCATGCGGGTATTATCCTTTAGAGTTAATATGTCATTATGGTTGAATAATCCAGAAAAGATAGCCGTTTGAAGCGTATAACCGATATTCAAATGAGCCCTACCTAAACCTAATTCGAGGTGAGTAAAAGAACGATGATAAATAAGTTTAGTCGCGCTATGATAACCATCCTTCTACTGACTCTTCTTTGGCCAGCTTCCCTGCATGCGGCGAGCAATCTACTCGTTAACGCAGGGTTTGAACAAGTAACGGACAATGCTCCGGCACAATGGCAGCATGACGCTTACTTGAAAGAGGAGAACATCACCTCATACACGATATCGAGCTCAGAAGCTCACACGGGCACGTATTCGGCTGTTCTGGAGAATAAGGAAGCGAACCATTCGCGTTGGACGCAGACCATTAAGGTCAAGCCGAAAACGACCTATAAGCTGTCTGGTTATATTAAAACCGAACAAATCGGCGCAGATGCGACTGGGGCTCACTTTTTCGTAGACGGCGTGGCCGTTGCGTATCCCGAAATCAAGGACACGAACGGCAAATGGGCGTATGTCCACTTTTATGCAAAGTCAGGAAAGGATCAGAAGAGCATCACCTTTGGCGCGAGTCTCGGCGGTTATGGAAGCATCAACACCGGGAAAGCTTATTTCGATGATGTCAGCGTGGAGAAAGTATCGAAGGCCCCCGGAGGGACAGAGGTATTCAGCCTTGTTGCAACAGAAACCGGACAAGCTGCCGATCCTGATGCAGCAGCTGTGCCTGTATTGCCGCTGCTTCTATTCGCTGGGCTGTTCAGCCTGTTGTTTGCTGTGATTTATAAGAAGCTTCTGCGGCAAAGAAGCTGGCTGGACGAGAAGACGCATTCACAGGGTCTTATTCTTGCCATCGTATTTGCGGCTGCATTGGCGCTGCGGCTATGGCTGGCAATTACGAATAAAGGTTATGCCAACGATATTGCATTGTTTATGGCTTGGGCTGATCAGGCCGCGAAGCACGGGCTTGGCGCCTTTTACCATTCGGAGATGTTTGTAGATTACCCGCCAGGCTATATTTATATTCTATATATTCTCGGTTTGATCAAGGACATGCTCTCATTAGACGGAGCTTCCAACGCTGCGCTGCTGCTGTTTAAGCTGCCAGCCATATTGGCGGATCTTGCCGCTGCTTATTTTATCGTTCAAGCGGGCAAAAAAACAGCTGGTTATTCGGTATCGCTTGGGCTGGCTTTGCTGTACTTATTCAATCCAGCCGTAATTGTGGATTCGGCGGTATGGGGCCAGGTTGATTCGATCTTTGCGCTTGCTCTAGTGCTGTCTATTCACGGCCTTGCCCAGAATAAGATAGAGCGCGC
Source organism: Paenibacillus sp. 2TAB23 (assembly GCF_052115165.1). Classification (NCBI taxonomy): domain Bacteria; kingdom Bacillati; phylum Bacillota; class Bacilli; order Caryophanales; family Paenibacillaceae; genus Paenibacillus; species Paenibacillus sp. 2TAB23. The sequence goes on from NZ_JBFRGD010000014.1 coordinate 146,799, forward strand.
TTCGGTGTGGTACGCAATTGCAGCGCTTATTAAGCCGCAGGCGTTCATATTCATGCCCGTGCTGCTGCTTTGGTTTATTTGCCGGAAGGAATGGAAGAAAGTTGCCATCAGCGCCATATACGGTTTTGCAACGTTTATTGTGCTCGCGCTTCCGTTCTTCTGGGGAAATGGCGGGCTTTCTGGTCTTGTCCAGCTCTATAAAGGCACCTTGTCGTCTTACCCGTATGCTACTTTAAATGCGTTCAACCTCTATACGCTTACCAATGATAATTGGAAGCCGATTACGGACACGTGGCTGTTTTTTTCTTTTCAGACATGGGGGATGATTTTTATAGCTGCTGCTGTCGCTTTGGCTGCGTTTTTCGCGCTGCGCAAGCGAGACGCTGCAGCTTCAAGCCGGGTATATTTTATTGCGATGGTTCTTATTGCGGTCGTCTATATCGGCGTGACTAAGATGCATGAGCGTTACTTGTTCCCTATTCTGCTGCTCGCAGTGCTGGCATTCCTGCAAACGTTGGACAGAAGGATGCTGGCTGTGTTTTTAGGATTCAGCCTTACAAGCTTTATCAACATCACCTATGTGCTCGATTACAGCACGATTACGACGAATGTTCCTTTTAACGGGATCGTGCTGCTGTGCTCGCTGGCAAATATCGGGTTGCTGCTATACTTGCTTTATATCGGATATGATACTTATATAAGCGGCAGGATCAAGCCCGTTGAGCCGCTGCTTCCAAGCGAAGCCGAGAGGGAGGATCACGAAGCGTTAGCTGCCTTCAATACCGGAGCCGCGACACGCGTGAAGCAGAGTGCCAATCGCTTTGTACGCAAAGACTGGCTGCTTATGAGCGCCATCACGCTGGTTTACGGGATTGTTGCATTATTCCAGCTGGGCGAGATGAAAGGACCGCAAACGGCATGGCAGCCCGAATCGGCGGGGCAAAGCTTCTATGTCGACCTTGGAGACGTGAAGCAGCTTGACCGAATTAACAGCTTCGGCGGAGTGGGTACGGGGAAATTCAAATACGAATTTAGCCAAAACGGGATCGATTGGGATCAAGTCATGGAAATAGACAGCAGCCATGTTGCCGTATTTACGTGGACCAGCCAGCCAGCGGCTTTGCAAGCGCGTTATGTCAAGCTTACGACCGTTCAATCGGGCTTCTCGATGCATGAGCTTGTCATCTACGCACAGGGCAGCAAAGAACCGCTCCCAATCGTCGGTGTTAACGATGAGCTTGCCAAAGAGCCCAAAAGAGGCAGCGTAGCCCTTCTTTTCGACGAGCAGGAGCTCGCGAGATATGACGCGACCTTCATGAATGGCTCATACTTCGATGAAATATATCATGCACGTACCGCGTATGAACACTTGGAGCATATCGTAGCCTATGAGAACACGCACCCGCCGCTTGGCAAGATCATCATAGCAATCGGTATTAAGCTATTTGGACTTAATCCGTTTGGCTGGCGCATCATGGGCACGCTCTTCGGCGTTGCGATGCTGCCTCTGATGTATGTGTTTGCCCGAAGATTGTTCAAAACGAGTACGTATGCTGCGCTTGCGACAGCACTGTTTGCCGCCGATTTCATGCATTTCACGCAGACAAGAATTGCGACGATAGACGTTTACGGCGTGTTCTTCATCATGCTGATGTTTTATTTCATGCACAAATATTATTCGCTCAGCTTCTATCGGGTAAAGCTGGGCGTCACGCTAATGCCGTTGTTTCTTGCCGGATTATTCTTCGGAATCGGCGTCGCATCCAAATGGATAGTGCTTTACGGCGGAGCAGGGCTTGCGATTATGCTGGGCATATCCTTGTTTGAACGTTACAAGGAGTACGCGGCCGCGAGACGCGTTCTGAGAGACGGCAAGGGCGCTGCTGCAGCCTTCAATGCCGAGAGCCTTCAACACATCATCAAAGTCTTCCCGAGGTACACGGTCATAACCCTTGCGGTATGTTTAATATTCTATATTGCAATTCCGTTGGTCATTTATGCCTTGTCCTATATTCCGGTACTGACCGTAATGGATGATGGATATACACTGAAGAGCTTAATCGATTATCAGAAGCATATGTTCAGCTACCATAGCCAGCTTGTATCGACACATCCGTTCTCCTCTTCCTGGTGGGAGTGGCCGTTCATGAAGAGGCCGGTATGGTATTATTCGGGAGATAATATGGCTGAAGGCCTCAAATCCACGATCGTGGCTATGGGCAACCCCCTTATCTGGTGGGCAGGCATTTTTGCGATGACCGCAACGATCTGGATAAGCATTAAGCGCAAAGATAAAGCGATGTATACCATTTGGATCGCTTTTCTCGCGCAATATGTGCCGTGGATGCTCGTTACGCGGCTTACATTTCTGTATCACTATTTTGCCATGGTGCCGTTTATCATTCTGAGCCTTGTCTACATGTCGAAGGTGATCGAGGAGCGGAGGCCGAGCTTTAAGCATGTACGCAACCTTTTTCTAGCCGGAGCCGTCCTATTGTTCGTTGTCTATTACCCGGCGCTTTCAGGCATGACAGTGAAAAGCTGGTATGTGGAGCATGTGCTGCGTTGGTTCCCGAGTTGGTTATTCTAAAGGATAAGATTGCCGCAATTGCAGGAGAAAGGGGAAATAGCATGAATCAAGCTGCTGTAAAATACAGCGTTATCGTTCCTATGTATAACGAGGAAGAAGTGATTGAGCACACGTATGAGCGGCTGAAGCTGGTGATGGATAACACCAATGAGCCCTATGAGCTCTTATTCGTTAACGATGGAAGCAAGGACCGTACCGTTGAATTGGTCTCCATGATATGTGAATTCGATCCGAATGTCCGACTCATTAACTTTTCCCGTAATTTTGGGCATCAGATCGCGATTTCGGCCGGCATGGATTATGCGCAAGGGGATGCGATCGTCGTCATTGACGCCGATCTTCAAGATCCTCCCGAAGTGATCCTCGATATGATCGCAAAGTGGAAGGAGGGCTACGAGGTCGTATATGGCAAGCGCCTCAAGCGTAAGGGCGAAACCATGTTCAAAAAGCTCACCGCCAAAATCTTCTATCGTACGCTGCGCAGCCTGACTAATGTCGATATTCCTGTTGACACGGGAGATTTCCGATTGATCGATCGCAAGGTGGGCAACGTGCTGCGCGGCTTGAAAGAGAAAAATCGTTTCGTGCGCGGGCTGGTCAGCTGGATTGGCTTTCGTCAGACGATGGTTGAATATGAACGCGAGGAACGATTCGCTGGCGAAACCAAATATCCATTGAAGAAAATGATATCCTTCGCCATCGACGGGATTACTTCGTTTTCCTATAAGCCGCTTAAAATTGCCAGCTATGTCGGCTTTACATTATCCTTTACAAGCTTTCTATATCTGCTCGTCGTTATTTTCCAGCGATTGTTTACAGGCAGCACGATCACCGGCTGGGCTTCGATTGTGGCGGTGAACTTATTATTTAATGGAATTATTTTGATGCTTCTCGGGATTATTGGCGAATACATTGGCCGAATCTATGATGAGTCCAAAAATCGACCGTTGTATATCGTTCGCGAGGTGCAGGGCTACCCGGAGAATGCGGTCCGTCATGCAGAGGGGAAAAGTGACGGAGATCGGATGAAAGAGTATGTCTAGACTAGCTTCGAGGAAGCTGATTATACAATTTCTTACCTTCAATGCGGTTGGCCTGCTGAATACAGCCATTGATTTCCTCTTATTCACTTTGCTTATATGGTTCGGCGCCTATTACTTGCTGGCGCAGGTTATCGCTTACGGGGCGGGGATGATTAACAGCTACGTCTTAAATAGCCGATATACTTTTCAGAAGGATGATAAGCTCTCCTCGAAGCAGCATAAGATGAATAGAGGGATGAAATTCATCGCATGGAATGTTATTCTTCTCGGTATCTCCTTGCTGCTCCTTGCTACCTTAACCGCGTGGCTAGGACAGAACGAGATTGTTTCCAAAGCGGTCGTTACGGTGATTACGGTGGCGCTTAATTTCTACGGGAGCAAGAGATGGGTATTCACAGCGAGCAAGCCGCAGACAGAGAGCAGCTAGCGGAAGGTGGGGGGAAATGAAAAAAGTACTGTCTTATGTATTGGTTATCGTAGGCCTGATGATTTTATTGTATCCGAAAGCAAGCGAATGGTACGACAACCGCCAGCAGGATAAGCTGATGGCTGATTGGGAGGCTGCAAGCTTCGATGAAACGGCGGAACAGCAGGCACAGCAGCAGTTTGAGGAGCTGACGGACTTGTTCAATGCGGAATCCGCAGCGACCGATGAGCCGACGGCAGCTCCGACTGAAGCCCCGGCAGTTACGCCAGCATCACAGAAGATCGTACCGATCGCTACGATTAAGATTGACAAAATAAAGCTGAAACTGCCTGTCGTCGAGGGAGCAACGCAGAAAAACATGAAGGCTGCTACCGCTCATTTGAAGGAGACAACAGCCATCGGCCAAGTCGGGAATGCGGCCATCGCAGGTCATCGGATGAGATCCAAGGGCAGGCTGTTTAATCGGCTGGGCGAGATCGAGGTTGGTGACAAAATCGTTGTAGACACGAAGGAGCAGTCCTATACATACACCGTCTATAAAGTGTCGATCGTTAAACCTACGGACGTCTCCGTACTGAACTACAATAACAAAGATAAGCTGCTTACCCTGATTACTTGCGATCCAATCGTAAACCCAACGCATCGCTTGATTATCCACGCCAAAATGTAAGCGTCAGCGCCCATTTTCTCCGCGCAACAGCACCAATGGTACCGCCCCTTCATAGTATAAGTTGACTGTATCCCTTAACCTTGTTAAACCATAAAAACCCGCGCAAGGAGGGGTGACAAACATTGAAGGGTAGCGACCATAAGAGCAAGTTTTTATTGACGCATCGTGAACGCGAGGTATTTGAGCTGTTGGTACAGGACAAGACAACGAGAGATATCGCACAGCAACTATTCATCAGCGAGAAGACCGTCCGCAACCATATTTCTAATGTCATGCAAAAGCTGAACGTAAAAGGTCGTTCACAAGCGGTTGTCGAGCTTATTAAGCTTGGTGAATTACAAATCTAACATAGCTTGAGGATCGGACAGCATAGCGATATGCTGTCTTTTTGTGTGAAAAAGCAAACGATTTTATTTTTGAAAAACGGAAACGGTGGTATTAAGCTCGCTAATATGCTTCGTTAGAATATCTGATGAGGCCGCTACCTGCTCAAGCGCTGCCACCTGCTCTTCCTCCATCGAGGAGATTTCGTCGATATCCTGTTTGATGCGCTCCGCGCGGATTTCCACTTCTTTCACGAGATGGTGAATTCGATTCAATCGATCGCCGCCACTGCTCAATTCCTCCGTTATCGTTTGGATTTCGGCTTGTACGGTGACATTTGCTTCATGGATAGATTGATAACCTAACTGAGCCTTCGTTGCAACCTCTTCCCCAAACTGCAGCTGTTCGATGCTTTCCATCATCCGGTTTTGAATCGTTTGAACGGTGTGTCGAACGTTGGCCATTTTCTCATCGATTTGCACCGATAGCTTCGCGGTTTGGCCAGCGAGCTGCTTGACTCTGCCCGCTATAACCGCAAATCCTCGTCCATGCTCAGAAGCTCTTTGGGCTTCAATGGATGCATTGAGGGCAAGGATGTTAGTCTCGGATGAAATTTTTCGAATGTCCAGCAGCATCACGGCCATCTCATTAGAAAGCTGGTAGAGCAGATTAGCATCTTGGTTGACATAGGATACGGTCATTTTAAGTTCAGCGAATTGTTCCATAAAGCTCTCGATTTGCTGATTTCCTTCTTCAGCGATATGGAGCGAGTCGAATGCTTTTGTGTTGATTTTGTACGAATTTGTCGTGATCGTTTGGAATAACCGCACCAGCTCATCGAATTCACGCACAGATAATTGAACATATTCATCATGCTCATACAGAGATTGAGAAACCTTCATTGTAGCGGTTGCGATGTCTTCACCGGCTAGCTTGTTCTCATGGAGACCGGCGTCCATTTGATAGGAAGAGGTGACAACTTGCTCATTCGTTTCTCGTACTCTGTCGATAATCGTGCGCAGCGTTTCGAACATCATGTTAAATGCGTCGCATAATTTTCCGATCTCATCGCGATTGCGGCTGAAGACAGGCTCTACCGAAAGGTTTCCTTGCGCTAATTGCGAAACATTTACGCTTAATTTACGAATGGGTATCGCGATTTCACTGGAGATCTTCCACGCAATGAGGAGTGAAACGACTATGCCGACAATAAAAACGGAACTATAGATGAGAACATTCTGTTGAAACTGCGAGGTGATCAAGTCCTTTTCGGATGAATTGACGATTAATTTGGCGCGAACAAGCTGATCCAAATCAGACTCGACAAGACTCGAAACCAATACAATATTTTCGAAAGCCGCTGTCTGTTCATCGACCGTTGCTTTGTCAATAATCAACTGATTCAGCTTATTCAATTGAGATTTAAGAGAATCCAACGTTTTACTAGTAGCATCAATTTTCTCTTTGATTGAGGTTGCGCTTTCATTTTGTTTTATTTCAATTAACTGATCTTCAATGTAATTGACCATCGCGTGATGTCCGCTTTCCTCGAAGCTTTGCCGGCCATTCACGATTCTTTCGATTTCAGGATCGAACTCTGATTTGAGTGAGCCGGTCAAGGCGCTCGACTTTTCAATTGAAACGAGCATGGAGTTGTATTTGTCTATATATTTGTTAAATACAAACATCTGCGCCCCGCTTACCGTCCCCATCAATAACAACACTAGAAGAAAAGCGACAATCAGCTTACTTCTAATCGCTTGGTGTCTAATCCCGTTCATAATATTCATTCAATTTCCCCCTTGGAAAATAATTCATAATAAAAGATACTATGAAATCCATAAAAAGTATTTATTATTTTCAGTTATTTTGTGTAATGTTCTGTTTTTATAGAAGCGATCCAATAGACGTTTTTATTGAAAGCTGAGAAGTCACTAGCGTTGCAATAGAGGCTGACTATTAACTGTGGAAGATGAAGTTATGAAGACCCAGAGAATATTCAACAATGCAAGGCCGAAAAGTATAAAAAAAGACAGTTTATTATAAATACTAGACTAATAGCTATCCTCTATAATGAATAATCATGACGGGATAGTCCGAAAGGAGTGTCATGAACAGGCTTATGCCATATTTGTTTTTCTAAGTATGGTAACTACGAATTATTTTTAGAGGAGGAAGAAGCGTTGAGAAACTCAGCAGCAGGCAGGAAAAAAACAGTGCGTAAAGCATTGGCGTACATACTATGCGTGAGTATGTTGTTCTCCTTCATGCCGCCAGCTATGATTTCGGCAGCAGAAGTTACGTCAACAGTAGATACGCCGCTGAATGTGTTCCATGAAGACTTCAATGACGGGGATTCCGTTGGCTGGAGTACTTATGGGTCTATGGATGCTGGAAATCGCGGCGAATGGTCGGTAAATCCGGCAAAGCAGTATAGTATTAAAGGTGCTCCTGGTGCTAAAACGGTAGCAGACAGCACTTATTTTCAAGATTTGGTTTACGAAGCTGATTTGAAAATTGGCGGGTTAAACTCAGACGGAACTGGCTTGCTCTTCAGAGTAAACAATCTATCAAATAATGTTGCTGATGGATACACCGGCTATTATGCAGCATTAACTGTAGATAAGAAGGTTACACTCGGTAGAGTAACTGGGAATGGAAATGAATGGAAGGAATTGGTGGCGCCTAAAACAGTCCGTTGGAATCAAGGACATGTCAAGGTCGTTGCAGTTGGAAATCATATTCAAATGTACTTAAACGATATGACCATTCCGGTAATTGACTATGTTGACAATGATGGCAAGCAGATTACAGGTGGCGGAAAGGTAGGTCTCCGTACTTGGTGGGGAACATCGACCATTGATAACATCACCGTTAGAGCGTATTCAGAGAATAAGACATCCGCGCCTGAATTTAGCGTTGCCTCCGGTAATTACGCAAAATCGCAAGCGGTTTCATTAACATCGGATACTCCTGGCGCGATTATTCGGTATACCACGGACGGAAGTCAGCCGAACAGCAATTCTGCGATATATTCTTCACCGATTGTTGTGACGTCTGTGGCAGTTATTAAAGCGTATGCAGAGAAAGCTGAAGAGATGGTCTCAGATACAGTAGAGGCGCTCTACGTGATTGCTAGAACCGAAGCAGAATTGACGGATGATTTTGAGGATGGCAATTCGGTCGGATGGTCTACTTACACAGGTAACCAATCCGGTGCTTGGTCCGTAATAAACGGCAAGTACGAGGTTCAAAATGCTAGAGGCGACAAAGCGATACTAGACGTAACTCCTGAGCAGTTTGTAATGGAGGCGGATATCAATCCATCTGCCAGTCAACAAACCAGCGGTTTTGTATTTAGAGTTACGGACCCTGGCAATGGCTCGGATAATATGAGCGGCTATTTCGCAGGAATATCTCCGAACGGATCTCTTGAAGTTGGTAAAATGAATTCGGCCGCGAATAACGGCAATGGCAATTGGACTGAGATTACGAGAGACACGGTTGCTGTTTATCCTAATCAAGTTAATCAATTGAAAGTGATAGGGCTGGACTCGACTTACTATATTTTCGTAAACGGCAAATTTGAGGTTCAATTTACAGATACGGAGTATACAACAGGCGCAGTCGGACTTAGAGCTTGGAACGACAACAACAAAGTTTCTTACGACAATATTAAGATTACAAGCTTAACGTACAAAGCAGAGACATTTGATGAGAATTTTGATGATGGAAACGCTCAAGGCTGGACGACGTATGGCGGCTCTTGGAGTGCTGCTGACGGCAAATATAAGGTGCTCGATGGTGCTGGCTTCAAAGCGGTTGCGGATGGAACCAACTATAGCAACCTGACTTACGAAACTGATATTTCTATAAGTAATGCTACTGGCGACCAGAATGCGGGCGTCCTATTCAGAGTTAGCAACCCAACGATTGGTACTGACAATCTGAAAGGCTATTATGCTGGCATCGGCATAGATGGGCGTGTATCGGTCGGTAAATTTAATAACAATTGGACAGGATTAGCATCAATTCCTTATCCAATCAGCCAAAACAAGGTATACAAGATGAAAGTAGTAGCAGAAGGCAGAAATATTGAAGTTTATATTGACGGCGAGATCGTTGTGAGTATCGTAGACCGTTCTTATACAGAAGGTGCTATCGGACTAAGAACATTCCTTGTGGATGCAGTCTATGACAACATCAAAGTTACGGATACGGGTAAAGTAACTCAACCAACCTACGATTGGTCATGGGTGCAAGGAGCGGTATTCGTTCCTACGAATGTAGTTAACCAAATTGAGCAGTGGCGTAATTATGACCATGAGATTAACGATCGTGAGCTTTCGTATGCCAAAACATACGGCATTAATTTCGTTCGCGTGTTCATGCACAATCTACTGTGGGAAAATGATAAGGATAACTTCATTGCAAATATGAATGATTTCCTAGCATTAGCGGACAAATACGATATTAAGGTAGAGCTTGTATTCTTTGATGACTGCTGGAATGACTTCCCGGTATGGGGCGATCAGCTTGCACCAAGATTCGGCGCGCATAACAGCCGCTGGGTGGAAGGTCCAGGGGACGCTGTTAAACAAAACTATGCAGCTAACAAAGCGAAGCTTAAAGATTATGTCCAAGGTGTAGTAGAAGAATTCGAGAACAATGATGCAGTCGTAATGTGGAACGTATACAACGAGCCAAGCAACGGTGAAAGCGGCTTGATGGATACCGTTACGAAGCAAATTATGAATGATTCAAGAATTTGGATTAAGGAAACAGGATCAACGAAGCCGATCACTTCTACTGGCGGCCAGTTCTCAGGCGGACCTTTCTCCGACTTCATTACGTACCATCCTTACGAATCCAATTATCCTACTCATCCAGATCAATACGGACCAAACAGCGGAGTTCTAGCCGATGAGGTTATGAATCGTTTGACGCAAACGGTACCTGGTGTCGTTGAAAACTTCGGTGACAAAGGTTTGGGTTTTGTCATGTGGGAGCTTGGCATCGGCCGTGATAATACTCGTTTCCCATGGGGAAGCGATGTTAATCCTCTAACTGAAGAGCCAGCAGTTCCTTTCCATGGCATCGTCTACCCAGACGGTCATCCATGGGATGTTAATGACATTAAAGCGCTAGTTGGCGATGCTTATGATAAGCTGCCGATCTTTAATGTACAGTATTATAAAGATAACAATTTCTCTCAGCTCGTTAAGAAATCTATTACGCCTCGTATTGATTTCGACCTAGGAAACGAGAGAGGAACAGGGTCGCCTGATCCAACAGTGGGCATCGGTGAAGATAACTTCTCCGTAAGATGGAATGGAACCATTCAACCCGCCGCTACAGGAGACTATACGATTTATGCAGACAGCGATAACATCGCGAGAGTATGGGTTGACGGTACTAAAGTTATTGATAAGATATCTAATGTTCGAGATGAAGTAAGCGGTGTCATTAACCTGACAGGAGGCGAAAAGCTTGCGGTAACTGTCGAATATGTACATGCGACAGGCGATGCCAGCTTGCACGTAAAATGGTCCGGGCCCAACATGACGAAGCGAGTTATGCTTCCGGTATTTTCCGAAATTCCGGTTTCATCCGTTTCGGTAACACCGGCTGATGTTTCGGTAAAGGTTGGAGAATCTAAGCCGCTGATTGCTTCCTTTGAGCCGGTTAATGCTTCGAATCAACAAGTAACATGGAGCTCCAGCAAGCCTGGAATCGCTGTCGTTAGTGCAGACGGCGTAGTGAAAGGTATTACAGCAGGATTAGCAACAATTATCGCTACAACGGTTGATGGCGGGAAGACAGCCACGGCTATCGTAACTGTGACAGCTGGAACAACCTTCACGAACCCCATTGTACCTGTCTCATCGGGTGCAGGGTCGGCAGATCCATCAATTGTATTCAAGGATGGCTACTACTACTACGTGAAGTCATTGAATGATACTTCATTAGTCGTAGCTAAGGCCAAAAGACTAGAAGACATCGGTTCAGCGCCTCGCGTGACGGTGTATACACCGCCTGCAGGCACGATGTATTCGAAAGAGCTTTGGGCTCCGGAATTGCAGTATATTAACGGCAAGTGGTACATCTACTTCGCGGCAGATGACGGTAATAACGCCAACCATCGTATGTATGTTCTGGAAGGGAATTCACAAGATCCACAGGGCTCATATACGTTCAAAGGAAAAATTACGGATTCCACGAACAAATGGGCAATTGACGGCGCTGTATTGCAAGCTGATAATAATTCCTTGTACTTCCTATGGTCTGGTTGGCCAGGCGATGTCGATGGAAGACAGAATATCTACATCGCGCCAATGAGCAATCCATGGACGATCAGCGGTGAACGAGTATTGATTTCTACACCGACTGAGTCGTGGGAGCTGAATGGAACTCCTCGCATTAATGAGGGTCCGGAAATCTTGAAAAAAGACGGAAAAGTATTCATCGTATATTCCGCAAGCGGCAGCTGGACGGATGATTATACGCTTGGAATGCTGACCAACACGGATGGCAATTTCTTGACTCCGGCTTCTTGGAAGAAGAGTGGCCCGCTTTTCACAAAAATGGCCACAACCTTTGGTCCAGGTCATAATTCCTTTACCAAATCACCGGATGGATCTGAGGATTGGATTGTTTATCACGCGACATTGAAATCTGGCGCAAGCTGGGGCAATCGAAGCGTGAGAGCGCAGAAATTCACTTGGAATCCAGATGGAACACCAAACTTCGGAACTCCTGCAGCGTACAACGCACCGGTTGAACAGCCTTCGGGCACACCTGCTGTTGACCGTTACAAGTATGAAGCTGAAGATGCAACACGGTACGGCAACGCGTCAGTTGTTTCATCAGAGAACAGCTCTGGCGGAAAAGTCGTCGGAAAGCTCGATACTGCCAGCGATTATGTGGAATTTACAGTCGAAGTTGAAAATGCAGGTGCTTACAGCTTGATCGTTATGGCTGAGAATGGCTCTGCTGGCTCTGCGATTGCTGAGCATGAATTGACGGTTAATGGTGGAACAAGTCAATCGGTTTTCTACCAAAACTTTGGTTGGAATCATATTAATCCGACATCATTAGACGTCAATTTGAACAAAGGCACGAACACGATTCGTCTTGCGAAGAAAACGGATTTTGCACAGGTGGATTATATCGTGCTTGATCGTATTGTGGCTGATGCAGCTAACATTCTTCCAGTAGAATCATTGACTGTGGATAAACCTGCTTTGAGCATTTCAATCGGAACAACTGCGCTACTAACATCATCACTAAAACCGATTATGGTTTCGGATCAAACGGTTACGGTGCAATCATCGAATCCTGCAGTAGCGACTGTAACTCGAGTAGGAACAGATTCTGCAACAGGAAGCGCTACGTTCAAGGTAACAGCTTTGGTGCCTGGAACGGCGAATGTTCAAGTCGTTAGTGCGGCCAATGGCAGTATAGTGGCGGAAAGCGTTGTAAAAGTTCTGCCGGAGAAACAAGAACCGAATCTATCGCTTTATGAAGTAGATCAATTTGATAGTGCAACGTTAAATAACGCATGGTCAGTGTTCCAAGAACTCAAATCCAATTGGAGCTTAACGAATAACAGTGGATTTTTGACCATCCGTTCAACAGCAACAGACATCTATGAAACGAACAACTCATTGAACAACATATTCCTGCGAAACGTGCCGGCAAACGGTGATTTTGAAATGGTTGCGAAGTTCACTGCTCCAGTTACGAAAAATCATCAGCAAGCTGGTATCCTCGTATGGCAGGATGCGAACAACTTCGTCAAATTAAGTCATGTATGGGCTGACGGAAAGGTTCTCGAGTCAGCGTACGAACTGAATGCTAAGTATGCTAAAGCAGGCAACATCGTCAAACACCCAGGCGGTGAAACGCATACGATTAAGATCAAAAAGGTAGGCAATGTTTACACAACCTACTATTGGGATGGTTATGAGTGGATTCAAGCATCCAGCCCTATTACAGCTGCTTTAAGTAATATTAAAGTAGGATTTTTTGCAAGTAATATTGTAGCTAATGATTCTCCAATTGATGCGAAGTTTGATTACTTTGCAATCAGAAAAATTGCAGGCGGCGTTAAAGTAACTCCTGAGACAGCATCGCTTCAAGTTGGAGGGTCAGTTCAGCTAAGCAATACAGGCGATAGCGGCTCAGAGGTAACTTGGACTTCCGCAAATACCAGCATTGCTACGGTTAGCCATACAGGTGTAGTTACAGCGAAAGCGCCAGGTAGAGTCATTATTCATGCGGTATCCAATGATGGTGATTTCAGCTCGAAATCCATCGTAACCGTTCTTGGCGGTGCTGCACCTGGAGAAGTGCTGTACAGTGAAGATTTCACTAGCGGCAATGCTGGTGATTGGACCACTTATGGCGGTGTGTGGTCTGTAAAAGACGGAGCATATACCGTTACAAGCGGCGCTGGATATAAAGCCATGCTGGAGACAGAGCAGTTCACTGACTTCGTATTGGAAACAGATGTGAAGATCATTAGCGGAACAGAGGCTGGCCTCGTATTCCGGGCATCTAATCCAAGTACTGGCCCTGATGCATTAGACGGTTACTATGTCGGAATTAATGCAGCGAAGAAATCCGCTACACTAGGCATGTTCACGAATGGCAAGTGGAGTGAAATTGCGACAAGGAATTTGCCGATCAATGTGAACGAATCGTATTCGATTAAAGTTATCGTGAGCGAAAACCACATCCAGGTTTACATTAACGACAATCCGCTTAACACGAATCCTTATCCGAAGTTTGATGTGGCTGAGCCATCGCATCCTTCGACTGGCTTGATCGGTTTAAGAACGTTCAATGCGGTAGCGCAGTTTGATCATGTGAAGGTTAGCTCCTACGTGGAAACCATTACAGGCCCAACTTACAGCAACTTAAATCAACTGCCGGGCATTGCAGATCCGCATGCCATGTTCTATGAGGGAGTTTACTATCTCTATGGTACGGACACTGCGAATTCTCCAAACATGCAAACGGGCATTAAAGTCTATACATCGACAGATCTCGTAAATTGGACAGAGGTAGGTTACGCTCTTCGTAATGAAGATTCATGGGGAAGCAAACAATTCTGGGCACCCGAGGTTATCGAGAAAGACGGCATGTTCTATATGTATTACGCTGTTGAGGAACATCTAGCTGTTGCAACAAGCGATTCACCGCTAGGACCGTTTAAACAGGATGTTCAAGAGCCCATTCATCTGGACCCAAAAGAAATCGATGCGCATATCTTCACAGATGACGATGGCAAAACGTACATGTACTTCGTACGCTTCAACAACAACAACCATCTCTTGGTTGCTGAGATGAATGACGATATGAAGACGATCAAGGAAGATACAATTAAATTTGTTTTCGCTCCGACACAGGAGTGGGAGAATAGTCAGAAGCCGCCAGTTGCAAGCATTAATGAAGGGCCATTCGTCATTAAGCATAAAGGCACTTATTACATGACCTATTCCGGCAACCACTTCCAAAGCCCGGATTACGGAGTAGGCTACGCAACGGCGCCGACACCGCTGGGTCCATGGACAAAGTATGAGTTCAACCCGATTATGAAAGCTAACGCACTCGTACCTGGAGCAGGACACCATTCGTTAGTTCAATCGCCGGATGGTACTGAATTGTTTATGGTTTACCACACGCATTATGCAATTGGTCAAACCGAACCAAGGAAGCTGGCGATAGACCGTGTACAATTTGTACCGCAAGCAGATGGGCCGGACCTGATGGAAGTTTGGGGTCCAACGATTACACCGCAGCTAATGCCTTCAACTAATAGAGTCATTGACGTTAATTCGATCGTATTGAGCGGACAAGGCGGTGCAACTGCCATTACTGCAAAAGGCGGTACATTGCAGTTGGTTGCTACAGTACTTCCGAACAATACGATTAACAAACAAGTAACTTGGTCGATCTTAGATGGATCTACATTTGCTGAAATCTCGGCAAACGGCATGTTGAAAGCTAAGGCAGATGGAACCGTAACGGTTAAAGCAGAATCAGTTAGTAATCCTTCCGTATCGAATACGGTTGCAATTGCAATCTCTGGTCAAGCCGATGTGGTAGATCCTGGACCTACCAATCCGCCGGTATCGACGCCTACCCCTGAGGCTCCAGCCAAAGTTGAAGGCAACGTCTTGACGCTTCCTGTTGTGAAGCTGGATGCGAACGGTGTGTTGACTATTAAGGTAGCAACTTCCGATTTCAACAAGGTACTTCAACAAGCGGATAGCAATTCCGTAATTATTAAAGTTCAAAATGCGGGATCGGCGAAAAAAGTTGTCATTGCGCTTACAGCAGGACAGCTGGAAGAGGCAAAAGCAAAAGGAATTGAAAGCGTCAATGTTGATCTGGGCGCAGCGACATTTACCGTTACAGCAGGTCAATTTACTGCTGGACTAGACCCAGCGACAGAAATAGCGCTTTCGATTTCGAAAGTAGATAACAGCAGCTTGTCTGCTGAAGCCAGTGCAATTGTTGGCAGCAACCCTGTCTACGATTTCACACTCAACATTAACGGAGTTAATGTTTCTGATTTCGGTGGAGAAGCGATTAAAGTGGCATTGGATTATGACCTGAAATCTAATGAAAATCCGAACCAAGTTGTCGTTTACTACATCAGCGAAAGCGGCGAACTCGAAATCATTAAAAATGCGAAGTACAATGCTGAGACTGGCAAAGTAGAATTTGATGCAAAACACTTTAGTAAATACACGGCTGTGAACAACGCTGTTACATTTAAGGATCTAGCAAATGCGGCATGGGCGCAAACAAGTATTGAAGCGCTGGCAGCTCGCGAGATTGTGAACGGTGTAGGCAACGAAAAGTTCGCACCAAGCAGCAAAGTGACTAGAGCGCAGTTTATTACGATGCTGATGAATGCCTTTGAATTCACTGATTCCAGCACAGTAAGCTCGTTCAGTGATGTAAAGGAAGGAACTTGGTATTATAATGCTGTAGCTCTTGCGCAGAAGCTTGGAATTGTTAAGGGTAAAACTGACGGAAGCTTTGGTGTAAATGATGAAATTACTCGCGAAGAGATGGCTGTTATGGCTTATCGCGCATCGAAGCTTGCAAAGGTAGACCTAAGCGCTGCAGGGGAAACGCAGCAATTTGCGGATCAATCTGATATTGCAGCTTACGCCTTAGAAAGCGTCAGCGCAATGCAAGGCGCAGGAATCGTGAATGGCAAAGGTGATGACTTCTTCGCTCCGAAGGATCATGCTACGAGAGCAGAGGCTGCCAAAATCATTTACAGCTTATTTAATCTGTTGCCTTAATCATTAAATTATTTGAAAACAGCCACCCTCTTGTAATTATGAAGGGGTGGCTGTTTTTGTGGAGATTTAATCATTAGCTATACAAAAGAACCGAATAGGATGAAAAAAAACCTTTGTGTGTAAATACATGAACCCCTAGTTTAGATAAAATTATAGTTAATCATAAAATAGGGCGGTAATCATGTTCAAGCACGGTGATAGACGCATAGCCGATTATGTTAATGAGTGCGTAATATAGCAAATTATAACGTTAAGATTCTTGATTTCAAATCTGGAAATGATTTGTAAAAATGGATCAAGTCGGATGAGGGTGTATTCTTCAGTCAAAAAGCAATCGACGCATTGCAAAACCGTACGTACTAATCTGAAAATAACAAAATGCAAAGGGGCAAATGCTCCTTTGCATTTTGTTATTTTCAGATTAGAGTGGGGCTGTATACGGAAAAAAGCGAATAGGAATTAGGTGGGAACGTGATAACGAGCAAAAGGAACTTGGTGAATTACAAATCTAACATAACTTGAGGATCGTACAGCATAGCGATATGCTGTCTTATTTTTTGTTATAATCTAATTATTAGATTGGAATAATCCGATAACTAACTTTTAACGCTAAGAGGAAACGAGACTAATGCGAAAATGAGAATCCAATTATCTACTAAAAAAAGAATGATTTATTTTATCATCATTTCGATTGTGGTAATGAGTGTGTTAACGGGTATTAAATTATATTTTTCCTATCATTCCACGAGCAAAATGGCCGAGATCACATTAGCGAAGCAATACACGGAGATTGCCGAGGACATTGCCGCTGATTTGGATAAAGAAAGATTTGGAAAGTTTATGCAGACGAAAACGTATGATGAGCATTACATACAGCTGAAACAGTTTTTGGAGGAGTATCAGAAACGAATCAATTCTCTGTATGTGTACATCTTGATGCTGGATGACACCGACGTATCCAAAGTTATGGTATCCGCAATGCCGGTCGGTGTTAAGGATTTTCCAATTGGTTATCCTTGTACGGTGCCTGCCGAACAGGTTCAGCTCGCTAAGCGAGGGTTTGATTATCATACAAAGGTTATACATGATAAGATGACTGGCTCTTATTTATCGGTAGGTGTACCGTTTTTTGACGATAATGGCAAGGTTCTCGGAGTAATCGGGATCGACATATCAGCAAGCGAGCTTGGCAATATTAGCAGGCAGGTCATTCAAAACAACATGTATGTGTTCGGCTTGGATATTCTATTTGCAATCCTGCTGCTGGCAGGGGTTTATTTGCTGAATAAGTGGTACAAGGGACGTCTTAAGCAGGATATGCAGGAGTCGGAGGAAATGTATATATCCGAGCTGGGTAAGGTTGTAGACACGATAAAGTCGAGCCGACATGATTTGATGAACCATTTTCAGGTGCTGAACGGGTTGATGGATATTCGCAAGTATGAGAAGGCACATGACTATTTGAAACAATTAACTGAGGAGTCAAAAACGCTGCATCTATCCTTAAGCGTTAAAAACCCAATGCTGCTGGTACTGTTTAAGAGCAAGTGGGAGCTTGCCCATTCTAACAACATTCAGATGAGCTTCGATACGGAGTTCGATGGGTTTGATCGCATAGCGCCAATGGACATGGTGAAGCTCTTTTCGAATTTGCTGGACAATGCGATTGACGCGACAGCGGTCTATGAAGGCGTGCTGCCACGGGATATTCAAGTCAGCTGCCATATGCACAATAACAAATATTTGTTTGTGATTGCTAATCCAACGGAGCTTTCGGAGATCGAGCTGGGAAGCTTGTTTCAATCCGGATATACGACAAAGCAGCAGGTGAATGGGACTCATGGCAACGGCCTGTCTATAGTACGAAGAACCGTTGACAAATATGAGGGTGAATTGAATTGCCGCCTTGAAGAAGGCAAGCTGCGGATGGAGATATTGATCTAAAGACGGAGTGGGCATGGCGTACGGGAAAAATGCAGGACTGCTTCGATGTGAGCAGTCCTGTTTTTTAATATATAAGATTTTATATGTTTTCACATATAAATGTGCTTATTTATCACCGCAAAACGACTGTTTTTGCCACAGAAGAAGGCGACAGCCGTTTACGCTTTTTAATGGAGATCAGGCAGCTCATCCCGCGTGATTACATTGGACGCCCCATAGAGTGCCTGTATCTGGGCATTCGTATTGGAGCTGAATGTGAGCTCCGCCCAGCTCATCACAAAGGTCCATCTTGGCTGAGCCAAGAGCTGGCTGGCGGTTGGCAATTTATCGCATTCCCCGATCGCAATAGGTTTATTGCCGGCCACAGCAAGTGCAGCATTGTATTTGGCTGTCGTAAATCCATCTGGGTTGTATACATCCAAGGCGAATATATCCCAGTAGCTGCTGCCAGGATTATAAACGCTCCAGTTCAAATCAAGATCCTGCATATCCCATACCCACACCAAATTGGATAAGCCTTTCGTATTCTCCAAGTAGTCGTGAGTCAAACGGTAGAGAGCAGCAGTTCCGTTCGCTCCTGGCCGACCAGCCCACCAGAATATGCCTTGATTCATCTCATGGAAGGGTCGGAACAATACGGTTACATTCTGGTCTTCCAGGTATTGCAAATATTGCGCATAGTTATCGAGCCTTGCCTTCCACGCTTGATTAAGCGCTCCGCCGTTTGTAATGAGGTCCGTCCACTGCGCATTGGAGAGCGAGCTTACGACGCCGCCGTTCCAATTGCCGGAATCACTTTGTGTAGGCGGCGTAACATGCATCATAATATTGACGATCGCCCCGTTATCCCACTGCTTCTTCGCTTCATAGATCATGGTCCATCGATTGCTAATATCGCTTGAGCTGAACAAAAAGTCTCCGCTCCATAGCCCTGGATAACGGCCTGTTATGTTCGTAACGGCATTGGTTTGCACAGCAGGCGTCGCATTTGGCTCCCGGTTATGAATACCGATGACCGTTTTGCTGCCGCTGATACTATTGATGTAATCGAGCACGCCTATGCTCGAAGCAGGAGTTCCGCTTCCATAGACCTCGAACTCGTAAAGGGAGTAGCCGTAAGCCGTAGCTCTTTGGAAAGCGTAAAGCTTGATATATCGCGCATTTGTGGCGGGGAATGTAATCGTATTGGTGCCGCCGGTAGCGCTGTAGTTAGCATAGACGGTCGTCCAGCTCGCATTGTCGGTTGAGGTTTGAATTTGGTATTGCGATGCGTAAGCGGACTCCCATTTTAGAATTACGCTCGATACGGTCTGTGCAGTGCCTAAATCAACAACGAAGTTTTGTTGATCCACTACAGCGGATGACCATCTTGTTGCCGAGTTGCCATCAACGGCATTGGCTGCAGCGTAGCTGGCAGATTCCACCGAAGAAGCAGTCACTGACTTGCCTAAAGCGAGGTTTGAAGGATTGCCATAGACTTCGATTTCATATAAGGAATACCCATAAGCGGTCGCTCTTTGAAAAGCATACAGCTTCACATAACGCGCATTCGTAGAAGTGAAATTAATGGTGTTCGTACCGCCAGATCCGTTGTAATTGGAATAAACGGTCGTCCAGCTTGCATTGTCGAGCGAGGTTTGAATTTGGAATTGTGAAGCATAAGCGGCCTCCCATTTGAGGACAACGCTTGACACCGACTGTACGGAACCGAGGTCAATGATAAAGTTTTGCTGATCAGTATAAGAAGAGGACCATCTTGTGCTTGGATTGCCATCAACGGCATAGCTTGCTGGATAACTCGAAGATTCTGTGCTGGAAGCGGTAACGCTTTTTCCTAATGCAAGGTTTGTTGCGGCGAGAGCCTTTGTTGGGGGAACAAAAACATTGCCGCTAAGCAGAAGTGAAAAAATAATGACGAATAAGATACCTTTCCCGTACATCGTTTTGAACATGACAGATCCTCCAATATCGGAATTCAGTTGGTCCACTCTCTGTATCTCGGTATCCGCGTACATATTTAGGGATGAATAAAGAGCCTCCTTTTCGTATGATTTGTAAACGTTTCCATTTGTTTCAGGATGAGTATATCATGCCTGAATTAATTGGTAAACATTATTTAACAAAATTATACTATTTGCAGAGAATGAACGGTTTTTAGGTGTGGATCAAGAGAGTGAACGGTTTTTATTATTTGAATAAAGTGAACGTCACGGAAACTGCACTTCAACAATTGAAAATTTTATTGCGGTGGGTCTATTGATTTCATTCCTGGTAGTTGTCCTGGTAGTTGTGTTGATAGCTGTCATTTTGTATCAGGAAAAGGAGAGGATAGGGCGGGAATGGCATCCAGTGCCGGAGTGAGCTAAAATAAAGATAGTGGCATAAGAAATTTTCACTTCGTTCAAGTGCAATCTGGAACGGCAAACGTGTTAAGGAGGAAATGAGCAATGGGATGGACTTTAGTAGATGTTGTGCAGACGAGCCTAACCTATCCGGATACTTTTATTATCCCTGCTGTAGAAGCTAGGATTAATCAGCGTGAGGGGGATTTAGTAGGGTTGCATTTTGTAATGGGTCAACCGGAAGGCGAAGAGCCGCGTGCGGAGAGAATGTGGGTGGAAATAACCAGTATGAATGAATCTACTGGAACGTACACGGGCGTGCTGACGAATGAGCCTTTGTACATCGAATCGCTTCATGCAGGCGATACCATTACATTCGAGCCCAGACATATCGCAAGAATTATACTGAAGGAAAACGATCCCGACTGGCTGGCAATCGGCGAGGACATGGCGTTAGTATCAAAAATGTGCATCGATGAAGCGTGGACCTTTCGCTACCTCTATCGCGAGCAGCCTGATCATGCGGAAGACAGCGGCTGGAGATTGTTTTACGGCAATGAAACGCCAGAATACACAAATGATCCTGATCATGTAATCATTCTGAATATATATGATCTTTGTGAACGTGATTCATCCTTGCGAACGCTGTTTAGAGCAGAATACGGATCGGCATTCGAGCGCGCGGACAAGCAAAGCCCTTGGGTAAAAGTAGAAGAACAGCCTTCCGCCGAATAATATCGGCTGTCATTGCGAAGAGGCCGGGATTAATATCCAGGCCTCTTCCGTATTTTAATAGCCGTCCGTCGAATGACCAAGCTCGCTTGCCAGCTCCATGCCTTCGTTTGCCGGATTCGTGCCTACATGCCCGCTGTTTTTCAATTGCTGTTCGGCATGAGCAAGTCCCTCTGAAACCCGATTTCCATAGTCTTTGTCGGCTTCCGTGAAATGCTTTACCATTTGCTCGCGAATGACGGTGCTGCAGCCCTTGAGTGCATCGACTAAATTCTCAATAAGCTCGTCGCGTTCCCATTGCTCGAATTTGCGATAGGTTTCGCCCGCTTGCTGGAAATTGTTAGGACGGTCAATAGGCGCTTTGAGCAGCTTCGCCGAGTAGTAGGGTTCATGCGGCTCACCTGAGCGCTCGGCTTCTTTAAGACCGCCCATCGTAGATGGTTCATAATTGACATGGGGATTTTGTCCTGGTGCGATATCAATGGAGAAAGTCATTTGGCCGTCCCGTTGATTGGTAGCCACTTTCGTTTTGGGCGCGTTAATCGGCAGTTGAAGATAGTTTGTTCCGACGCGGTGACGCTGCGTATCCGAGTACGAGAACGTACGGCCCTGCAGCATTTTATCATCGGAGAAATCAAGCCCGTCTACCAAGACTCCCGTTCCGAAGGCTGCCTGCTCTACTTCTGCAAAGTAGTTTTCCGGATTTTTGTTTAACACCATTTTGCCAACGGGCAGCATGGGGAACTGCTCTGGATCCCATAGCTTCGTATCATCGAGTGGATCGAAGTCGAGCTCGTCATGCTCGTCATCGCTCATCCATTGTACTTGAAGCTCCCATGCAGGATAATCGCCGCGTTCAATGGCCTCATATAAATCTTGCGTCGCATGGTTGAAGTTTTTTCCTTGAAGCTGCTCCGCCTCGCTTTGCTTCAGGTTTTTGATTCCCTGCAGCGGCTCCCAATGGTATTTGACAAGCACCGCTTTGCCTTCGGCATTAACCCATTTGTATGTATTGACGCCTGAGCCTTGCATCTGTCTGTAATTTGCAGGAATTCCCCATGGGGAGAACAGGAACGTAATCATATGCGTCGCTTCAGGCGATTGCGAGACAAAATCGAAAAAACGCTCCATGCTTTGCACATTAGTAACGGGATCGGGTTTGAATGCATGAACCATATCTGGAAATTTCATAGCATCGCGAATGAAAAAGATTTTGAGGTTGTTGCCTACCAAATCCCAGTTGCCGTCCTCTGTATAAAATTTGGTAGCGAAGCCGCGCGGATCACGAAGCGTTTCGGGAGAGTGCCCGCCATGAATGACGCTCGAGAAGCGCACGAATACGGGAGTACGCTTCCCGGGTTCTTGGAACAGCTTCGCTCTCGTATAAGCAGCAATAGGTTCCTCGCCGAGCTTTCCGTATGCTTCAAAATATCCGTGTGCGCCAGCCCCTCGCCCATGAACGACACGCTCTGGAACGCGTTCACGGTCGAAATGCGATATTTTCTCAATGAAATGATAGTTCTCTAAGGTTGAGGGTCCGCGGCTGCCAATCGTTCTGATATTCTGATTGTCCGAGATGGGATGGCCTTGCCGATCGGTAAGTGTCTGTTCATTTGATTCATTGGTCGACATTCTGTTTCATCCTCCGCATTTACTTTTATTGGAATCCTTCCACGTATTTTGTCTTGCGAGGCTTAACATTATTCATCGTAGGGCGAGTGAAAGGAATTGCAAGAATTGATCAATAAAAGGTAGGATTATGGTATAATAGAACCATATTTCAACATTAATTTTATTCCAGAACGAAGTGACCTGCCGATTTGTACAAATGCACAGGAGGATAAGATGTTTAAATTGGGTCTTTTTGTATTTTTGTTTTGGTTGCTCGGCAACCCGTTTATTGCCATTATCGTTATGCTCCTCCTGCTTTATCTACTCGACCTGTGTTTTATTGGAATACCGCCAAGTATCCTCAAACCTTTAAAAAGATTATCGAGAATTAGGAAATTAAGACAGCAAATAGACCAATCCCCGAACGATGTATACTCCAAGCATGAGCTTGCACGGAAATACCGAAGACGTGAGACGCGTAGCCGAAGAGGGGCTTCGTGTGTATCGCATGCTGCCCAAATACAAGAAACGCCAGGAACGCCAGTGGGCAGTACGTCTATGGTTCAGAAAACGTTTTGGCTGATTGGTTCCTAATCGACTTCTCTTGTGAATATTTGTAATCATTTGTTAGCGGGCAGCATATTGTCGTTTGGATGTGGATGTTACATAATGAAAGCTATAATAGATAGAAGGGCAAGATGCATGAGATGCAACGCAACATTTGGCTTGTGGCCATAAGTGTTATAGTCGTTTTGGTATTACTGAATAACACGGCCTATTATTTTTTAACCAAAAGGACATTGGAAGAATCGTTTAACGAGGAGCTTGTCACAGCCGCCAAGCGGCTGCAAATTTCGCTGGAGCAATCAAGGGAAGGGTCGGAGCAGTTCCAGAATCAAATCGGACGCGAGCTTCGCGCAGCATCGATTGCCATTCAATATGCGCTTGATCCTGACGTTGAGAAGGTCACGACGGAGCAATTGGCAGAGCTTCGCGACAAGCTGGGACTTAGCCATATTACACTTCTCAAGAAGCTGCCGGATGACATCGTGTTATATAAATCGACGAATCCCAATCAAGAGAATAAGAGCACAAAGACATGGAAGCCTTGGTACGAAGTGTTCAATCAGCTCTTTGATGACAAGAACGCCTCAGTGGACTGGCTTGGGCAATCGCTGCCGAACTTTTGGAGCGGGCCATTCGAGGTCTCGGCCACAAATGTAGACCAAATTAACAAGTGGGGCTATTACTTCGACGGGGCAACCAATTATATGATTGATCCCTATGTGAATTACGAGCGGCAGGAGCAATACGAGAGCGCGACAGGCGTTCATCGGATGATCGAGAACTCGCTGCAAAGCAGTGATTCCTTGAAGGAAATTGCATTTGTAAATCCGGAGACGTTTCCTGACGGCAAAGAAACGATCAATACGGAGGGGCATGTGCAAGGTCACAAAGTGCAGGAGCCAATCTTCTACGGTTCTTATACCATTAAGTCAGCGAAAGATACGGAGCTGGTGCGTAAAGCCTATTTCTCCAAAAAAACGGTCACGCTCCGAGAAAATATAAACGGGCAAGAAATTTATAAAATGTATATCCCGACCTTTGCGAACGAAAGCGGCATTAACATTACAGACCGAGATGGCCAGCCGATGAATAGCTACGTTCTGATGCTTTCGTCTGATTATCATGTTATTCAAGATAAGCTGGATTCACAGTTTTTGAATTTAGGCATTATTATTCTGATCGTAACCGGATTTAGCTTGCTTATTGCCGTAGTCGTTATGCGTTATTACAGACAGTCAAAGGAAAAGGTTGTCCGCGTGACGCAAGAAACCTACGTCGAAGAGATTAACCAAATGTTTTATTCGATTCGTGCGCAGCGTCATGATTTCTTGAATCATGTGCAGACGATTCATTCCTTGGCAGAGCTGAACAAATCGCAAGAGCTTGTAGCCTACACGAAGGAGCTGACCGGCGATATTCGGCTCATGAATGATATTATTAATATCGGAAACCCGGCAATTGCCGCGCTCGTGCGCTCCAAAATTTCACAGGCTGAAATCCATAAAATTCAATTCAGTTGCTCCTTTACAGGTCTCAATATGCAGGAAATGGGCATTAGAACGCTCGATGTGAACCGCATGCTTGGCAACTTAATCGATAATGCATTTGATGAGGTGCTGAAATACGCCGAGGATCGTCGTCACGTAACGCTCGTAGGCAAGCAGACTGCGGCTGCTCTGGAATTTACAATCACGAATATTTGCGAGAATGCGGCGGAAGCAGTTGCCATGCCGATATTCGAAGCGGGTTATTCCACAAAGCAGCAGGATCATCAAGGCTTGGGGCTCTCTATTGTGAAATCAATCGCTAAGCAATACAGAGGCGACGTATATGTTACCGCCGAGCCGGCGGGCAAATTGACATTTGTGGTGAAGATGCCACTATAGGATTTAATCGCCTGACCGCGGGATAACAACTGCAGTCAGGCTTTTTTATCTATATACGTTTTATTATTTTAATCGTTATTGTGGTTTTGCCTCCAAATGATGGCACCAGCGGTTCTCGCTTGGTATAATAGTAAGAATGCAAGTGAACGGAAAGGAAGCGGGTGAATGTCTGTAATGCACCTCAATGAAAAGCTGCACGCGCTGATGGAACAACAGCTTAACGTACATGTCGAGACCACGATTATGAAACGGGGCTGGCAGTACTATATGGAAGGCAAAGTGAACAGCGCCAATGAAGGAAGCCAGGACCATCTCTACGGCGTAGTAAAGGGTTCGGATTTGTATGCCGTTATTCTGGATGCCGGCAATTTGAGGTATAGCTCTTGCACCTGTCCATATTCTGGATTTTGCAAGCACATGGCAGCCGTTTATTTTCAATATTGCAGTCAGCAGGAGGGCGGACATACGCTTGCCGAACGCTCTTATTTCCGCTTGCTCGGACTTTCGTCCGCAAGCACGTTTGTCAAGAATAAGCCGACCGTGCAGGAAGCTCCTCAGCCAGAGGCGGTACCTGTCATTGTGAGAGATCCAGGCGAATCGGCAACGGCTCAGGAATGGTTTGCTTGGATGGAGGCAACCCATGGCGAGACGTGGCGCAAATGCAGGCATTCGCTTCATGCGCTTCAGCCTTTGCTCTCCTCGCTGAAGGGGCTTTCCAAGGATTGGGAGAAACGGATGCAGCGTCTGCACTGGTCGACCGCGATTATTTTTGTTCTTGAGCAAGCTGAAAGAGCGATCAATACCGTTGATTCGTTCAGCAGATATTATCATGAAATGTCATTCATCCGTATGGCGGAGCCTTGGGTTGAACATTTATATACGTTAGTTTCGGAGCTGACGCCAGCTGAGATGGAGCCGCGGGAAGAGGATTGGGCGGATGCTTTGATTGCTCACGTCAAGCTATGGGCATCCAGCACGGAACGGCAGCTTTTTGATTGGGAATACATGTATTTGGCTTTTTGCGAGAAGCTTGCTGAAAACCGAAGCTGGTTTGAAGGAGAACTTTCGGCGATGGTGCAGCAGTCGAGGGGGGAAGCCCCGGAGAGTGTGAACAAAGCATTTTTGCACACCGCGATTGGAATTATGTACTTTTTGGATAGGCAGGACAAAGAGGCAATCGAGCATTTCTCATTAACAGCCTTTGAGCGTTCACAGAAAGTGATGTATCCTTGCGCGGCACAGCGTATGGAAGAGGGGCGTTGGGAGCTTGTAGCGGATTGGATGAGCTTTCTCTTCGAACGTGTGAACAAAGGCAAAAACGGAAGGTCAGTGGGGCCTTTCGTAACCTTATGCCGCAGAGCGGATCTTGATCGTCCGGATATGCCGATCTGGTCCGAGTATATGACGCAGCTGCTGCCCCATTCCTATTCTGAATTGTCGGATCATTGGCTGGATCAGAAGCGGTATGAGGAGTGGGCGGATTTGCAAATGCTGGTAGGCTCGCGCCCTGAGGACGTTGGCGCGCATGCGCTAAGGGAAATTGCCAAGCTTGCGCCGCGTGCGTTAATGCCGCTGTATCACCAGTCCGTAGAGGCATCGATTCAAACGCGCAACCGCCAGGGCTACCGGGTAGCCGTTAAACAGCTCAAGAAGCTTGAAAAGCTCTACAAAGCCGATAAGGATGCAGCGCGGTGGGAGCAGTATATTGGCGGGCTTGTACACAAGCATCAGCGGCTTAGAGCGTTCCAAGAAGAGTTGTGGAAAGGGAAAATTGTTACATGAAAACATATATTGGCGCACGCAAATTGACGGTAGACGGATTTTGGAACGAGGATGAGAGCGGCGCCTCCGTTTTATTAAGCGCTGTTGACCGAAAGGATGCGGCAGACGGGAAGCTGCGAACGCTATTGTTCGCATGGCATAAGGCTTCGTGGTACGGGGCAGATGTCGAGGAAATCAGCGTTGGCGAACGGAAGCTGTTGAAGGTTCCTCCACTGCTCGCCATGGACTACTTGTCTTCGCCTCAACATGTCAGGCTGCTTCAGGTGGATTGGACGGATCGTTTAGGCGTTTTGATGCAAATGGCTGAACAAATAAGAACAGCGCTGCTGAACGGCTGGTTTGCGCCGGATTGGGAACGCTGGAACGACGAGAAACGAGCATGGCGGATGTCAATTCCGGAGAAAGAGCAAGCGTTCTCCCTACAATGGATCAATAATATGCAAGCTGCCCATCGGAATGGCGATATCGGCGTCGAGCATTGGATTAGCGGAGCCGTTGAACAAATGATAGAAGAAAACGAGCAGGCGATGAGTGCTTGGAAGGCGATCAGCTCAGCCTCGGGCGAAGCTGTTCTGAGACGGAAAGCTGCGGATGAGGAAGATTGGCTCATCGCGATCGGACTTCGGAAGGATGTGCTTCCGTTTCGGATCGCGCTGCAGCTTGTCGAGCCTGTGGAGTCAGCGGTTTGGCGGCTGCGCCCGGCATTGCAAGATAGGGACGGGGGCCCTTGGCTTCCTATTCGGTTCAATGAGAGGGATGGCAGCTGGGAGTCGGATACAGAGGATGAACGTGAAATTCAGACCGATTGGCTGCCGCATCTGGAGGGCAAGCTTGCTAAAGAACAGCTGAAATGGATAAATGCTCTTCCTGAGCTGAAGTCTATCGGGAATGAAAACGAGCTGAAGGATAGATTGTCCGACAACGAGGCGTGGAATTTCCTGGAGCATGCGAGCGTGCAGCTGTTGGAAGCTGGCTGCCCAGTACTTCTGCCTAGCTGGTGGGAAGCGGTACGTACGCGCAAGCTGAGGCTGAAAGCGAAGATGAAATCCTCGGTAGGCTCAGCATCGCAGCCTATGTTCGGTCTTGACCAAATTGTACAGTTTGATTGGAAGCTGGCGCTTGGCGATGTCAATTTGTCTGAAGCGGAGTTTATGCAGCTTGCTGAGCAGAACCGCCGGCTCTTCCATATAGGCGGAGAATGGGTTCATTTGGATCCGCAGGATGTCACGCAGATCAAGCAGTGGTTGAAACGAATGGGAAAACGCAAAGGCTTGTCGTTCCGTGACGTGCTTGAGATGCATCTAAGAGGCGGCATCCCGCTGGATGACAGCGGGGAGCTGGAATCGGAACTGGAAGCGGAGGTCGAGCTGAATGAGCATATGACCTCATGGCTCACGCAGCTGCAGCAAATCTCGGAAATACCGTCTGCTGAGATTCCGCCTTCTTTTTTAGGCGAGCTTCGCCCGTATCAGCAGCAAGGTGTCTCTTGGCTTCTTTTTCTAAGAAAATTCGGACTTGGCGGCGTGCTTGCAGATGATATGGGACTCGGGAAAACCATTCAATTTATGGCTTATCTCGTATATATAAAGGAGCGTAAGCTCCAGTCGAACGGACCTTCCCTGCTGATTTGCCCGACATCGGTCATCGGAAACTGGGAGAAGGAGCTTGAGAAATTTGCACCGTCGCTTCGCGTCATGCTTCACTATGGCAACAAGCGGGAGAAGGGTGAGCATTTCCGTGACTCCGTTTCTGAAGCAGATCTGGTCATAACCTCTTACTCGCTTGCACAGCTGGATGAAGAGGACTTGAGTCTGGTCGATTGGGATGCATTATGCTTGGATGAAGCGCAAAACATTAAAAACGTTTATACGAAGCAGTCAACGGCTATCAGGCGTTTGCCTGCCCAGCATCGCATCGCATTAACCGGAACGCCGATGGAGAATAGGCTGACGGAGCTTTGGTCGATCTATGATTTCATTAATCCAGGTTATTTAGGCAATATGAACGAATTCCGGAAGGAAGTCGTTGCGCCGATCGAGAAAACGCGGGACGAAAAAATGATTGCCGGCCTTCAGCGCTGGGTGAAGCCTTTTATGCTGCGCCGCGTGAAAAAGGATCCGAATATCCAGCTCTCGCTGCCTGATAAGAATGAATTCAAAACCTATATGACATTGACAGCCGAGCAAGGCGTCCTTTACGAGAATTTGGTTGCAGACCTGCTCGAAAATCTCGATAAGCTGGGCCCGATGCAGCGTAGAGGTCTTATTCTAGCGGCATTAACGAAGCTTAAGCAGCTTTGCGACCATCCTTCCTTGCTTAGCAGCGAAGAGAAACCCACTGCGTGGGAAATCGAGCGCTCCAATAAAGTGGCTAGGCTGCTTGAGATGTGCGAGGAAATTGCAGCAGAGGGTGAACGCTGCCTTATTTTCACGCAGTACATCGATATGGGGCATCAGCTTAAGCAAATGCTGGAGGAGAAGCTCGGCCTGCCTGTTCCGTATTTGCATGGCGGTGTGCCAAAGGTAAAACGTGACCAGATGATTGACCAGTTCCAGAATGCAGATGAGCCTTGCTGCGCTTTTGTCCTTTCGCTGAAAGCAGGGGGAACGGGCCTGAATCTTACTGCAGCGAACCATGTATTCCATTTCGATCGTTGGTGGAATCCCGCTGTAGAGAATCAAGCGACCGACCGTGCGTTCCGCATCGGGCAGACGAAGCAGGTTCAGGTGCACAAGTTTATTACTCTCGGCACGCTGGAAGAGAAGATTGACGAGATGATCGATCGGAAGCAATCGCTTAACGATCAAGTTGTCGGCCAGTCGGAGCAATGGATTACTGAAATGACAACCGAGGATCTGCGAGAGCTGTTTGCGCTTCGGAAAGGCTGGTTAAAGGGATGAGGGATCTAAATGATTGAAGGAAGCTTGCGGGCAAAGCAGGAGAAGCTGCAGCTTGACACCCAAAAAGCCAATCAAGCTGAGCAAACCTCACAAGATATTGAGCAATTGCCTGCTGAGGACCGAAGCCATGAGGGAGCAAATCTCGAATGGCAGCAGTTCTATGAGGTTATCAAGGGCATTACGAAGGATATGCGTTACTAAAATACAATGAACATTGACATAGCCTGTCGGGAATAATAACCCGGCAGGCTATTCATTTTTATCCCTCTTGCGAAAAATAAGAGAATTGTATCCCTAACTTATCGTTTTTTGGACCTCCTGCCCTAGGAGCAGACCCGACTATAATAAAGGTGCGAGGCAAACAAGTACGACCATAAACGAGGAGGTCTTCCGAATGAGAAAAAGATCTACAGTAATTGCGACTTTATTGGTTTCGATCATGTTGGTTGCATCGGCATGCGGCTCTAACGGAAATGCAGAGACGAACACAAACACGGGTACTAATAACAGCACGAATACGCCGGCCGAAGCGACTGATCCGCCAGTAGAAGCTAAGGACGTAACGTTGTCGCTCCGACATACGCAAATTAAAGAAACGAGCAAGACCCGTTTGAAAATTCTTGAGGATGTCGTAGCCAAAACGCAGGATGAAAACAAAGGCTTGACCTTCAAGCTTGAAGGCATCGACGAGATCGTTAACCGCGATCAGAAGCTGAAGGCTGAAATGGCTGCCGGCAACCCTCCCGATATATTTGAAGTATTCGGCGGTGCAGACCTTAACCTCTATGTGAAAGCAAATCGCATGCTCGACCTGACTCCAATCATTGATGAGCTTGGTCTTAAAGACAAATTCGCAAGCTTGGATGAGTTCACGGTAGATGGCAAAGTGTACGGCCTGCCTTTCGGCGGCTATAGCGAAGCGATTTTCTACAACAAAAAAATCTTCTCCGAGCTTGGTTTGGAAATTCCGACCACTTGGGCGCAATTGCTTGAAGTGTCCGAGAAAATTAAAGCAGCAGGCTACACGCCGTTCGGACTTGCGGCCAAAGACGGCTGGGTAAACGGCATGCTTTGGAACACGGTGATGGAACGCAACGTAGGCATTGACGCCTTCAGCAAAGTCGTATCCGGCGAAGCGAAATGGACGGATGAAAACTTCGTCAAAGGTTTTGCTTCCTACGCAGAGCTTGTGAATAAGGATTACTTCACGAAAGGCGCTCTAGGCCTTGCCTATGCTGACCAAGGCGCGCAATTGCTTTCTGGCAAAGCGGCAATGGTATTTACGGGTACTTGGGACGCTAACCGGTTCTCCGGTGACGAGGCAGGCGAGCTTAAAGGACAAATCGGCTACTTCGCATTCCCGTCCATCGATGGCGGAGCAGGCGACCAAACGTCCATTAACGCATCGTATTCGAATGGATTCGGCTTCTCTGCCAATTTGAACGAGGATCAAGTTGCGGCGGCTAAGAAGTTCATCGCGAACTTCTTCACGGAAGAAGTTCAAAAACGCACGCTGGTTGAAGATAAATTGCTGCCTTCCATGAAGCTTAGCGATTTGTCCGGCGTTGATCCGCTTACAACTGAAATTTTGACGGTCATGGCAGATGCTTCGACTTCATGGAAGGCTTATGATGCAATCGTTCAGCCGGCAGTAGGCGCGGATGTGAACGTTGGCATTCAGGAGCTTATCGGCAAAGTGAGCACGCCAGAGAAAGTAGCGGCAAAAATTCAAGCGTCGCAAGACAAAGCTAACGCAGCGAAGTAATCGCGAGACATTACAATCGATCCTGTGACGGGCGAGAGGGTGTCCTTCCTTCCAGGAGGACACTCTCTTTTCACGCCAGGGTAAAAGGAGGACATTATGAACAGAGCACTCAGAAATCCGATTACTTACGTGGCGTTCATTATTCCGACGCTTGCATTATACGCCTTGTTTTTCGTATACCCTGTTATCGTATCCTTCTTCTACGGTTTCTTTCGCTGGGATGGCATTACCGAAAAAGTGTTTATCGGCTTCGATAATTTCACGAGACTTTGGCAGGATGCGGTTTTTAGAAAAGCACTGGTCAACAACTTTTATTTCATGGCGTTTTCCTTAATCGTGAACATTCCGCTCGTCTTTCTGATTTCTATCGTTATTAGTAAAGTTAGACGGATGCGTGACTTTTACAAATCGGCCGTGTTCGTACCGGTCGTCATATCGACGGCAACGGTTGCGATTTTGTTCGGCGTGCTCTACAACTATGATTCAGGTATGATCAATCAATTTATTCGCCTCGTTGCGCCGGATGATTGGGCCCGTGAATGGTTGTCTGATCCGAAGCTTGCGATGCTTTCGATCTTGATCGCCAATGCCTGGCAAAATATCGGCTTCTTCATTGTGCTTTGTTTGGCAGCAATTCTAAACATTCCGAAAGAGATTGTCGAAGCATCCAAGCTGGACGGGGTAAACGGCTGGCAGGAAACATGGTCCATAACGCTGCCGCTCGTTAGGCCGATCCTGTTCGTCATGCTGCTGCTCACGGTTTCGGGAACGATGAAGGTGCTCGATATCGTGCAAATCATGACGAATGGCGGGCCATTCCAATCTACGGAGGTCATGTCGACCTATATGCTTAAAGTAGGCTTCCGCTCGCTGGAGCTTGGTTATGGAAGCGCGATTGGAGTTGCGATGTTCCTTATTATTTTGGTGTTGACCGGCATTCTGCAGCGCATCACGAAAAGCGAAGAGGTGCAATACTAATGGGAAAAACACGGAATTCGCAGTGGTGGATGCATACCTTTCTGTTCGGTTACGTGATCGTGTTGCTCTTCCCGCTGCTATGGCTGTTCATGTCTTCGTTCAAAACGAACCGCGAAATAACGGTCAATACATGGTCGCTGCCTACAAGCTTTAACTTTGATAATTACGCTGCTGCATGGCAAACGGCGAATATCGGCAAATATGCATGGAATAGTACGTTCGTAACGGTCATTGCATGCGTGCTTACGCTGCTGTTCGCGGCGATGACTTCCTTTGCGATCGCTCGCATGAAATACAAAAAATCGAATAAAGCGATTTATCAGTTCATATTGCTTGGCCTGATCGTGCCGCCAGGCGCGCTATTTATCCCTTTGTACCGTTTGGTACAAGGCATTAAAGTATTCGGACAGCCTTTATACGATACGCATTGGTCATTAATTTTGGTATACTGCACATATGCATTGCCTATAACCGTGTTTATCATTTATGCCTTTATGCTCTCGATCCCGAATGAGCTGGAGGAAGCGGGCATTGTGGATGGCTTGGGTGCAGTAGGCCTGTTCTTCAAGGTAATCATTCCGATTTCGCTGCCCGCACTCGTTACCGTCTTCATTCTGAACTTCATATCCAATTGGAACGAATATATATTATCGCAGCTGTTTATTACGTCCGAATCGCTCAAAACGCTTCCAACCGGCATGGCTACCTTCAATGACGGCTATCGCACGAACTTTGCGTCGCTGTCGGCTGCGGTCATTATCAGCATTATACCCGTGCTTGCCGTGTACGTGTTTTTACAGCGGCAGATTATTGAAGGCATGACGGCGGGAAGCGTGAAGGGGTAAACAAGAAGGAGCCTGCCAGATGAACCTGAGACCGAAATTGATGCTTGCTTTCATATGCCTGATCGTGATCCCGATGATTGGCCTCGGCATCTTCTCCTTCCTTAATTCAGAGACGCTGCTTGAGAAAAAATATAGCGAGCAAACGGAAATTTCGCTCAGGGCGGTTGGCGGGAACATCCGCTATTTCTTCCGCGAGCTGGATCAGCTATCTGATGGCAATCTTACGAGCTCCGAGGTTCAGGATACGCTGAAATACAGCACTTACACATCGAATGACGCCAGTACGCTCATTGCGATTAACCAAGCCGAGAAAGAAATGAAAAGAATCCTGTTTCAGCATCCAGCCGTTAGCTTCGTAGTTCTCTATGCGAAGGACGGTACGATGTTTCGCTCCTATCGCAACGATCCAACAACGTTCAAGCCGATTTCCTTCGATATGCTGAAAGCCCATTCGACGTATGATCAGGTATTAAAACTTGGGGGGCGACCGCTTTGGATTGGCCCGTATGAGCAGAGGGAGCTGACAGGCGTTGATCCGCCTCTGTTCACGCAGATGCGCGTGGTGAAGGATATCGAGACGTTCAATGATCTAGGCGTTATGATTACGCAGTACAAAACGGAAGAAGTTTCGGCGATGCTCAAAGCGTTTCAGAATCCGCAGGCGGATGCCGCCGAGACCAGATATTTGATCGTTAATAAATCAGGGCTCATCATGCTAGACAGCAAGAGCGAATTCGATGGCCGCAATATTAATGAACAGACTGATTCGCTGCCGCAGCAGACGAGCAACTACAACAGCTCCAGGGTAAAGTTCGAAGGCGTAGACAGCCTGGTGTCCTCTTATCAATTGGATCGCAACGAATGGATTCTGGTCTCTGTTAAGCCTTGGAACTCGCTAACGAACGAGAATGTTAGATTCGTGCAATGGATTGGCATGATAACGGTGCTCGGCTTATTGTCCGCAGTTTTATTTAATATCTTCTTCGTTAACCGCGTAGCCAAATCGATTATTAAAGTGGTGCGCAAGATGAGGCTTGTCGAGCAAGGCTTGCTTGATATCCGCGTGACCGCCCAAGGCAAGGACGAAACGGTGCTTCTCGCCAATAGCTTCAACAGCATGGTTGAACGGATCGGCAACCTGCTTAGCGAGGTCAGACGGGAGCAGGCTCGCAAGCAGCATGCCGAGATGATGCTGATGCAGGCGCAGATCAAGCCCCATTTCCTATTTAATACGTTGGAGTCGATTAACGCGCTTGCCGCTCAGAATGAAGGCGCCAAAATCATGCTGATGGTGCGCAGGCTAAGCAATTTGCTGCGTACGAGCATGCATCATACGGAAGAAATCAGGCTTAATCAAGAGATTGAGCATGTGCGCAGTTACTTGGAAATTCAGAAGTACCGTTTCGAGGAGCTGTTCTCTTATGAGCTGAATGTGCCGGCAGAGGCGTTGGATTTCTCCATTTTGAAGCTCACGCTGCAGCCATTGGTGGAAAACAGCATTCAGCACGGATTTGACGGCTATGAGGATGGTCAAGGTAAAATTGTGATCGATGTGTTGACCGAGCCTTATCAAATAGTCATTTTGGTCCGTGATAACGGGCTTGGCATGAGCGCAAATGTGCTCAAGAAGCTCGCGGCAGAGCAAGGCTCGTCAAACGGCCCGACAAATGCCGTTGAGGTCGGTGAGCGCAGAGGACTGGGCCTTCGCAATGTTGCCGATCGCTTGCGCATTCATTACGGCCCTGCTTTTGGCTTGTGGGTATGCAGCCAAGAGGGCAGCGGTACCGTTATTCGCTGTGTAATTCCGAAGAGCAGAGGTGATCAGCTATGACAGGTAAAGTGCTCTTAGTCGACGATGAAGCACATATAACGAGAAATTTAGAAAAGGTTATTCCCTGGGAAATGCTTGGCCTAACTGTTGGCGGGACGGCAAAAAACGGCATGGAAGCGCTGGAGCTTATGGAGCAGCATTCCTTTGATTTATTGCTATGCGATATCCGGATGCCGGTAATGGACGGGTTGGAGCTGGTACGGCATATCCGGGATAAAGCGATGCCGTGCGATATTATTATGCTCTCGGGTTATCAGGACTTTGCTTATACGCGCACAGCCATTCAGTTCGGCGTCAATGATTACGTGCTGAAGCCCATTCCGTACGATGAGCTTACCGGCGTGATCGCGCGCGTGATGTCCAGTCAGCGTAACAAACTGAAGCAGCTGCAGGAAGAGAAGCAGAAGCTAGGCCGCATGATAGATCTAGCCAGTGAAAAAATTCTATATGACATTATTATGGATTATACCGATGTGACTGCAGACAACTGGCTGCTGACCGGAGACGAACAGCAGCTGAAGCAGCAGCAGTTCGTCTTAATCGTGCTCGATCTGGATGTTAGCTCAGAGTCGACGAAGGATTGGCGGGACTGGTCGGATAAGGAAAGAAAGCTATGGAACTTTGCCGTCTGCAATGTGCTTCGCGAACGACTGCAGCAGAACGGGCTGCATTATGCAGTCATTCAAATCCGCGATGGCGAATGGTGCGTGCTTATTGAAACGGATAAGGAGGCAGCCTTTGACCTATCGGAAATTAAAGGCTGGGCGGAAATGCTGATGTCCGCCATCAAAAACCATGTAAAGCTGTCTTTGTTTGCGGGGATATTCCGGGAATTTGCTGCCGTGGCTGACTTGTCGCAAGCCTATAAGCTGGTGCAGCAAGGGATGCAGCTAACGCCGGAGCACGATAGCATTGCGGTGTATCCGTCCGAGCAGCAGAAATCATCGCAGGCCGATCAAGCTTTCTGGGATACCGCCGAGAAAATGATCGGTGCAGTCAAACGCGGTGATTCTATCGGCGTAGACAACGAGCTGCAGGGCATTACGACGCTGTTGCAGCGTATGAACGAGCCTTCTCTTAATCGCGTCAAGCCGCTGCTGCACTTCTTTGTGCTCCACCTGATGCGGGAGATGAAGGAAATGGGGATTTTCTCGCGCGAGCAGGAGGATATGCTGTGGCGAAGATTGGACCGGCGATTTGGCATTAAGGATTTGCTGTCGGTCATCCGTCAGGTTACGAATGCCGTATCGGAAAAGTCGACGGATAAGAAAAAACAATCCGAGCGTTCGATGTCGGAGGCGAAATCGTTTCTGGATCGCAATCTATATCGTGATTTAAGCGTAGAGGAGACAGCGACGCATGTCGGGCTGAGCACCTCTTATTTCAGCTTATTGTTTAAGCAAACATTCGGAGAAACGTTTATTGAATATGTTACTCGTCAGCGAATGGAGCGAGCGAAGGCGATGCTGGGTGAAACGGCCAAGAGCATAGCCCAAATTGCCAAG
Organism: Paenibacillus sp. 2TAB23; assembly: GCF_052115165.1. Taxonomy (NCBI): domain Bacteria; kingdom Bacillati; phylum Bacillota; class Bacilli; order Caryophanales; family Paenibacillaceae; genus Paenibacillus; species Paenibacillus sp. 2TAB23. The sequence goes on from NZ_JBFRGD010000014.1 coordinate 183,868, forward strand.
GAAGTCGGGTATGCGGAGCGGCGATATTTTACCAAGGTGTTCATGAAATATACGGGAGAGAACCCGACTGACTATCGAAGCAGAAGGCAGGGCGGCAATCCAGAGCATGCAACATGGAACGAATAGCCGGTTTGCGTTTCGAAAAACGAGAGGATGGGGAAATATTGACGAACGGACGAGAATGGCAAAGCTGGGGCTTGAAGAAGAAAATCGGACAATTGTTTGTATTCGGGTTTCATGGCTATGAGCCGTCTGAGCCGATCAAACAGCTGATTGAAGCAAATGGCATCGGCGGGACGATTTATTTCACCCGCAACGTGAAGGATGCGGAGCAGGTTCATCGGCTAAGCACAGAGCTTCAAAGCATTGCGAAGCAAGCAGGCAATCCGCCATTGTTCATCGCAATCGACCAAGAGGGCGGCATGGTGGCGCGGTTGGTTGAAGGAGTGACGCTTATGCCGGGCAATATGGCGCTGGGAGCGGCAGGGCTTGCTGAAGGAGCGATGGAAACGGCGCGAGTCTGCGGAGAGGAGCTCCGTCAGCTCGGCATCACGATGAATTACGCGCCATGCATTGACGTTAACAATAATCCTGACAATCCGGTCATTAATGTCCGTTCCTATAGCGATCGCTCGTCTGTCGTAGCAGAGCTCGGAGCCGCTGCGGTAGCGGGGTATCAAGCAGCAGGAGTATCCGCAACGGTTAAGCATTTTCCAGGTCACGGCGATACTGCGGTTGATTCGCATCATGCGCTGCCTATTCTGCAGCATGGCCGCGAGCGCTTGGAAGCGATTGAGCTGAAGCCGTTCAGAGCCGCCATTGAAGCGGGAACAGATTGTATCATGACCGCTCATGTATGCTTGCCTGCGCTTGATGCTACCGGCGTACCTTCTACGTTGTCCAAGCCGGTCTTGACCGGCCTGCTGCGCAAAGAGCTGGGCTATAACGGGGTTGTCGTGACAGATTGCCTAGAGATGGATGCCATTGACAAAACGTATGGACCGGAGCAAGGCGCAATCAAGGCACTACAAGCGGGAGCAGATATGGTGCTCATCAGCCACACCTTCGAGAAGCAGCGGTTAGCTCTGGAAGCGGTTGCTGCGGCAGTAGAGAGCGGAGAGCTTGACGAGGCTCGTATCAATGAAGCGCTTGACAGGGTTATGACGCTGAAAGAAAAGCGGAAGCTGGATGAAGCCCTGCAGCCTTGGTCGCAGGTTGAATCGATGATCGGTACGGAAGCGAATAAAGCGGTAGCGAGAAAATGGAGCGAGGCATCGGTCACTTTGGTGACAAATGACGACGGGCTGCTACCATTAAGCAGAGGTGAAAGCACGCTGGTGCTTTGGCCTGAGATCGTTCCCGTTTCCGTTGCGGATGAGATGCTGTCGGGCGATGGTTCACTCGGATATTTTCTGCAAGAGCTTGGCGCGAACGTCGTTGAGCGCCACATGAATGAACCGGGTCCGCTAGCCGATTTGGACCAGTTCAGCCAAATCGTTGTTGTAACCTATGATGCATCGAAGCATCCGGTGGAGCGCGATGTCGCGCGCGAGGCTGTACGCTTAGCGCCTGAACGAACAGTAGCGGTCTCGGTAAGGAATCCGCTTGATCTATTGCTATATCCTCAAGTGAAAGGGTATATCGCTGTTTACGAATGCAGACCTTTAGCGCTTGCCGCCGCAGCCAAAGCACTGCTCGGCGATCTCGTGCCGAAGGGGAAGCTGCCACTAGAAATATCGGCGGCTTATCCGTTCGGTTGGAGCGCGGAAGGCAGCAGCTAGCAGAAGCCGTTTTTCGTGCAAGGAATGCGGATGTGAATGTAAAAAGCAGACTGTCGAGGAAACTCGGCAATCTGCTTTTTTGTATTCCGACATTTCTTATTCCAACACAAGGGCTGCGTGATCTAGCTCTACGCGATCTGCCACACTTGCAGCAAGGCGACAGTCGCTATTGTCCAATTAAATTGGAGTAGGTGAGGTCATGCAGAGTATAGGCAAGAAAAAAAATAACGCAGGGATTCTCATACCGATGCTGGACTTTCAACAATTGATTATAGTAAGTGTCCGCATAATGAGGATTGTTGCGCATCTCTAAGCTCGCTTTGATCAAGGCGTCCAGCTTGTCTGCGATATCGACCATTTCACCGACATAGTCATCCGATTTGCTGTGCGCGATAAATTCGAGCATGTCCGCGTGAAACAGCTCGGGCAGCTTATTGATCATGAACAACGCGGTTTCTTTCTCATATTGCTCGAATGCGAGCTTGATATCCGGATTGTTATGCTTGAAATTCGAGACGACATCGCCAGACAGCGCCTCAGGCAAGTCGTGTAGGGTGGCTTTGGCCAGCAGCTTGTACAAATCAATGCTTTTATTGCCGAAACGCTCCCGCTCAAGCAGTCCATTGAACAAGGCAAGCGAAGCCACTCGGAACGAATGCGTTGCATCATTATCGGGTACGAGATTATAGCTGCCATTCCATCTTTGAACGGTATCCAGCGCAACGATATATTGAACAAACTCATAGAGGCCGGATTGTTTTTTGTATTCATCGAGCAGCCAAGTAACCGACGCCAGTCCAGTATCTGCAAGCGTCTGCTCCAGCTCCTTGTGCTTGGCATGAAAGAACGGGTTGGAATCGTAACGGGATTCCCGGTGGCAATACAGGTAGGCATCCAGCGTATCGATCGCATCGACCAAACGGCCGATGTACGTATCATCCTGCGCTTTTACGATATAGTCGAATGCCTGCTCCTGCAACGATTTCGACAAATAAGAAACGATCTCCTTACTAAGCTCCTGCTCATAGCTGCGAATATGATTCATGACAAGCGATTCTTTCTTGGTCACATGCTTGATGGAGCCGGTGCCCGTGTTGTTCAAATCGCCCCAAAGGCATCTGCCTAGCAGCTTGAGCTTATCGAGCGGGTTGCTGTAGACCTTCTCCTCGATAATCCCAATCATAATGGATAAAGCGGCGCATCTAAAGCTATGGGCGGATGCATTATCCTCGAAACGAGGCGCATGCTCGCTCCACCTTGGCACATATTGCATGCGAATAATCGTATTGGTGAATTTACCGTTCTTCATCTATCGGCTCCTTCGCGCGTGAAGTTCAAGAGATTCCGTTCATGTGCGGGTTGACTATGCTATTATATAGCTTATGTACAAAATCGACTAGACGAGGTAAACGAGGGATTAATTATGCGTGAATTCGGTTTGGCTTTTAATCGTCATTTTGAAAAATGGATGTTTATTATTATTCCAGGCTCCTTAGTGCTTGGTTTTATTTTTGCTGATCAGCTGCAATCCTATATTCCGTCCGTTCCTTATCTATTTGCTTACGTAACGCTGACGATGGCGATCGGCTGCGGCTTAGGCCAATTGCGGGTAGTCATGAGGCGTCCAGGCATCATGGTGCTGACCTTCCTCATTGCCCATGTGCTCTCGCCTTTAGTGGCATATGGACTTGGCATATTGGCTTTTGGAGCTGACTCTCCGTATGTGGTTGGACTCGTATTGTTTACGATCATACCGATTGGCGTTTCCACGGTGCTTTGGGTCGGCATGTCGGGAGGCAGCGTTCCGCTTATGCTGGCGATGGTTGTGCTGGACTCGGCGCTTAGTCCTCTTGTTGTTCCCGCAGGCATTCAGCTCTTTTTCAAATCGGCCGTCGAGGTGGAAGCTGGACCGATTGTGCTGGATTTACTCGTTATTATTGTGCTTCCTACTATTATAGGCGTTGCGCTGAACCAGTTCAGCCGCGGGCGCATCCAGCATGCCGTTGCGCCGTACACGTCGCCCCTCTCGAAGCTATGCTTCGTAGCGGTTGTTTCCTTGAATGCATCCGCGATCGCGCCGCATTTGGACAAGCTGAAGCAGGACATGGCGGTGCTTGTTCCATTGGTTGTTTTGCTTGTCGGTTTATGCTATGCCTTCGGATATATCGGAACAGCCTCGCTGCGCAATGACGAGCAGCAGATAACGGTTTCCTACGCAACGGGAATGCGCAATATCTCCCTTGGCATTGTGCTCGCGCTAGGCTATTTCAGCCCGCTCGCTGCGGTGCCTGTCGTTTTATCGATTCTAATCCAGCAGCCGCTCGCTACGCTTCATCATTATGTTTTACAAAAACTTAACAAAGGCAAGGGTGGCGAAAGCGCGGCGACCCATGTACGATAAACGTTGTATGTTAGGGTTAGCAGCAGACAGCGAAAGCGTTCCGTACTTGAATAAACGTAGGGAGTGAATTGGATGAACAGCTTTCGAACCAGGCTGACGCTCATTATGATCGCGATGATTGCCTTGTCGGTCATAGCAGCAGGGTTATTCATGGTCAAAACATTCAAAGAAAACCACATTAATGCGCTGGAAGACAATATGGTGCGCGAGATGCAGATCATTTCGGCCAAAATGGAGTGGAAATCCGGCGAAATATCACAGCTTCATAATTATTACTCGAAGGAAGCGAAGGAGCTTAAGCGTTATACAGGAGCAAGGGTTACTTTCATACGTAATGACGGGGCCGTGCTAGGCGATTCAGATGGCGATCCGGCGGATATGGATAATCACTTGGACCGGACCGAGGTCAAGGAAGCGCTGAACGCAGGAACGGGCAGAGCGATTCGGGCAAGCGATACGATTAAGCAAAATATGATGTACGTAGCCATTCCGGTAAAAGTCGTTCCGAATCAAGCGCCGGATGTCATAAGGCTGGCAATGAGCTTGAAAGAGGTAGACGAGAGCATCAATCAACTAACGTTGCTCTTGTTCGCAGGCTTGCTTGTGCTGTTTCTCATCGCCGCTCTAATCAGCTATCGACTAGCGCTTAGCTTGACTCGCCCGCTTGAGCAGATTACAAGAGTAGCCAAACGGATAAAAAATATGGATTATAAAGCTAGAGTAAAAGTGACGAAGCAGGATGAAATTGGCGAGCTTGGCAACGCTATTAATGCGATGGCAGATAGCTTGCAGGTTCAGATGACAAGAATTCAGCAGAACGAGAATCAGCTGGAGAGCGTGCTCGACAACATGATTAACGGAATTGTGATGATTGACCGCAGCGGGAAAATCGTGCTCATGAACAGACGCGCCGAGGAAGTACTCGGATTCTCCGCACGTGAGCTCGTTGGGCGGCATTATGCCGAAGCGAAGCAGCAGTACGAGCTATCCCAAATGATTCAAGAGGGCCTGAACAGCAAAGAGCATCTGCGCGAGGAGATTACGTTCTACTTTCCGGAGGAGAGGCTGCTTGAGCTTAATTTAGTGCCGATTCATCCAGAAGGCAATGAGTTCTCTGGCGTGCTGCTCGTCCTGCAGGACGTCTCGGCGATTCGCAGGCTGGAGCGGATGAGGAGCGAGTTCGTTGCAAACGTATCCCATGAGCTGAAAACGCCGATAACCGCTGTAAAAGGCTTTGCGGAGACGCTGCTCGGCGGTGCGGTGAATGATGAGGAAACCGCGCGGTCTTTCCTGCAAATTATATATGACGAGAGCGACCGGCTTAACCGCTTGATCGGTGACATTTTGGAGCTTTCCAAAATCGAATCAAGGCGGGTTCCGCTCGTATTCTCTCCTGTAGAGGTCGATACGTTTGTTGACAAGTCGATCACGCTGCTCGAGTCGGAGGCTGCACGCAAACGAATTGAGCTGAGCGTGAACGTTGAGCCAGGCCTGTACGTGGAAGCGGATGAGGACAGGCTAAGGCAGATCATTATGAATTTGCTCTCCAATGGCATTAACTACACCCCTGAGGGCGGTAGAGTCGCATTGATGGTGGAAGGTATTGGCGATGACTACATCCGCATTCAAATCAGCGATTCCGGAATTGGCATTCCGAAGAAGGATTTGCCCCGCATATTCGAACGGTTCTACCGTGTAGATAAAGCCCGTTCCCGCAGCTCAGGCGGCACGGGGCTTGGCTTATCCATCGTTAAGCATTTGGTCGAGCTGCATAAAGGAACGATCTCCGTAACTAGCGCGGTGGGAGTCGGCTCTACTTTTACAATTGAGCTGCCTGTCCTGCAATAGAAAAAAGATTTACCTATTCTTCATGAAACCATGATAAACTAAGTGCAAAAGGTTTAAATATGCGGAGGCGGTGCCTATGGCACTGCCATACGCCAAGCTGGAGGTAACATGTCGCATAAAGTGCTCGTAATAGAAGATGAACCGACATTAGCTAGGCTTTTGTCGTACAATTTGACCCAAGAGGGCTATGAAACGACCGTTATTGATCATGGCGGAGAAGGCTTGCAAACCGCTTTGCAGCGTAATTTCGATTTAGTCATTCTCGACATCATGCTTCCAGGCATGAATGGTTTTGAAATTCTGAACCGACTTCGTCAGAACGGCGTTAGAACGCCTGTTATTATTTTGACAGCACGCAATGCGGAAGAGGAAGTCGTGCAAGGCCTGAAGCATGGGGCAGACGACTACATTACGAAGCCGTTTGGCGTTGCTGAGCTGCTTGCCCGCGTATCTGCGGTGCTTCGCAGGACGCAGCTTGACGACAGCAAGCCGATTGAATCAACGGAAAAGGTCATTACGGCTGGGGAATTATCCATTTATCCAGAGAAATACGAGGTCATTCTAGGCGGCGAGACGATTCCGCTAAGGCCGAAGGAATTCGAGGTTTTACTTTATCTGGTGCAGCGTCCGGGCATGGTCATTACGCGGGACGACCTGATGAATGTCGTATGGGGCTTCGATTATATCGGCGGGCAGCGTACGGTAGACGTTCATGTCAGCTCCTTGCGGAAGAAGCTTGAGCTTGGCCAGCAATCCGTACAAATCGAATCGATCCGTGGCGTAGGTTATAAGCTCGTGATGCCAAAAAAGCTCGTTACCCCGAAATTATAGGGCGGACGAGCTTTTTCTATGTCTGCTCTTGCTTATTCCACACGAGCATTTTTCGTTGAAACTGTTTCGGTGAGCAGTCGTTGTATTTCTTGAACATTTTGTAGAAATGGGCCATATTCGGCATGCCGATCCGCTCGCCCACCTCCGATATACTCAAATCCTTGGTCAGCAGAATCCGCTCTGCCCACTTCACTTTTCGATAATTCACATATTCGGTAAAAGAGAGCCCGATGGTTTTCTTGAAATATTTGACGAAATAGTAGTAGCTCATATTGGCGATTTTGCAAACCTCATCTACTTGGATACGGTCCGTCAAATGGTTCTCGATGTAATCGAGCACGGGCTTCAGACGAATGCGGTCGAAATTGTCTTGTTCGATGAGCACCTTACGGCTGTCATGACGCAGCAGTATAAGCAATATTTGCTTAATGAGCACACTGACAGCCAGCTCGTAGCCGGTTTCCTTGCGGTCAGCTTCATTTAACATTTGCTGAATATACGAAGCGGTCTGCTCCTTGACGGCACGATTCTCCTGAAAAATATAATTTGCTTTGCTCAGAGGCAATTGGGTTTCCGAGAAAAAACGCATATACGGAATTGTGCTTTGATCAAAAAAGGGCTCAAGGTCGAATTGCAGCACGATGTAATCAAGCAGGCTGTGACTGCGGTCGCGGTGCAGCTCATGGGCTCCGATGATCATGACGTCACCGCTGGTCAAGTGATAGCATTCCTCGTCGATATATACGTCCAGATCGCCTTCAAGAATAAGAAGCAGCTCCAGCTGCTTATGGAAATGCCAATTCGTAAATCCATCCAGATCGCGCATCGTTTGAAAAATTCGCAGCGACAGCAATGGGTTCTCGTATGCTACCTTTTCATTGATTGCTTCCATGTTGGTGCTTCCCCCTAGACGCTGCATGACAATACCCTTATTGTATTGAAAGCGTTCGCCCTTGGCAATAAGGGGGAGAGCATTATTGATCGAATGCTGTCTGATTCTTTGAGAGTAGATGCGCAAGCGTTCATTATTCGTTAAAATAAGAATAATAGCAAATGCAAGGAGCGCTTGACTAGAGAGGGCTGAAAAAAGACATATGGAACAAAAGCCGCTGGATAAGCTGGGTCTAGACAATATATTGCTGCTCGATCGGACGAAGGAGCTTGGTGAACCTGACGTGCTGTACGCTTTTGCGCTGGATGAGCTTCTTTGCCGGACAGCGGGCAAGGGGGGGCCATCGATTCTCCATTTATGGCGACATTCCCAAGGCTTTGTGATGGGATTGCGCGACAGCAGGCTGCCTCGGGCTGCCGAAGCCGAGCGCATGCTTCAGGAGAAAGGCTGGTCGACTGCGGTCCGTAATTCAGGCGGCGCAGCTGTGCCTCTTGATCCAGGTGTCATTAATCTATCCTTGATCATGCCGAAGCCATCCGTTGATTCGTTTCATTTCCATGAGGATTTCGAGAGGATGTACGGACTAATTGGAGCGGCGCTTCAGGGAACGGGCTGCAATGTGGACAAAGGAGAAATTGCGGGTGCATACTGCCCAGGAGAATTCGATCTAAGCATTAATGGCTTTAAGTTCTGTGGAATCGCTCAGCGGCGGCAGACTCATGCTTATACCGTGCAAGCGTTCATCGTAGCGGAAGGCTCCGGTGAAGAACGTGCGCAATTCGTAAAGTCCTTCTACGACCACGCAGCGAATGGAGCGGGTTCGAACGATTACCCCGAGGTCATGGCGGGCAGTACCGCGAGCTTGGAACAATTGACGGGGCTTGGGACAGGTGCTGGACAAGCTTTTATTGATGCGATTAAACAGTGTATCGTCTCGCAGCAAACGTTAGAAGGTATGAGGGCTGCTGAAAAGAAGCTGGTGCTGCCGTCAAAGGAGCAAGTTCAGGAAATGGCGAGTATGCTGCGCTCAAGGTATGCGATTGAAGAACTGTAATAACAGTGTATCATCTCGCAGCAAACGAAGGTATGAGTGCTGCTGAAGAGAAGTTGGTGCTGCCGTCAATGGAGCAAGTTAGTTCAGGAAATGGCGGGAATGCTGCGCTCAAGGTATGCGATTGAAGAGCTATAATAACAGCGTATCATCTCGCAGCAAACGTTAGTAGGTATGAGGGCTGCTGAAGAGAAGCTGATGCTGCCGTCAAAGGAGCAAGTTCGGGAAATGGCGGGAATGCTGCGCTCAAGGAATGCGATTGAAGAGCTGTAATGAAATAATGCGTATGTAGTGCTGTAATGAAATAATGAGTGTGAAAAACCAGTGAAGTACAGTAATTTATTCGATGTTATCGAATTGAATTAATTTAGCTGATGAGGTTGATTTGAATCATTTTGGCAGATGACATATACATGCACTATCTTAGCAGATGATAAAGATATAGTTACAGTATTTAGCTGATGCCCAAATATTCAGCGCATTGCATCAGATTATCAGTCGTTTCATGCAGCTGCTGGCGAAGCTGGTCGATCTGCCAAATGCCTTTATCTGCGTGGAGATCCTTAGCGATTAGCTGGAGCATCCATAACGATAGCAGGGAGGCGTACAAGTAATAGCGATGCTTGAAGCGAGTGGCATCAAGAGAAGCGCCTATATCGTTATGAGCAGCAAGGTAATGATCTAGCAGTCGTTCGCGCATGTCCGTTGTCATTTGTTTAGGAAAAACGGGATGGGATAAATCAATCACATGATACAAATCCCAATACCGCTGGTTGAGATGTGCATGCTCCCAGTCCAGCACTTTAACCTTGCCGTTCACGCGGGCGTAGTTGCCGAGATGGAGATCGCCGTGCGAGAGGACTAGCTCTTCGTGATCGAAGCTCTCGCCTTCAAGAAGTGAGAGGATTCGGCAGGGGAGCAGCTCCGGGATGCTGGGCCAACGCTGCTCTACGTCTGCGTTTTCAATATAATAAAGTATTTCGCGTTTCATCTCAGCCGCAGATGGTTTAGGACCTTGCTCTGATAGGCCGTTCAGATGGCTGATATCACTGTTTTGCCATTGGACCGTATGGGTTAGCACCTCCATCGCAGTCGATTCCTCGAAGCGATGCGATAATGGGCCTAAGTCTTCAAAAAGCAACCATTGTTCTTTCGTTGCGTTCGCCGCAGAGCATGCAATGAGCTTCGGGTAAAATGGTGGAAAAGCGGATAACATATGCGTATTCACCTATGCTTCTGCGGCTGCTTGTGTATCGTTTGTCAGAGGCTTAAGGATCAGAGAATCGGTTTCATTTATGAAAATACGCTCGATAATATTTCCATTCATTCCTCGATAGATTTGTTCTCTCCTGAGTATGCGTGTTTCGTCCAGACTTCCGTCAGCCTTCAAAATTGGATGCATGTTTGTCTACCTTCCCTCCTATGCTTTACGCTAATGTTTCCGTTCCGATTTCCTGATGATTTGATTAATAACCTCCGAGAATACAAGCCCGATCGCGATAGCCCCCGAGATCATAAACGCTTTAACGGCAAGCTGTACCGCGATGTCGTAATTGTCCTCAACCACGTTACGCATCGCATCGTATGCAAGGCCTCCAGGTACGAGCGGGATAATTCCCGATACGCTGAAAACGATGATAGGGGTTTTATAGAGCTTGGCAAAAAGCTGGCTGATGACGGTTACGACAAAAGCAGCAATTAAGGTGGAGGGGATGGCATCCATATTCAGCTGCGTACAAGAAACGTAGATGAGCCAGCCGATCATGCCGACGGCGCCGCAGTGCAGCAAAGTGCGCTTCGGCACATTGAAGATGAGTCCAAAGGCTGCAGTAGCTATGAAGCTTGTAACAAGCTGTTCAAGCATCATCATGATGATGTACCTCCACAATTCGAATTAGTAAAAAGATAACACGGCAGCAATGCCTGCCCCAATCGCAAATGCGGTAAGAAACGCTTCAGCGCCCTTCGAGAGTCCGGATACGAGATGGCCGGCCATTAAATCGCGAACGGCAGCCGTTATATGCAAGCCGGGCACTAATGGCATGACCGAGCCAATAATGATTTTGTCCAAATCAAATCCAAAGCCTTTATGTACAAAAAATACAGATAGGGTGCCGATGAGAAGCGCGGTAATAAACTCAGCGAAAAATTTGATCGGAACCATGCGATGAAGCTGAAGGAAAAAAGCAAAGCTTATTCCGCTGGTCAGCATGACAGGCAATGCATCGGGCCAGCTTCCTTGGAACATAATGAGAAAGCATCCGCTGGCGATGGCGGCCGCTACGATTTTCAGCCAGGACGGGTAGACGAACGCGTTTGAATCAATTTCTTGCAGCAATCGATGTGCATCGCCAGCCGCCAGCTTGCCTGTGCTTATTTTTCTGGAAATATCGTTGACAAGGGACACTTTGAGCAGATTGGTCGAGCGCTCATTAATGCGAATCAGCTTCGTCATTTGGGAGGAGCCGTCAATGGCGAATATGATACCGGTTGGCGTGACGAAGCTATGCGAATTCTCAATACCGTAAGCGGCAGCGATCCGCACCATCGTATCCTCAACGCGGTAGGTTTCGCCGCCGTTTTGCAAAATGATTTTGCCCGCCAATAAACATATTTGGGTAATCTCGTGACTGTTGACGATGCTTTGGCTCAATCAGGCCAGCCTCCTTAAGCTTGCTATGTAGTTGCTGCGCACGATTTGGTTTTCGAATTCAGCATGAATGCGCGCCAACAGAGCCGGATCGGCAAAAACGTCATATGCGGTGGCATTCAGATTTTGCGCAAGGTTTGGATTTCGAATTCCGCACGAATGCGCGTCAACAGAGCCGGATCGGCAAAAACGTCATATGCAGTGGCATTTAGTTTTTGCGCACGGTTTGGTTCTCAAATTCCGAGCGAATGCGGGCCAGCAGAGCTGGATCGGCAAAAACGTCATATGCGGTGGCAGCTAGCATTTTGGCTCCAAAGAGCATGCTGTCGAGCGCGTATTCGGTCATTGCGGCATCGCGGAAAGCTTCAGTATGAAGCAGCAGCCGATCCTGAACGACCTTGACGTATGGATGTATCGCAGGGCAGCGCACCGAGACGTTGCCAAGATCAAGCGAGCCATGGTCTTTGCCAATCTCGATCTGCTCCTGGCGTATGCCTGCTTCCATAAGATTGGCATTGAACTGCTTGGACAAGGTATTGTTCGTTAACAGCTCATCATAGGAGAATTCGAACGCGTTTGTTGCAAGCGTGCAGCCCGTTTGCAAAGCCGCACCTTCTGCGCAGCGCAGCACCTTGGCCGTCAATTCATCCGTATATGCGCGAGTGGCGGATCGCACATAAAATTTGGCGGAGGCATAATCGGGAATAATGTTCGGCGCTTTGCCGCCATTGTCGATGATGCCGTGGATGCGAGCGTCACTTCGTGTCTGCTGGCGGAGCGCGTTAATGCTGTTGAACAGCTGTAGCACTGCATCCAGTGCATTAATGCCCTCCTCCGGATTGGCAGCCGCGTGTGCCGCAAGGCCTCTGTACTCGAATTGAATGGCATCCATCGCAAGCGACTCACCTGACTGTTCGAAAGTATGGTACGGATGCGCCATTAGTGCAAAATCACAATCATCGAATAATCCGGCTGCTGCCATTGGGACTTTGGCGCCTCGTGTCTCTTCGGCTGGCGTGCCGTAGATGCGGATTTTACCGCCAAGTCCGCTGCGAAGCAGTGCGGCTTTCAATCCTACGCCTGCAGCAACGCTCATTGAGCAGATCAGATGATGTCCGCAGGCGTGCCCGATCTCTGGGAGCGCGTCATATTCGCATAAGAAACCTACGGTAGGGCCTGGCTTGCCGGTATCGAATACCGCGAGGAAAGACGTTTCGATATCTAAAATGCCGCGTTCCACCTCGAATCCATATTTAGTAAGCTCGGTAGTCAACAGTTCGGCTGCGAAAAATTCCGCGTGGCCCAGCTCTGGCCGGCTTCCGACTGATCGTGAAATCGAGCGGAATGCCTCCGCGTATTGGTCTATTTCTTTAAATACTAGTATTTTGTCTGTCACGTTGATCTTAAACCTCCTTAAGTAAGTTAAAGCAACTATGTTTTATTGAAGCGGTTATTTAAATTTCGCGTGTAGACGTGGAAGTGTCGTGTGCACAATCGCGGACGAAAGGCTGAAAGAACAAATATGTGCTTACGGCGACAAAAGTAACCAAGAAGAGTGTCTGTAAGAACGTATGCGTTCTTACAGAGCAGACAGGACGTATGCACAAGCGCCGATCTATGGCTGTAAGCTAACATAGGTGCTTACAGCGTCAAAAGTAACTGATCTGAGCATCTGTAAGAACGCATACGTTCTTACAGAGCAGACAGGCGTGTGCACAAGCGTCGACGTGTGTCTGTAAGCACAAATATGTGCTTACAGCATCAAAAGTAACCAAATTGAGCGTATGTAAGAACGCATGCGTTCTTACATAGCAGACAGGGTGTGCCTAGATAGAGAAAGAAGACACAAGCGCCGACGTATGGCTGTAAGCACAAATAGGTTCTTACAGCGTCAAAAGTAACCAATATGAGCATCTGTAAGAACGCATACGTTCTTACAGAGCAGACAGACGTGTGCACAAGCGCTAATGAATGGCTGTAAGCACATATAGGTGCTTACAGCATCAAAAGTAACCAAGTTGAGTTGCTGTAAGAACGCATACGTTCTTACGGAGTAAACAGGAGTGTGCCTCGATAGAGAACAATCGCCGGTGAATGTCTGAAAGCACAAATATGTGCTTACAGCATCAAAATTAACCAATCTGAGCATCTGTAAGAACGCATGCGTTCTTACAGAGCATACAGGCGTGTGCACAAGCGTCGACGTGTGTCTGTAAGCACAAATATGTGCTTACAGCATAAAAAGTAACCAAATTGAGCATCTGTAAGAACGCATGCGTTCTTAAATAGCAGACAGGGTGTGCCTAGATAGAGAAAGAAGACACAACCGTCGATGAATGGCTGTAAGCACAAATATGTGTTTACAGCGTCATAAGTAACCAATCTGAGCATCTGTAAGAACGCATACGTTCTTACAGAGCAGACAGTCATGTTCGCAAGCGCCGATGTATGGCTGTTAGCACATATAGGTGCTTACGGCATCAAAAGTAACCAAGTTGAGCGTATGTAGGAACGCATGCGTTCTTACAGAACAGATAGGGTGTGCCTCGGTAGAGAAAGAAGACACAAGCGCCGACGTGTGGCTGTAAGCACAAATATGTGCTTACAGCGTCAAAAGTAACCAATCTAAGCGTGTGTAAGAACGCATGTGTTCTTATAGAGCAGACAGGCGTGTGCACAAGCGCCGATGAATGGCTGTAAGCACATATAGGTGCTTACAGCGTCATAAGTAACCAATCTGAGCGTCTGTAAGAACGCATGCGTTCTTACAGAGCAGACAGGGTGTGCCTCGATAGAGAAAGAAGACACAAGAGCCGATGAATGGCTGTAAGCACAAATATGTGCTTACAGCATCAAAAGTAACCAAATTGAGTGTCTATAAGAACGCATGCGTTCTTACGAAACGTCCATGCTTGAATAGTGAGCCTGCAGCTAGCGCATGCCGTGTATCTTTTTGAATTGCTCTGGACTTAATCCCTCCAGCCGCCGGAATACGGAGCTGAAATAGCTGGGAGAATCAAAGCCGACGCGATGTGCGATTTCATGCATCTTGATCTCGCTTTCGCGGAACATGAGTTCTTTGCTCCGATTGACGCGCTCTCGGTTCACATACTCCATCGGGCGCATTTTCAGCGATTTCTTGAACAGCAGACATAAGTATTGAGGCGTTACTTCCATGCAGCCTGCCAAATCCTTTATCGTAATGAGCTCGCTATAATGTGCCTCGATGTATTGCAGAACAGGCTGAAGCTTCAAATAATTCTGTTCCACGGAATTGGAGCTCACAAGAATAACCTTCATCAAATCGAGTAAAAACATGTAAACCAGCTTCGAGCATTCGAGCCCAAGGAAGGAACGTCCGGATTGAGTCATGGCGTAAATGTTTTTCATATGGGTAACAATCATATCATGATCAGCGGTTGAATAAACACCAGATTGCGTAATACCGGCCTGCTGGAACAGCTTGTTGGATAAATCGCCGCGGAAGCTCATCCATATGACATCCCATGGCTCCTGTATCGAGAAATACTGATGCTGCTCATTCGGGAATAAGCAGAATCCCTGACCGGCGCGAACCGTCATCCGCTGATCGCCAACATGCAGTTCTCCTGCGCCGCTAATGACCTGAAGCCACTGAAAATGCGGATAACCATTGGGCCGGTCAATCGACTCTTGGTTGCTCCAATGCCCGATACTTGTCAAATAAACGGGAAGCATGGTGTCTGTCTCGGTCAAAATGGGAAAAACCATCGTGTCGATGTTAATAACCTCCTGTTTCATATTTTTAAAGTGATGCGAAAATACTGTTATATAGTTACTTATATGAACAAGTTATAATATGAATATCATTATAGTATATCCAATAACCGCTGCAATCAAGATGAAACTGGAGGTCGCTGAAATGACTTTGAAATTCCCACCGATTAGCTCGAAAATTCCGCAAATGCTGCATGGTGCAGACTATAACCCGGATCAATGGCAGAAACACCCTGAGGTGCTGGCGGAAGACATTCGTCTCATGAAGCTAGCACACTGCAATGTGATGTCCGTAGGGATCTTCGCATGGATGGCGATTGAGCCTGAGGAAGGCGTATTCACATTTGAATGGCTCGATACGCTGCTGGATACATTCGCTGCAAACGGCATTTATGCACTGCTGGCTACTCCAAGCGGTGCGCGTCCGATATGGATGTCGCAGAAATATCCGGAGGTGCTGCGCGTAGCTCCGAATGGCATTCGCAATTTGCACGGCGCACGCCATAACCACTGCTTCAGCTCGCCTGTTTATCGCGAAAAGGTCACCATCATGAATACGAAGCTTGCCGAGCGTTATTCGGATCACCCTGCGGTAATTGGCTGGCATATATCCAATGAATACAGCGGCGAATGCCATTGTAATTTTTGCGAAGACGCATTCCGCGGCTGGCTCAAAAATAAATACGAAACGATCGACGCGCTTAACGATGCTTGGTGGACGACATTCTGGAGTCATACTTACACGGACTTCGGCCAAATTGAGTCTCCAACAGAGCGCGGGGAAAAAGCCGTTCATGCACAGAACGTCGACTGGAGAAGATTCGTTACGGACCAAACGGTTGATTTCTGCCGGAATGAAATTGAACCGCTTCGCGCAGCGAACAGCGAACTGCCGATTACGACGAATTTCATGCTCGATTTCGAACCGTTGAACTATTGGAAATTTACCGATCTGCTCGATATGATCTCTTGGGATGCATATCCGACATGGCATGACAATGGCGGCGACGACAGCGAGCTGGCAGCTTGGATCGGCTTCAACCATGATGTGTTCCGCTCACTAGGCGGCGGCAAGCCGTTCATGCTGATGGAAAGCACGCCAAGCATGACGAACTGGCAGCCGGTAAGCAAGGTGAAGCGTCCAGGGATGCATATGCTGTCCTCGCTACAAGCGGTGGCGCATGGCTCGGATACGGTTCAGTATTTCCAGTGGCGCAAGAGCAGGGGCTCGAGCGAGAAGCTTCACGGCGCGGTCGTTGACCATGTTGGCCATGAGCATACGCGCGTGTTCCGCGACGTTGCCGAGCTTGGTGCGACGCTTGAGAAGCTGAATGAGGTTGTCGGCACGACAGTGAAGCCGGAGGTTGCCCTTATTTACGACTGGGAGAACCGCTGGGCTGTGAAGGATTCTCAAGGTCCGCGCAACGGAGGCTTGCACTATGAGGAAACGGCGAAACGTCATTATCGTCCGTTCTGGGATTTGGGCGTTCCTGTCGATATTATCGATTCGGAATGCAGCTTCGACAACTACAAGGTGCTTGTAGCACCAATGCTATATATGGTTCGCAAAGGCGTTGGCGAACGCATCGAGCGCTTCGTTGAAAATGGCGGTATCTTCATCGCTACCTACTGGAGCGGTATCGTTGATGAGAACGACCTATGCTTCCTTACGGGCTTCCCAGGACCGCTTCGCAAGACGCTGGGCATTTGGTCCGAGGAGATTGATTCCTTGCATGACCATGACTCGAACCGAGTGGTGCTGAATGAAAATAATGCTCTTGGACTAAGCGGTGAGTATACGGCTAAGGAACTATGCGATCTGATCCATCTGGAGGGAGCAGAAGCGCTTGCGGTATACGGCGAGGATTTCTACGCCGGACGTCCGGCTTTGACCGTTAATCGTCTAGGTGCGGGTAAAGCTTACTATATTGCTTCTCGCAATGAGGCAGCCTTCACGAATGATTTGGTCACGAAAATCGTAGAGCAAGAGGGAATTAAACGCGTGCTTGAAACGGACTTGCCTGCTGGCGTTACCGCGCAATTGCGGACTGATGGCCAGAATGATTATGTATTCGTCTCTAATTTCAGTGCGGATGCAGCGTCTGTCAATTTGGATAGCCGCAGCTATTCCGATTTGCTTACCGGCGATGCTGCCGGCGAGCGTGTGGCGCTTGATGCTTACAGCGTCCGAATCTTGAAACGCAGTTCGAATTAGCTTTTAAAAGAAAAGGCTGTGTGTACCGTACAGGTTTCTGTACAGTGCGCACAGCCTTTTTTGGCGTGTTGCTACTTCATGCTTCAAGCAATAGTAAATATGGCATAGGCCGGCGCAGTGTACGGGTCGTTTTTTTACGAGATTTATTTGAAAATATGTCGAATTTAACATTCCGATAACATTTCTGCACATTGCTGTTGATGCTTCCGACCTATAGTGAGTTCAGAAGGAAATAGAAGGAAGGGTGATGGCGAGTGACATCGACTGTTCTGGAGAAAGAAAACCGTTTTGTAAATGAGCAAAATGAAGGTACTGATCCGAACGCACCACTTAACGGACACCAGGAGCAGGAAGCAGCAGCAGCTGCCGGACAAGCAGAGCAGCAGCAAGTAGCTGCCCGACAAGCAAAGGATCAACAAACAGCTGCCGGACAAGCAGAGCAGCAGCAAATAGCTGCCGGACAAGCAAAGGATCAGAAAGAAGCGGAGAAGAAAGCAAAGAAGGAAGCAAAGAAGGAAGCAAAGGATTTGTATGCTGCAAAGCAGCCAGTCTCGCAAACGGTACGTTTGATGGAGTTCTTGCGCCAAGCACCGACGATAAGCGCAGAGCGAACCTGCCGAGAAACGATCTCGGTGTTCAAGAAGCATCCGGAAAGCGAATGCATTATTGTAACGAACGAGCAAGGGGCTCCGATGGGCTTAATGATGCGCAATCACTTTTTCCTGAAGCTTGGCCATCGCTTTAGCGCCGATCTGTATGATGACAAGCCGATTACAAAGCTAATGGACGCAGCTCCGCTGCTCGTCGATCATAACGATGAACCGCAGCAGCTAATCGATAGCGCGCTAAGCCGGGATGACCGTGTACTCTACGATTGCGTAATCGTTACCGATAACCATAGACTGGCAGGAATATTGACCGTATCCGATTTGTTGAAGCTCTCCAGAATGCTTCAGCAGGAGGCGGTGGATGTACAGAAGAATACGATCCGCTCTGCTGAGAAGCGAGTGAAGGATATAGAGCACGCGGTAAGCAGCGTTCGCATGTCAACAGCGCAGGGCGAATCGCTTTCGGCGCAGATGGTCGATCTAACGCTAACCGGCAAGAATGAGCTTGATAAGGTGACGCAAGCTTTTGGAGCGATTGCCTCCCATTCACAGCAGCAGGAAAAACGCATGAATGACTTGCAGTTAGAAGCAGGCTCGATCAGCAAGGTTTCCTCGCAGATCAAGGAGCTCGCGGAGCAAAGCAACTTGCTTGCTCTTAATGCTTCTATAGAAGCAGCGCGCGCAGGCCAGCATGGGCTGGGGTTTGCGGTAGTCGCAGGCGAGGTCATGAAGCTGGCCAGCCAAACGAAGCTGTTCGCAAATGAAATTACGACATTAACGAAAACCGTCGTAGAAGCAATCTCGCAGACGACTACGCTGGCACATGCCGGTCGGAGTGAGACGATAGCTAGTGAGTCACATGTGAATGAGGCGGTAGAAGCCTTTAATCGCCTGTTTCGCGCCGCTGCGGATAACCGAAAAAGCAGCGAGCAGATCGGTTTGTTGTCCGAGCAGGCGCATCAGCAAGCGATTCATGTTGCTGACGAAATGGAAAAACTGCAGCAATCTTATTTTTAACATGGAGTTTACAAAAACAGAATACGAGGTTTACAAACGGCTAGTAGTATAAGAGGCACGGGGGATGACCCTGAGAGACAAAATAAGAGGAGTGGTAGAGTTGTTAAAGAAAAAAGGCTTTAAGGGGATCTTGATGTTGTCGATGGTGGTGCTGCTCGCATTTGCGGCTGCATGCGGTAATAATACAAACGGTGCAAATACAGGTTCAGAAAATACAGGCGCTACAAACAATACGGCTACTAACGCACCAACGGAAGAAGCAGTGAAATTGTCAGGCGAAATTAAAATCGACGGTTCAAGCACCGTGTTCCCACTTACAGAAGCTGCTGCTGAAGAATTCAACAAAGAGCACACAGACGTACGCGTACCTGTTGGCGTATCCGGTACAGGCGGCGGCTTCAAACAGTTCTGTGCAGGCGAAATCGCAATTGCAGATGCTTCCCGCACAATCAAGGAAGAAGAAGCAACAGCATGTAAGGATGCAGGCATTGAGTACACTGAGCTTTCCGTAGCATTTGACGGCTTGTCCGTAGTCGTAAGCAAAGACAATGATTTTATCGACCATTTGACGGTTGAAGAGCTTAACAAAATTTTCGTTACTGGCAGCACGGTAGCTACTTGGAAAGACGTTCGCGATACATTCCCTGCTGAGCCGATCGTTATGTTCTCACCAGGCGCTGATTCCGGAACTTATGATTATTTCAATGAAGCAATTCTTGATAAAGCCGGCATTCGCAACGATAAAGCAATCAGCTTCTCTGAAGATGACAACGCGCTAGTTCAAGGCGTAGCAGGCAGCAAATACGGCATTGGCTACTTCGGTTTCGCTTACTTTGAAGAAAACCAAGACAAATTGAAGGTTGTTCCGGTTGACGGCGGCAGCGGAGCAATTGCACCGACTTACGACACGATCAAAGACGGTAGCTATGCACCATTGTCCCGTCCGCTCTACATCTATGTAAGCAACAAAGAGCTTGAACGTCCAGAAGTTAAAGAATTCGCGAAATACTACATCAACAACATTGGAAAATTTGCAGGCGAAGTTGGCTATGTATCCCTTCCAGATGAGCAATATGCAACGGAAGCAGCAAAAATCCAATAATCATTAAAATTGTCTAAATGAAAATGTGGTGTCTCGAGGGACATCACATTTTTCACGGCACATATGTAAACGAATTGTAAAGGCAAGAAGGAGGACGCCGCAATGCCAAGGCAAGGGCTGCAAACGGTCAATAAAGCTCAAACATTAAGCAAGGAAGCCTATGACTTCAAAAATAAACGCGTTAGCATCATGAATAAAGTGATGCCGATCCTATTGTTCCTATGTGCTTCCGTATCCGTTCTAACTACAATAGGCATCGTCGTCACGCTCATCTCAGAAACGTATCAGTTTTTTCAGAAAATACCGATTTTCGATTTCTTGTTTGGGACCAAATGGTCACCGTTAATCCCGCCCAAAAGCTTCGGTGTTCTGCCGCTCTTGTCAGGCACGTTAATGATTACATTCATCGCTTGTTTAGTTGCTATTCCGCTTGGCCTTGCCAGTGCCATTTACTTATCGGAGTACGCGCCTAAACGGGTTCGCAAAATCGTCAAGCCGATCCTTGAGGTGCTGGCTGGCGTACCTACGATCGTATACGGTTATTTCGCTCTTAGCCTGATAACGCCGCTTATTCAAAGCATCTTCAACAGCGCTGGCGTGTTCAACGCGTTAAGCGCAGGAATCGTAGTTGGCATCATGATCATTCCAATGGTTTGCTCGCTTAGCGAGGACGCGATGTCTTCGGTGCCGCGTACTTTGCGCGACGGTGCGTATGCCCTTGGCGCTACCAGATTTGAAGTTGCTTTGAAAATCGTCGTGCCAGCTGCTTTCTCCGGCATCGTCGCATCAGCAGTGCTTGCATTCTCAAGAGCAATCGGCGAGACGATGATCGTTACGGTCGCGGCGGGCTCAACGCCTAACATGACAGCCAATCCGCTCGACAGCATCCAGACGATGACCGCTTACATTGTTCAGGTCAGCCTTGGAGATACGCCGCACGGAACGATTGAGTACGGATCGATCTTCGCGGTCGGCATGACGCTGTTCGTCATTACATTCCTGCTCAATATTCTTGCCCAATACATTGCAAGAAAATTCAGAGAGGAGTACTAAGATGAACATATTCCAAGATGCGAACCGCAAGCAAATTGCGGGCCGGCGTAGGACGGACTGGATGCTGCATATCCTATTCGTCATAGCGACTTCAATCGGCGTACTCGCCCTGTGCGCACTTATCATAGATATACTCATAGATGGTATATCAAGACTGCAGCCAGACTTGTTCACGAATTTCCCTTCCCGCAAAGCGGAAGGATCGGGAATGAAGTCGGCGCTCGTCGGCACGATCTATATGCTGCTAATCATGGCGCCGATTTCTTTCATCTTCGGTGTTGGCGCGGCTATCTATCTGGAGGAATACGCAAAGAAAGGCCGCATTACAAGGATGATTCAACTGAATATCAGTACGCTTGCGGGCGTTCCATCCATTGTCTACGGCATTCTCGGCTTGACCTTGTTCGTACGGCTTCTCTCGCTTGACCGAAGTCTAATCGCTGGCGCGCTCACGATGACGCTGCTAGTGCTTCCCATTATTATCGTTTCAGCGCAGGAAGCGATTCGCGCTGTTCCGAAATCGCGCCGCGATGCATCATTCGCACTCGGTGCGACCAAATGGCAAACCGTTTCCCGTTCGGTTATGCCATCGGCTCTTCCAGGTGTTCTCACAGGCGTCATTCTTGCCATGTCGCGGGCAATCGGCGAGACGGCACCGCTTGTAATGATTGGTGCGCTCACGTACGTTGCATTTTTGCCGGACGGACTCAAGGATTCCTTTAYCGTTATTCCKATTCAAGTGTATAACTGGCTGTCGAAGCCTCAGCTCGAATTCAAGGAACTCGCGGCAAGCGGTATTATCGTGCTGCTCGCGCTCTTGCTGCTGATGAACTTCTCGGCTATCCTGCTACGCAACAAATACCAGAAGAACGTGTAAGGCGCTGCCGCACAAGCTCACCATTTTAGGAGGAAAACGACATGGAAGCACTTATTAACATTAACAAGCTGAATTTATTTTACGGCGCTTTCCACGCTTTGAAGGATGTATCGCTTACAATTCCCGAGAAAGCCATTACGGCTTTCATCGGACCATCCGGCTGCGGCAAATCGACGCTGCTTCGTACGCTCAACCGGATGAACGACATGATTCCGGGCACGCGCATCGAAGGCGGGATAGCGATCGGCGGGACCGAGATTTATTCGAATGAGGTAGACGTCGAGACGCTTCGCAAAAAAGTCGGAATGGTGTTCCAACAGCCGAATCCTTTCCCGAAATCAATCTACGACAACGTGGCATACGGGCCGCGCCTGCACGGCATCACAAGCAAGCGCGAGCTCGATGAAATCGTAGAAACCAGCTTGAAATCAGCCGTGCTTTGGGAAGAGGTCAAGGATCATTTGAAGCGTTCGGCGTTCGGCTTATCCGGCGGGCAACAGCAGCGCCTCTGCATCGCACGCGCCCTTGCCGTCAATCCGAACATCCTGCTCATGGATGAGGCAACCTCTGCGCTAGACCCGATCTCCACGCTTAAGATCGAGGAGCTTGCCCAGGAGCTGAAGGATAAATATACGATCGTGATGGTTACTCACAACATGCATCAGGCAGCCCGCGTATCGAACCAAACCGTGTTCTTCCTTAACGGGGAAGTCATTGAATATTCGGATACGGAGAAGCTGTTCTCCAATCCGACGGATCAGCGCACGGAAGATTATATCAGCGGTCGCTTCGGCTAAGCCGGAGTTAGCCATAAATGCAACATAATTTGTAGGAGGAATGCCGTTGTGATGACCACACGCAAAGAGTTTGACCAGGGATTGGAGCATCTTCATAACCTGTTGATCGACATGGGTACATTCGTGGAAAAAGCGCTCGTTGAGTCAATGGAAGCGCTGAAGTCGGTTGATGTTGCCCGTGCCAAGCAGGTCATCGCGAAGGATCCGTCGCTGAACCAGATGGAAGAGAAGATTACAGAAATTGGCTCGAAGCTTATCGCTACGCAGCAGCCGGTAGCTAAGGACCTGCGTCGCATTCTATCCGCGTTCAAGATTGCAAGCGATTTGGAGCGGATGGGTGACCTGTCTGTAGATATCGCCAAGGTTGTTCTCCGCTTGGAAGGCCAGGAGCTCATTAAACCATTGATTGATTTGCCTCGCATGGCGGAAATCGTTCAGCTTATGACCTATGAGTCCATACAGTCCTTTATTCAAGAGAACGTGGATTTGGCATACAAAATGGCGAAGGACGACGATCAGGTCGATGCCCTTTACGGCCAAATTACACGTGAGCTATATTCTCTTATGATGGAGAATCCTCGAAATATTACGCAATCGTCGCTATTGAGCTTCGTTGGCCGCTATTTGGAGCGGTTCGGCGATCATGCAACGAATATCGGCGAGAGCGTCGTATACCTCGTAACGGGCAACAGGCCGGATTTGAACGTGTAGCAAAAATGTTCTTCTATAAACCGTCGAAGCAAATGTGCTTGGACGGTTTTTATATTATCAGGTCATTCGAACTATGTAATGTCGAATTTTACCGAACATTAACATATCTATGCATCTCTATTCACAATCGGCTGTTAAAGTAAGTGTCAAAGGAACTGAAATAGACGAAATTCGATCGAGGGGAATGGCATGAATGGAGTCGGGGTTGGGTTATTCAATCGAGATATGCTCCGCAGCATTAAAGAGCGCTGGCATGAAGGCGGCATAGGAGTCATTTATGTTCGGTTTCGGCTGGGGAACGCAGCGGCGGAGAACGCTTTGCAGATGTGGGAAAGCGAAGAGAAAGCTATATTTTGGCGGCAGCGGCTGGAATGGGATTACTTTTTTCTAATCGATCGCAAGCAGAAGGACGAACCGATTATCAAGGTGATCGAAAAGGCGCTCGAGCGTCTGTATGGGAAGCTTCGCAAAGTCGTGTCCAATGCGGAGAAGGAGAAGGAGCATGGAGCAGAGCATGAGGTGGAGGTAAGCATAGGCTTGTCTACCGCATTCCCCCCTGCAACAGGCCGCTCCTCGGAAGCGGTTGTATACCGGATGCTGCTCGATGCGATGGAGCATAGCGCTTATAACGTATCGCTTGGCAGGGAGAGGAAGGAAGCAAGCGCGGCTGGCGTTCTGAGCCAAGCTGGTTATGGATTATCAGCTGCGGCTAGTGAAACGGCCATCCAGCAGGATTTGACGGGATACCATGGGAGATCGGTTCGGATCGGGACGCTGGCCGTCCCGTTCCCGGTTTTTCCTGCAAGGGCTAGAGTGTCGGAAGTCGCTTACCTATTCGATACGAATGCGAAAGCGCAAGGCGCCGTTATTGTGGATCAAGGAAGGCCGATCGGCATACTCATGAAGGAAAAGCTGCATCAGATGCTTGCCGGTCAATTCGGGCTCCCTCTTTACTGGAACCGTCCAGTGGAGCGAATCATGAATAACCAGCCGCTTATCGTGGATGAACAGCTGTCCGTCGAACATGTATCGCAGCTTGCGATGGCGCGTGAATTCTCGCAGCTGTACGATGTTGTGCTCATTACGAAGGACGGTCAGATGGCAGGAGCGGCATCCATCCGCTCCATTCTAGAGTGCATGACAACGCTCCGCACGGAAGCGGCACGCACGGCTAATCCGCTTACGGGTCTGCCTGGCAATGAAGAAATTCAGCTGGAGCTGAGCCGGCGAATCGGTGAAAAGGAACCGTTCGCAGTCATTTATGCGGATCTGGATTATTTCAAATGGTATAACGATTGCTTTGGCTTCGGGATGGGCGATAACTTAATACGCTATTTGGGCGATTTATTGCGCAGGGAGCTTGATCTCCTCGGCGGAAGCGATGATTTTATCGGTCATATCGGCGGGGACGATTTCATTGCAGTAACCAAGTCCTCACTAGCCGAAAGCTTGTGCGAGGCGCTGATTAAGCGTTTCGATCAAGGTATAAAAGCATTTTATGGTGGAGTTGAGGTCACAAGCGTAGAGGACCGTCACGGAAATCCCGTTGAACAGGAGGGTGTGACGCTCTCTTTGTCACTCATGCTGTGGGATGGCATGGTACCGCTAGTAACGGAGGAGATTCCAAGACGGGCAGCCATGCTGAAGAAGCAGGCGAAGGCGCTGAAGGGCAGCATCTGCGTCATGGATCATATATCAGGAATGCATCATGGAGAGGAACGGAACCGAAATTGAGACAAGTACGAGACATATGGCGGCTAAACGGAGCGGACAACGAAAGCACCGGCCATCTTGGCATAATCTATTTGTCATGGCAGCTTTCCTCCGACGATCAGATGGACAGTATTGCCTCGTTGCAGGAGCAGTGGCATGAATTTGCGGAGCGCGAGGCGGAGGAAGCTTTTAATAGTTCACTACTGTATGAGGGGCTTCAATGGGTGAAGGAGGATCTCTTCATACATATGCGATTGCCCACAGGCAAGGTCAAACTGCTGGAGGGCTGGCTGCTTGAGCTTGCCCATAAGCATACGACGGAGTGGGAGCAGCGTTTTATCGACGGGCTGGACAAAATAGCCTCGGACAGCATGGAAGCCCGGCTTCATGTCGGTGTAGCCGTTGCATCGAATGATTCGAATACGGCTGACGGATTGGTCTGGTATGAGGTGATGAAAAAAGCGATCCTGCACGGCCAAGCAGCGGACGCAATGGAACACAGCATGAAACGGCGCGCAATCGATCAGATCATTCACGATCGGATGATTTATCCGGTGTATCAGCCGATTGTATCGCTTCAGCAGCAAGGGAAAATATTCGGATATGAGTCGCTTTCCAGAACCGAGGACCGCTCGTGGTTCGCGGGTCCGATGGATTTATTCCTCTTCGCGGAGAAGGAAGGCTTAACCTACACCTTGGATCGGCTGGCTAGAGAGAAGGCGATAGACGGCTGCATTCCGCTGGCGCCCGATCAGAAGCTATTTATCAATGTGATGGCGCAAATTATGGAGGATCCCAGCTTCTCGCCGGGTCAAACGTTAAGTCTGCTGGAGCAGCATAAGCTCTCGCCGCATCATGTCGTGTTTGAAATAACGGAGCGGAATTCGATTGCTGATTTCGGAACGGTCAAAAAAGCATTGGAGCATTACCGAAGTCAGGGCTATCAAATCGCAATTGATGACGTAGGCGCGGGTTATTCCTCTTTGCAGTCAATCGTGGAGCTGCGTCCTGATTACTTGAAGGTTGACCGTTCCATCGTCCAGAATATCCACCTCGATGAGATGAAGGAGCATATCCTGTATACATTGATCCAGCTTGCGCTCAAAATGGACATTTCGGTCATAGCCGAGGGAATCGAGTTGGAAGAGGAGTTGGCAAAGGTTCGCGAAATGGGCGTCCAATATGCACAGGGCTATTTGCTAGGACGGCCAGCACCGTTCGATACGAATAAGCAATAATCGTGAAAGATAGGCTTTCCTTAGGCAGCGATGCTTGGGGAAAGTCGTTTTGTGCTATAATGGAACGTATGAAAGCTACATAAAGAAGGTGTGATTCCTTATGGAAAAATGGATGCTCATTGATGGAAATAGTATCATTTACCGCGCGTTTTTTGCGATCCCGCCGCTGACGAATTCGTCCGGCAGCCATACGAACGCGGTATTCGGATTTACGACGATGCTGCTCAAGCTGCTTGAGCAAGAAAAACCGACGCATGTGCTGGTCGCGTTCGATGCCGGAAAGGTTACGTTCCGCCACGAAGGCTACGCGGAATACAAAGGCGGAAGACAGAAGACGCCGCCGGAGCTGTCGGAGCAATTCCCCGTGCTCAAAGAGCTGCTGGGTGCTTTTAATATTTCGCAGTACGAGCTGGCTGGTTATGAGGCGGATGACATTATCGGCACGCTTACGAAGGCTGCCGACGACAAAGGCGTCGAGACATTCGTCGTAACCGGGGACAAGGATATGCTGCAGCTTGCTTCCGATAAGGTGACGATTGCGGTTACACGCAAGGGTGTCAGCGAGGTTGATCTGTACACGCCAGAAGCCATCCAAGAAAAATACGGACTGGTGCCGATGCAGATTATCGATCTGAAGGGTCTGATGGGCGATGTCTCCGATAATATCCCTGGCGTTCCGGGCGTTGGAGAGAAGACGGCGCTGAAGCTGCTGCATGAGCACGGCACGGTCGAGAATGTCCTTGCCAACTTGGACAAGCTGAAGGGCAAGTTGAAGGAAAACATCGAGACGCATAAGGACGATGCGGAGATGAGCAAGAAGCTGGCGACGATCTTCCGCGAGGTGCCGTTCGAGAAAAGCATAGACGAGATCAGCTATGCGGGTTATGACGGGCCCAAGCTGGCCGAAGCGTTCCGCAAGCTCGAATTCAAGTCATTGATTGAACGGCTGCAGCTTGGCGCGGAAGCAGGCGATATGGAAGAAGAAGCGCAGGCCGCAGCCGCTGATCTGTCGATTCACGTGATCGAATCCGAGCAGCATAAAGACTCGCTTGACCGACTCGTGGACATACTCGCCAAAACAGATAAAAACGGCCTGTACATCGAAGCGATTGGCGAAAACCCGCATCATGCCGAGCTGATCGGTCTCGCGATTGCAGCTGAAGATGCCGTATTCGCGATGCCTTACTCCGTGCTTAAGCAGCCTTTTGCCGCTAAGCTGCGCGACTGGCTAGAGCAAGCGGACAAGCCGAAGTACGGCTTTGACCTGCATAAGGTGGAGCTTGCGCTCAAGTGGAGCGGAATTGGCTTCGAAGGTTCAGCGTTCGATGTTCAGCTCGCCGCATACCTGCTTGATCCAACCGAAGCAAGTCAGACACTGAGCGGTATCAACGAGAAGCAAGGTCTGTCCCTGTTGCCGCCGGATGAAGCGGTATATGGGAAGGGCGCGAAGTTCAAAGTACCGGATGCGGATACGCTATACCGGCACTTGTCTCTAAAGGCGGAAGCGGTTCGGAAGCTGGTGCCGCTATTAACCGAGGAGCTAAGCAAAACGGGAATGAGCAAGCTTTATTTTGACATGGAGCATCCATTGTCCCGTATTCTCGCCGGTATGGAGTTTCAGGGAATTAAGGTGAAATCCGAGGAGCTGGAGGCGCTTGGCCGCAACCTGGAGGGGCAGCTTACGACAATCATTAGCAACGTGTACATGCTTGCTGGGATGGAATTCAACATTGGTTCACCAAAGCAGCTTGGCGAGGTTCTGTTCGAGAAGCTGGGACTGCCCGCCAAGAAAAAGACGAAAACAGGTTATTCTACGGATGCAGAGGTGCTTGAGGAGCTCGCTCCTTATCATGACATTATTCCGCTCATCCTGCATTACCGCCAGCTCTCCAAGCTGCAGTCCACTTATGTAGAAGGGCTGCTGAAGGAGGTACGCAAGGAAACGGGCAAGATCCATACCTATTACCGCCAGACGATTGCAGCTACGGGCCGTCTAAGCAGTCAATTCCCGAACCTGCAGAATATTCCGATCCGCTTGGAAGAAGGACGCCAAATCCGCAAGGCATTCGTGCCGTCCGAGCCTGGCTGGTCCATTGTCGCAGCCGACTATTCGCAGATTGAGCTGCGCGTGCTTGCGCACATTGCAGATGACGAGAACATGAAGGAAGCTTTCATACACGATATGGATATTCATACGAAGACGGCGATGGATGTGTTCGGCGTAACAGCCGAAGAGGTAGACTCCAATATGCGCCGCTCAGCGAAGGCAGTTAACTTCGGTATCGTATATGGCATCAGCGATTTTGGCTTATCACAGAATCTTGGCATCACGCGTAATGAGGCCGGAAAGTTTATCTCAGATTACAAGGAAGTCTTCAAAGGCGTTCGCCAGTATATGCATGATATCGTGCAGCAAGCTAAGCGTGACGGCTATGTGGCGACGCTGCTGGAGCGCAGGCGTTATCTGAACGACATTAATGCTTCCAATTTCAACCTTCGTTCCTTTGCGGAGCGCACGGCCATGAATACGCCTATACAGGGTACGGCAGCCGATATTATCAAGCTGGCGATGGTGCATATGGATGCGACGCTGCGCGAGCGCAAGCTGAAGAGCCGCATGCTGCTGCAGGTACACGATGAGCTCGTATTCGAGGTGCCGCAGGAAGAGCTGGAGCTGATGAAGACGCTGGTGCCGGAAGTTATGGCTGGCGCGCTTAAGCTGGACGTTCCGCTTAAGGCCGATATGAGCTTCGGTGACAATTGGTATGAAGCAAAGTAACCCGCTGGCGCGCTGTTTCGGGTATAATGGTTGTTGAGGTGAGGAGAAAATGCCTGAATTGCCAGAGGTAGAAACCGTAAGAAGAACGTTAATTGAACTTGTCGCGGGAAAACGAATCCAGTCCGTTACGGTAAAACTCCCGCGTATTATACAGCGCCCTGCTGAGCCTGAACAGTTCGCAGATGCTTTGGTTGGACATACGATTCAGACCGTTGAGCGTCGCGGCAAATTTCTGCGAATCATATTGGACGGACTCGTCCTGGTCTCGCATTTGCGCATGGAAGGCCGCTACGGCGTGTTCCCTTCGGACGAGCCGATTGAGCTGCATACGCATGTGATCTTTCATTTCGAGGACGGCACAGATCTCCGCTACAAGGATGTGCGTCAATTCGGCACGATGCATCTGTTCACAGCAGGGCAGGAGCTGGAGCTGCCGCCGCTGAACAAGCTGGGCATAGAGCCGCTTGAGCCGGGCTTTACAGTTGAATTGCTGCGAAGCAAGCTGGAGAAGCGGGCTACGAAAATTAAGCCGCTGCTGCTCAATCAAGAGCATATTGTCGGACTTGGCAACATTTATGTGGATGAAGCGTTGTTTCAGGCTCGCATTCATCCCGAGCGTTCGCCTCGTTCATTGAAGCCGGCGGAGTGGAAACGTTTGTATGAGGCAATAAGGTCAACACTTGCGCATGCGGTAGAAGCGGGCGGTTCATCGATTAAGTCTTACGTGAACGGGCAAGGCGAGATGGGGATGTTCCAGCATCAACTGCTCGTCTACGGCAAGAAGGATGAGCCATGCCCGAACTGTTCCAGACCGATTCATAAATTTGTCGTTGGCGGAAGAGGCACGCATATTTGCAGGAAATGCCAGACATTGGAGGAAGCAGGACAGCTCAAGGCAAAGTAGCTTTTTGGATCGACATGCACAGACAAATACTCCCCGCATATGATAGATGTGTTACGAACAATAGGCGAATGACTACTCGGAGCTTCTGAGTGAGCCGGATATTCGCCGTGCGGGGAGGGACTTTACGATTGTTCGCGCATGTTGCTTCACTGTTAGTGCTTGCTTTTGCTGTTAGCTTGGATGGATTTGGTGTTGGCGTTACGTACGGCTTGCGGAGAATTCGCATCCCTATGCTGTCGGTACTTATCATTGCTTGCTGCTCGGGTTTGATTATTTATTTATCCATGCAGGTCGGCGGCTTGCTAACCAGCTTTCTGTCCGAATTCGCAGCGCGGCTCATCGGTGCCTGTGTGCTTATTCTCATCGGCGGATGGGCGCTGCTGCAGCTTAGAAAAGGGAAGCATGCTGACGAGTCTGTCGATACTACGGATGCTTCTCGGCTTGAGAGTGCAGCGGCGGCTGAAGGCAGTCCGCATGCCCATGCGGGCGAGATTGCGAGTGCTGCACTCGTTGTCATGGTTGAGCTGAAGCGGCTGGGCCTAGTCATACAGATTCTAAAAACGCCGCAAGCTGCCGATGTCGACAAATCAGGAACGATCTCCGCATCGGAAGCAATCATGCTAGGCGTGGCGTTGTCACTCGATGCATTCGGTGCTGGGCTTGGCGCAGCATTGATCGGCCTGCCTTCCTTGCTGACGGCTTTGACGATCGCGGCTGCAAGTGCCATCTTCTTAATAGGCGGAATGCGTTTCGGCTTTCGTTTCTCGGCTTGGAGAGGCATGCAAACATTATCTTTGCTTCCAGGCATATTATTGATCATGATGGGAATCATGAAGCTGTTATAATTAGAGGTGAAATGGATGAGAATCGGATTAACCGGCGGTATTGCCAGCGGTAAGAGCACTATCGCCAACATGCTGGTGGAACGCGGTGCGCTGCTGGTCGATGCCGATCAAGTCGCAAGAGAGGTCGTGCTTCCGGGCCAGCCGGCACTGGAGGCAATTGCCTCTACGTTTGGACAAGCTGTGATTGAAAGCGATGGCTCTCTTAACCGCAAGGAGCTTGGAGCTATCGTTTTTCAGGACAAAAGCATGCTGACGAAGCTCGAAGCCATTACGCACCCAGCCATTCGCGCAAGCATGCAGGCGACTATACATACCTACGCGGAGCAATTTCCAAACCGGCTGATCGTAGCTGACGTGCCGCTGCTGTATGAAACCAAGCAGGAAGAGCTGTATGACGGCATTATGGTCGTTTACGTGCCTGCAGAGCTGCAGAAGGTTCGATTAATGGCGCGGAATCAAGTAACGGAGGAAGAAGCCGTTCGCCGGATAGCGCTGCAGATGGATATCGAACGGAAACGCGCGCTGGCTGACTTTGTCATCGACAACAGCGGATCGCTCAAGGAAACGAAACGCCAGCTGGATGCATTCTGGGAAAGTCAGTGCTTGCTATGAAAGTGCTGCTGAAGAAAAGAGTTCTTCTGGTGCTTTTACTGGGGCTGCTGACGATTATGTTTCTGAAATCGGACTGGCTGGCCACAGTGATGTATCCCGTGAAATATAAAGACGATATTCGGGCCAGCGCATCCAATTACAAGGTTGAACCGCACTTGGTTGCCGCGATTATACGCAGTGAAACGAATTACCAGACAGGCAAGGATTCAAAGAAAGGCGCTTTGGGCTTGATGCAAATTATGCCGGATACGGCAGAGTGGGTTGTGCAAAAGGCTGGGTTTCAAGATGTTACGGAGGATACGCTCCGGCACCGCGCGGATGTCAGCATCGAGGTTGGATCTTGGTATTTAAAGTCGTTGAATCAGCAGTTTGATGAGAATATGGTCGCTACCGTTGCTGCCTATAATGCTGGGCCGGGCAACGTTCGGAAATGGCTGGATACAGGCGTGTGGGATGGATCGATGGAAAAGGTTAAGGAAATCCCATTCGGTGAGACGAGGCACTATGTACAGCGGGTTATTTATTATTATAATAAGTATAAGGATTTATATCCTAGCTTTTAATCCAAACGAGCAATTGCCCATTCGAAAATACAATGAAGCCTTGGTGGCCCGTCTCTTCATGGACGGGCCCAGCCAAAGCTTCCGTTATTCATACAACTTTTAATGAATCATTATTTGTATTGACCAGCAAGGGATTGCTCGGCAATTTGCACTAGGCGGCGGGTAATGTATCCCCCGATGGAGCCTGCGTCTTTTGTAGCCATGTTGCCGTAGTATCCGTCTTGCGGAATCGCGATGCCTAGCTCTTGAGCAACTTCATATTTCATTTGATCAAGGGCAGCTGTCGCTTGTGGCACTACCAATTGGTTACTGCTGCGGGATGCGCTCATGTATGTTCACCTCCTTGCGGTTGGTAAAAGTATTATGTGCAAAAATCCAAACTTCATTACAGGAATTACATGGAAATTAAAATTATTTCTGAATAGCCGATTTTAAGGCATTCTGCGAACAGGAAAGGAGGCAATATCCGTTATGAAATGCCCATACTGCGACTATGCCGGAACGAAAGTATTAGACTCCAGGCCAGCCAACGAGAACAAATCAATCCGCCGTCGCCGCGAGTGTGAGAAGTGCAGCCGCCGATTCACAACTTTCGAGATGATTGAAGAAACACCTCTTATTGTGATCAAGAAGGACGGAAGCCGTGAAGAGTTCAGCCGCGACAAAATTTTGCGAGGTCTCATCCGTGCGTGCGAGAAGCGGCCAGTACCAGTTGAGCGTCTCGAGGTTATCGTATCCGAGGTAGAGAAGGAGCTGCGCACGACGGCACATGCCGAGGTCGACAGCAGCGACATAGGAGCTATCGTTATGAATGAGCTGTATCCGGTTGATGAGGTAGCCTACGTCCGCTTCGCTTCCGTTTATCGTCAATTCAAGGACATCGATATGTTCATGAAGGAGCTTAACAATCTGTTGTCCAAGCATCCGCTCAACAGTATGATAGATAAGGATTGACAGATCTTAGCACCATATGCTAATATCAATCTTGTCGTCATTTGGGGCCTTAGCTCAGCTGGGAGAGCGCTTGCATGGCATGCAAGAGGTCAGGGGTTCGATCCCCCTAGGCTCCACCAAACATTAAACTTAAACCACTTCTTCGGAAGTGGTTTTTTTATTGTTTGGTGGGGCCCAATTGAACCTAGAGGTACTGTCCGCGATGCGACCACTGTTTCGGTGGATTCTTGTAGGCGTGATCTTTTTGAGCTTACATTAGAAACGTTGGGCAACTTTCTTCGCATGTGCGATTGCTTTTTCTTTTATAGATGGAGCCTGCTCCCATAATGACGTTCCTTCCACAAAAATTGCCTCAATCGATGGAACCCCATAAAACTGTAAAATCTTATTCAAATAGGTGTACCCCATTTCAAGCGTTGCAAAAGGACCTTCCGAATAAACGGAACCGCTCGCTTGTATGTGCAAAGCTTTCTTTTCGGGCAACAAGCCTACAGGGTCATTTTGGGTATATTTGAACGTCTTCCCCGGAATTGAAGTCGCATCCGTGTATGCTTTCAAAACCGGCGGGATCGAGAAGTTCCACATTGGTGATACGTATACGTACTTATCAGCGGTCACGAATTGATCAACAATCGTCCTAAGATGATAGCTTACGTATGGAAACCTTAGTTGATCGAACGAAGTGGAATTTCAGGGTCCCCGCAAAGTCATACGGATGAGCTTCCAGCCTGGATCTATTGCAAATTTTCATATCCAACTGCACTAGCGTTGCATAAATGTTATCTGAATATTCTATGTTTTCTGTAATTAATGTACCTAGACATAAAAAAGATCTTTTACGATGGAATGGTAGGTAGTTCCTGTCCATAGTTTTGAACAGAGAAATTAATTTCTGAATTTTCCAACTAAATAGGTATGAAGGTTTATGCAACACTAGTAATCAAACTAACATTTTATGAGCGAATTTTACAATTTACGCAGGATTATTGAGCTGATTAATCGAATTTATAATGTTGAATGGAAAATTTTTATATTAATGAAAGCTAGGGGGATCCTATTATGGTACTTTCGGTTAACAGGGCAAAGAAGGTGCTTGCGGTTTTATTATGCATGGCACTTATCATTTTCGGGAATTTATCGTTGAGCGGTATTACGAATGTTACCTATGCAGCAGATTGCGAACCTTTAACCTTTGAACCAGCTGACGAAGATTTGGTTAATTGGGATCAAACATCGATTACTAGAACGGTGTGCGATCAAACTTTTACGTTTTCAGGTGGTTCAGTTTCAGGTAATGGGTTAGGTGTGGATGCCGGAGGGCTCTATGCATATACCGGTATCGAGAACGCTGTTAAGTTGACAATTAGTCTCGAATCCGGTGATTCATTCAGGATTTCGCAGTTCAGCGCAATTGCGCCTTATACGGAATCGGTTTCAATTGAACTTACCTATGCGAATAATACGACAGATATATTTGATCAAATTGCTAGTCCATCACAACTCTCACCAATTACTCTTTCAACAGGTGATGTTAAACAAGTTGTAATAAGCGCGACAGATTATGCTTCATTTCAAGACTTCGTATTTTCGGAAGCCTCGGGGGCTGCGCCGACGATTACGAGCATTTCGCCGACGGCGGGTCCGACGTCCGGAGGCACGACCGTCATTTTGAYCGGAACGAATCTGTCTGGTGCAACAGCGGTGACGTTTGGTGCAACGGCGGCGACAGGCTTTACTGTAAATTCGGCAACGCAAATCACGGCAACCGCTCCGGCGGSTAGCTCGGGAACCGTAGACGTAAGGGTAACGACGCCRGGCGGCACATCCGCGACATCAGCGGCTGACCAGTATACGTACAAAGCTGCGCCGACGATTACGAGCATTTCGCCGACGGCGGGTCCGACGTCCGGAGGSACGACCGTCATTTTGAYCGGAACGAATCTGTCTGGTGCAACRGCGGTGACGTTTGGTGCAACGGCGGCGACRGGCTTTACYGTAAATTCRGCAACGCAAATCACGGCAACCGCTCCGGCGGGTAGCTCGGGAACAGTAGACGTAAGGGTAACGACGCCGGGCGGCACATCCGCGACATCAGCGGCTGACCAGTATACGTACAAAGC
>NZ_JBFRGD010000015.1:0-185971 GCF_052115165.1 Paenibacillus sp. 2TAB23
GCATTCATTCGAGCTTGTATGACTACTCACCCGTTGAATTTCTGGAGAAGTTAGCGAAAAACGAAGTAACTCCTTTCAAACTGGCGGTTTAATAAGAGAACACACACTTTAGTCGCCCAGTGTCCAATATTAGGGGGTTGGACCGGTAGAGGGGTGATGGCGTGCTAAATGGTCATTCTACTGTAGAAACTGCAACGTAGGGCGGATGTTACTTGGGTTAATTCAAGTTACCTAGTAGTTACCTTGTATGGTCTGCGCTAAAGTGGAACCACGCTGCAGAAACGCAATGTAGCTTAGACGTTACTAGGGTGTTGGAGTAACCAAGGCTACTTGGTGGGAGTTTCTTAGTGTTGTCCGCGCTAAAGTGGAACCACGCTGCAGAAACGCAACGTAGCTCAGACGTTACTAGGGTTTTGGAGTAACCTAGTTTAGTCTGAGCTATCATGAAAGCTACGCTGCAGAAAGAACAATAGAAACCTCATATGTGCTGCCACCTGAGGGGCTACGTTGTACAAAGTACAACGAAAACGGGAAATTCCTCTGAAACAAGCTAGAATCTGCTGATTTCATTGCAGAAACTGCAATGTAGAGGGGTGATGGCGTGCTAACTGGTCATTCTACTGCAGAAACTGCAATGTAGAGGGGTGATGGCGTGCTAACTGGTCATTCTACTGCAGAAACTGCAATGTAGGGTGGTTGTTGGCGTGCTAATGGTCATTCTATTGCAGAAACTGCAATGTAGGGTGGTTGTTGGCGTGCTAATGGTCATTCTATTGCAGAAACTGCAATGTAGGGTGGTTGTTGGCGTTCTAATGGTCACTCTATTGCAGAAACTGCAATGTAGAGTGGTTGTTGGCGAGCTAATTGGTCATTCTACTGCAGAAACTGCAATGTAGAGTGGTTGTTACCGAGCTAACTGGTCATTCTACTGCAGAAACTGCAACGTAGGGCAGACGTTACTGGGTGCCTGCAAGCCTCACAAGCTTGCCGCAGCTTGGGAAGCTGCAGCAGGCGTACTCGCAACCGAGTGCGGGTTGGCCGGGCGCTCCAAGCCGAAATGCTCGCGAAGCGTATGGCCGCTGTATTCTCTTCTGAACAAACCGCGCCGCTGCAGCTCTGGAATAACCTGCTCCGCAAACTCCTCAAGGCCAGCCGGCAGGTAAGGCGGCATGACGTTAAAGCCATCGCTGGCGCCGTTCACGAACCATTCTTCCAGCTGGTCCGCAATTTGGAGCGCCGTTCCCGCGAAGGTCCGATGCCCGCGTCCGCCGGCAAGGCGGTGCAGCAGCTGGCGGATCGTCAGGTCTTCCCGGGCTGCCAAATCAACGACTAATTGAAAGCGGCTTTTATTGCCGTTGATTTCTTCAAGGCGCGGCAGCTCGGGGAGTTTCCCATCGAGCGGATAGGTGAACAAGTCGACATTCAGCATATGGGAGAGCTGGGTTAGTCCATAATCGATAACCGTCAGCTCGTTTAGCTCCTGCTCCTTTTCTTTTGCTTCCGACTCCGTACGGCCGATAATCGGGCAGATGCCAGGGAGAATGAGCAGTTGATCCGCTGTACGGCCATAATGGGCTAACCGCGATTTCACATCGGAATAAAAGCGCTGCGCCTCTTGCAGCGTCTGCTGCGCAGTAAAGATTGCCTCCGCGTATTGCGCCGCAAACTCCTTGCCGTCCTCGGAGGAGCCGGCTTGCACGAGTACGGGATAGCCCTGCGGTGACCGCGGAATATTGAGCGGGCCGCGCACCTTGAAGGAATCACCTACATGATCAATGCTGCGCACTTTATGGTGGTCAGCGAACGTGCCGGAATCACGATCAATGATAAGCGCATCATCCTCCCAGCTGTTCCATAATCCTGTGGTTACTTGAAGGAATTCATTCGCACGCTCGTAGCGTTTGCTGTGAGCCAGATGCGTGTCCTTGCTAAAGTTATTCGCTTCAACAGAGCTTCCAGAGGTTACGATATTCCAGCCGGCTCTTCCCTTGCTAATATGGTCAAGCGAAGCGAACTTGCGAGCGACATGGAACGGTTCGTTGTACGTGGTGGATACGGTGCCGATTAAGCCGATTCGCTGTGTGACGGAAGCGAGCGCGGACAGCAGGGTGAAGGGCTCTAGCCCGATGAAGGCCCCATGCTTGATATTGTTGTTAATCGCTAATCCGTCAGCCAGGAACAATGAATCGAATTTCGCGGCTTCGGCCGTTCTAGCCAGTCTTGTAAAATATTCAATATCCGTAATGTTATGGGGCTCCGTCCCTTGATGGCGCCATGCGGCCTCGTGATGCCCCGCGTTCATAATAAACAAATTCAAATGCAGCTGCCTGTTCGATTGACTCATATCGATCGCACCCTTCTATTCGTTATAGGTTTGTTTCCAGCTCGTTAAACGTTTCTCCAGCGCAACCAATAAGTAATTCACGACAACACCGATAAAGGAAATCGTAATGATGCCTGCGTACATCCCCGGAATTTGAAAGTTGAACTGGGCATATTGGATAAAATAGCCGAGCCCAGACTGCGCGCCTACCATCTCTGCGGCTACCAGCACAAGAATAGAGCTGGCGCCTGCTTGGCGTATGCCTACGAATATCGTAGGCAGCGAAGCGGGGAGGATGACCTTGTAAAACAGGCGAACCGAAGTGAGCCCCATGGAGCGTGCCGATTTGATCAAGAGCGGGTCGACGTTCTTGACGCCGCTTACCGTATTGAGCAGAAGCGGGAAGGAGCAAGCATACAGCACGATTGCAATCTTCGACGTTTCGCCAAGTCCAAGCAAGAGAATGAACACGGGGAGAAGAGCGAGCACTGCCGTATTCCGCATAAGCTCCAGCAGCGGGTTCAAATATTCCGCTACCGGCTTCCACCAGCCGATTGCGAGGCCGAGCGGAATGCTGATGACGATGGCGAGCAGGAAGCCTCCGCCTGACCTGAGCAGGCTGGCTGTCATATGCTCCGCGAGGTCCCCGGAAATGAACAGCTGCCACCATGCTTGAAGCACCTCCGTAAGCGGCGGGAAGAACGTCACATTCACGAGACCGACACGCGGCGCGATCTCCCAGAAAACAAGCAGCGACAAAATGACGATGGAAAATTTGAAGGCTCTTCGCAGCTTAGCCAGTGACCATTCCACGGCTTCTAAGCTCTTGTTCTCTCGTAAAACGACCGTTTCCCCTGTGCTGCTGTTAGCCATCGCCGGCCACCCCTTTCAAAGTCGATTTTCCGTTTGAGAAGCTGTTTAACGTCTTGGTTTTCTCTTGCTCCTGGGCTCTGCTAACCTCATCCTTGAGCAAATCCCATATTTCATGGCGAAGCTGCACGAATTCAGGTTTGGCACGCAAATCCTCCTCGCTTGTTCGGGCCTCAAAAGGGATGGTAATAACCTTCTTGATACGCCCAGGCCGGGAAGTCATAACGGCTACGCGTTGACCTAGATAGACGGCTTCCTCTATGCCGTGAGTAATGAAAATAATCGTTTTTTTCGTTGCCTCCCATATTCGCAGCAGCTCGCTTTGCAGGGTCTCCCGCGTTTGGGCATCCAGCGCGGCGAAGGGCTCATCCATAAGAAGCACCTCGGGATCGTAAGCGAGACTTCTAGCGATGGCTACGCGCTGCTTCATTCCTCCGGAGAGCTCATGCGGAAAGCGGTTCTCAAAGCCCGCGAGTCCGACGAGTTCGATATGCTTCTGAGCGATCTCGCGGCGTTCTTTCTTGCCTACTCCCTTTGCCTCAAGTCCAAACTCGACATTCTGGATTGTCGTTTTCCAAGGGAACAACGCATATTGCTGGAATACGATTCCCCGATCCAGGTTAGGACCTGCAAGGGGCTTGTTATCAAGCAGAATCTGTCCGCTATTTGGCTTCGTAAGGCCTGCCAGCAGATCAAGAAGGGTGGATTTGCCGCAGCCGCTTGGCCCGACGATGACCATGAATTCTCCTTGCTTCACCTCCAGATTAATATCCTGCAAAGCCGATATGGGCTGAGTGTTTTCCGCGAGGTGGCCCAGGTTTCTTTTGATGCGAAAAGATTTCTGGACATGCTGGATGCTGATTTTGGCTGTCATGCGCAATCTCCTCCTGTTGGTGAATTATTTGGTTTCATTCAAGTAGGGACTGAATTCATTCGTATATAAGTCGGCTGCTTTGACCTGGCCCTTCTTAAGCGAACCTTCAGCTTCGAACCAGTTGATCCATGTGTCGAATTCCTTATCGGAAATGAAGCCGCCTTTGCCGGCAACCCCGGTGCTTCGCCAATATTTAACCGATGAGGTGTCCTCTTTCCTGCCGCGTTTATTGATGATGGACTCGTATCTTGCAACGACCTCTTCTATTGGCGTAATGCGAGCCCATTCAATCGCTTTGGCTGTCGCTTCGACAAACAAACGAGTCGCATTCGGATTCTTTTTAATGAATTTGTTAGAGAGCACATAGCTGCCTGCGCTGAAAACGCCGAACAGGTCTGTATCCTTAAAGAGGGGGTGGATGCCTCCGCGCTCAAGTGCCTTGTCTCGCAAAATGCCGCCGAGCGATGCGATGTCGATTTGCTTGTCGCGCAGCGCTTGCTCTGTTGATACGGGCGGTACAACGACGAGTGTTACTTGTTTAATTTCATCAAGCGTAAGCCCTGCACGGTACAAATATTCCTTGATAACGGCCTCGTGATGACCGCCGAGCGTGTTCATGCCGACTTTTTTGCCGATCAAATCTTTCGCTGTCTTGATAGGGCTGTCGTCGAGAGCGTAATAGCCGGTCCAGGTGCTTTCATCAGATCCGTAATACGCAAGCACGGAGGTGATCTCGGCTTTTGCTGCTATCAGCTTGACGATGGCTCCGTTAAAGGCACCGCCAAAGTCAGTGTCGCCCGTGACGACAGATTGAATATCCTGTGGTCCGCTTATGGTGTTCCCGATATATTTCAGCTTCAGCGGCGCCAAATAGCCCAGATCCTCCGCAAGCTCCGGAAAGGATACGGAGCCGGTCCAGCCTTGGTAGCGGAGCTCTGCTACCTCAGGCTCTCCATTGGCCGAGGAGCTTGCAGTAACGGCTTCCTCCTTCTTGCCGCAGGCTGAGAGCGCCAAGGCGGAAGCAAGCAGCAAGATGAGCAGGATATGAATGGTTTTATTCGATGATACTTTCATGTAATAACCCTCCTATGGTTCGAATGTATAATAATCCTATAGACTTACTAAGGATTAATTTCTATAATTGACTATATGATCCATCCAGAGTTAGTGTCAACGAAATGACGACGAATGACCATGAATGAAGTTGAATGACGATATAGGCTTTGGCATTTCAAAGGAGGCGGGCATTGAATGGTCGACAAGCGGCTCAATCTACTATCGATACATGAGGCAATGGATATGCTTGGGGTCAGCAGATCGACCTTTGACAGATGGCGCAAGCAGAAACGACTGCCTTTCACGAAGCTTGGCAAAGAGATCCTGATCGATAAATTAGAACTGGAGAGCTGGATCAAGCATCATTCCTCTGGCATACCGCAGCAATCGCCCATTGACTTAGCCGCGTCTCAGCAGGGTGCAAGCCAGAAGCAGGGAATCATAACAATTGGTTATCAAAGCGGTTATGCCCACGTATGGGGTTCTACACTAATGAAGGAGCTTGGCTGGTTCGAAGAGGAGCTGGAGCGAATGCTGCCGGGACGGAAGGGCGATGTGAGATGGGTGGATGCCGCCAACGGCCCGGAGCTATTGAAGGGTATGATCGGCGGACATGTGCAGATTGCTTCCATGGGGGATTATCCCATTGCGCTCAGCAGCTCTTTGGCACAGCTGTTTCCATCGTTCCAGTCTATCCTGCTCGCTTTCGATGGTAAGTCGGCGCGTGGGAATGGAATCTCGCTTGTTGTGCGCAAAGGCATTCACATTCGCGAGGTATCCGATATATCAAAGCTCAAGATGCGTACCGTAGCACAATCAAGCCCTGGCTATCGCTTATCGAAGCTGCTCAGCGCGGTCGGCGGCAGTCCCAATCAAATCGTACATCAGAACATGGATGCGACGATGGCCGGTATTGTTCACAAGCAGGTAGAGTGCGGCATGCTGGTAGAGCCCTACTTAAGCATCGTGCAATATCATGGGACGGGACAGGTTTTGTTCCAGGAGGAGCTTGGCGAGGACTACTTGGCCGGGGTTATTGCCGAAGAGAGCTGGGCCCGTGAGAACCGCGAGGTCGTCGTGGCCTATCTGAAGGCGCATCTTCGCGTACATCAGTTTCTTCGCAGCGAGCCGGCACAAGCCGGGAAGATCATTGGGCGAATGAAAGGGATTCCTTCAGATCTGATGAGCCGTGTCGTGAAAAAAATAAGATGGGATTCGGCTTTATATAAGAAAGATATCCATACGCTTAACCTGCTGAAGCAAGAGAATGCACGGCTTGAGGGCGGTTTTTTTATACATGATGCAGCTATCAAGCATGATGCGGGCTATTTGGAAGAAGCCTTGCAGGCGCTGCGTTTGCCGCTGCCGGATACGGGATTGCTTGCCGGGGAATGGGAGCAGGAGCAGGTGTATTAGAGGGCTCGCAGCAGTATAGGATGATGGCATTCACAGACAAATTGAAGCCATCCGATCGTCTGCGCGCTTCGCAAAGTTGTATAAGATATTTCTATTTGGGTATTGAAATGCGAGCGTTTATAATAAAAGATATGCCACTTGCTGTGAGAAATGGAAATTGGATCAAATGGACTTGTTTATGAAGCCATTTTAACGTTATTGATTATCCATACTTGTTTATTTATTAAAAAGGAGAGATGACCAATGAGCATCATGACCCGTTTGCGCGAAGAAACAGCCTCGAATCATGTTCAGATCGAGAGCAATCGCTATGCCAAAGCCATTATGAATCAAACCTTGACGCAAGAGGAATACATTCTCTATTTGGAAAAGTTTTATGGCTTCATTAAGCCTGCGGAGCGGCTGATTGCTCAATTGTCAGGCTGGGGCGAATTCGGAGAGGCTATGGGGCAGAGAACGAAATCCCCTCTTCTCGAGCGTGATTTGCTTACGCTTGGACGAAGCACACAAGAAATTAACGGTTTGCCGGAATGCAGCAAGCTGCCGGAGCTTTACACGGTGCCGCAAGCGCTTGGCTATATGTATGTCATTGAAGGGTCGACACTAGGTGGACAAATCATTACAAAGCAGGTTCGTAAATTTCTTCCCCTAGCGGAGCAGGAAAACAAAGGAACGGAATATTTTAACGCATACGGCACCGAAACACGCGCCAAGTGGGCAGAATTCCGTGAGCAAGTTGAGCAGTCGATTAATTCAGAGGAAGCGGCTCAGCAAGTCATTGAAGCAGCTAAAAGCACCTTCGGTACGTTGGAAGCATGGTTAAACGAATAGTTTGGAAGTATGTCTACACACATGAAGGAAGCCAGGATAAGATAGGGCAATACTTGTGTGGCAGATATTGTCAATGAAACAGATTGAGTAGACAACTAAAAAAGTTGTTCCGAAAGCCATCGTTGATGGCAAGGGACGGCTTTTTTTGCGTCTATGGGCATATTATTTGAAAACTAATAGTAGAACATATGCCGTCGAATCTTGTAAAATAGTGTCAACATTAGTTTGTTATTCGGGAAGGGGCATTTTGGTTGAATCGCTTATTGACGAGAATGGTTTTATTTTTCTCCATGTTGATTTTGCTTGCTGGGACGGTGCTCGGTATAACCATTTATCGCTCGTCGACGGGGCTCGTTGAGCAATCCTTAGGCGCACAGGCGCAGCTGGTTGCGGAGAGCGCAGCAAAGCTGGTGGACGTGGAAGCTTTCGCAAAGCTTAGCGTGGAAGGAGGAGAAACGGACTATTATTTCCAGCTCCGGGAGCAATTGAACGCAATGAGAGAAATGAACGGTTTGAAATACGTCTATACGCTGGGTAAGTCGGAGCAGGACGGCAAGGCTGTTTATTATTATGTAGTCGACGGGGCGCCACTGGACATAGATCCAGAGGATTTCTCGGCGCTTGGCGATCCCGAGGAGAACGAATACCCGGGAATGGTGGCAACGTTCGAGGAAGGCGTACCGCAAATCGGCGAGCTGACAAACGATTCTGAATACGGGGCGACGATAACGGCTTACGTGCCTTTGAAAAATAAGGCGGGCGAGCTGCTCGGCATCGTGGGAGCAGACTTTGACGCAACGAATGTCTACGCGCTGATGGACGATAACCGCAAGGCCACCCTTTATGTGACGAGCGGTATCATCGCCGCAGGCATTGTGCTCGTGTTTTTGCTGGCCAGCTATTTGACGCGACCGCTGCTGAAGCTGACCTCACAGGTTGCCAGAGTCAGAGAAGGAGATATGACGGTAGAAATCAGGGCGAGCCGCAAGGATGAAATCGGCCATCTCGCCCATACCTTCGATCAGCTCGTTACGAACACGCGCACGGTTATTCGCAGCATGCGTGACAATTCCGAGCGGCTGCTCCACACCTCGGAAGGCGTCACGAGCCATGCAAGGAACACGACTGAAGCCGGTCGATTAATTGCAGCCAGCATTCAGGATGCTTCTGGAGGCGCCAACATCCAGGTCGTTCGAGCGGCGGATATGACCAAGGCGGTTGAAGGCATGACGAACAGTATGCTTCGGATTACAGAGTCGGCTGCTATCGTGTCGGATGTAGCCAAGGAGACAATGGACCAGACGGAGCGCGGCAACGAGCTCATCCTTCATGCGATGGCCGAGATGGAAGCGATCCACGTGACCGCCTCGTCTATGCTGGCAGCAACGAAACATTTGGCAAGCCGATCGGGGGAGATCGGTGAAATTACGAACGTGATGGCAAGCATTGCGAAGCAGACGAATTTGCTTGCGCTGAACGCAGCGATCGAAGCTTCTCATGCCGGTGAGAACGGCAAGGGCTTCGCTGTCGTTGCGGAGGAGGTTCGCAAGCTTGCGACGCAATCTCAGCTATCGGCGACCCAGATAGGGGAATTAATCTCCGCGACTCTGGAGCA
Source organism: Paenibacillus sp. 2TAB23 (assembly GCF_052115165.1). Classification (NCBI taxonomy): domain Bacteria; kingdom Bacillati; phylum Bacillota; class Bacilli; order Caryophanales; family Paenibacillaceae; genus Paenibacillus; species Paenibacillus sp. 2TAB23. The sequence continues at coordinate 8,986 of NZ_JBFRGD010000015.1, forward strand.
AACGGCGAAGCTGTCCTCTGATATGGAATCGAATACGCAGTCGGTCGAGACGGGGCTTCATCTGGTCAAGGATGCAGGAGCGGCTTTCCGGTCGATTGTGACCGGTCTGGAGCAGGTTAACGTACAGCTGCAGGAGGTGTCGGCTGCTTCGGAGGAAGTATCCGCAGAATCCGAGGAGGTAGCAGCCTCAGTTGAGGAGATGGAGCGAATCTCAAGGCTTGCGGCTCAGCATTTCGAAGGCATTGCGGCGAATTCGGGCGCCCAGATTGTTTCGATGGATGAAGTCAGCGCGTCGGCGGAGCAAATTCGCGAAATGTCCAATGAGCTTACTTCATTGAATAAGCGTTTTATCGTGTAGTTGCTCATATATTTTACAAATTTCATGATTTAATTCGGTGTAAAGTTATAGGAATAAGAAGCACTTAAAGCTATAATGGTTTTTAGTAGACAAGCTGGTATCTAATCTGCCGCCGCCCACGCGTCTGGTGTATACTGTACCAAAGGACTTGAGCCGCTAATCGTTGTTATGGCTCTCCCGACAAATAACCTTTAAGGAGTACTCGAAATGACTAAAACACTTATTTTCGGGCACAAAAACCCGGATACTGACACCATCACATCCGCTATTGCTTATGCTGAGCTGAAAACAAAGCTAGGCGCTGACGTTGAGGCGATTCGCCTTGGAGACGTAAACGGCGAAACCCAATACGCACTTGATTATTTCGGAATCAAAGCACCTCGCTTGATCGAGAACGTGGCTGACGAGACCGACACGGTTATTTTGGTTGACCATAATGAGCGTCAACAAAGCGCGAACGATATCGATAGAGTACAGGTGCTTGAGGTTATCGACCATCACCGTATTGCTAATTTCGAGACAAGCGCGCCGCTTTACTTCCGCGCGGAGCCCGTAGGCTGCACAGCAACGATTCTGAATAAATTGTACAAAGAGAACGGCGTGGAAATTCGCAAAGAAATTGCCGGCCTTATGCTGTCTGCAATTATCTCTGATTCCTTGCTGTTCAAATCGCCGACTTGCACGGAGCAGGACGTTGCAGCAGCTCGCGAGCTTGCTGAAATCGCTGGTGTTGACGCAGACAGCTATGGATTGGACATGCTTAAAGCAGGTGCAGACCTAAGCGACAAAACGATCGCGCAGCTGATCTCCCTTGATGCGAAAGAGTTTTCGATGGGCAGCTACAAGGTTGAAATCGCGCAAGTAAACGCGGTGGACACAAACGATGTTCTTTCCCGTCAAGCTGAGCTGGAAGCGGCTCTTAACGATATTATCGCAACAAAAGGACTGGATCTGTTCTTGCTGGTCGTTACGGATATTCTTAACAACGATTCCGTGGCGCTTGCGCTAGGCGCTCAAGCTGCGGCTGTAGAGAAAGCGTACAACGTAACGCTGTCCGATAGCAAAGCGGTATTGAAGGGCGTTGTATCCCGTAAATCGCAAATTGTACCTGTTCTTACGGAAACGCTTAGCAGCCTGTAAGAAGATAGATTGCGCAGCAGAGAAACAGCCTGAAACTTGTATTTCAAGTTTCAGGCTGTTTTTGTTACACTATACGAATGGATGAATCAACCAAAAGGGAGCGGACATAGCATGTTTACGATAACAGAATACAGCAGTGAGCTAGTGAAGGATCCTTACGGCATTTTGACAGGGAAGAGATACGAAATGGTCCTGGATCTGGAGGTAGAAGAGGACGATGAGCTTTACCAGGAGGACGGAATCTCTTTAAGGGTTATCTTTGTCGTGGAAGAAGCGGGCTCAAGAGTAGCCAAATATGAGTTTTTGACGAGGGCGACGAATGCCTATCTGGATTTCGAGCTTGAAGAGGACGAGGAGCAAACGGTGCTCGCATTTTGTACCGAGCACTACGACAAAGCCGAGTAATAACATAGCTAAGTCATGTCGAAACAGGATGCCCCTTACTATGGATGAAGGGTAGTGACTAGGAATGGAGAGCTCAACGAAAAGAAAGCTGACCGAAGCTGAATTGTCCGCGATCGCGCGGAAGGCTCTTGGTCAAGGCGCGTCAGCGGCTGTCGAGCTGACAGACGGCTGGGCGAATGCCGCTTATCTCGTTACGCTGGAGGACGGGAAGCAAGTCATCGTAAAGGCGGCCCCGCCAGCAGGCACGAAGCTGATGAGCTATGAGCGAGGGCTGATGAAAACGGAGGTAGAGGTGCTGCAGCTGGTGAAGCAGGCCGGAAAGGTGCCTGTGCCGTCCGTCTATGCACATGACGTCAGCGAATCTCTGGTAGACTGCGAATATTTCATCATGGAGAAGCTGGAGGGAGAGCCGTATAACAAGGTTAAATCCAGCTTGACAGAGGAGCAGAAAGCCCGAATCGACTACCAGCTGGGCGTATATAACCGCGAGCTGAATGAAATTCGCGGAGAACGGTTTGGGCTGTACGCAGCTGCAGAGGAAGTCTTCATATCCTGGCGAGAGACATTCATGAATCTTCTTCTCGGAGTGCTTGCCGACGGAGAAAGAGAAGGGGTGGTATTGCCTGCGAGCTATGCGACGATTCGAAGCGAAGCGGAGAGGAGAGCGGCCGCTTTAGATGAAATAACGGAGCCTAGACTTATTTCATGGGATTTATGGGACGGGAACGTCTTTATCAAAGATGGCAAAGTATCCGGCATTATCGATTTCGAGCGGGCTCTCTGGGGCGATCCGCTGATGGAGCATTATTTCAGCCATTTTAATCTATCAGCAGCTTTCCTGGCGGGTTACGGACTGAAGGAGCTGTCTCCGGAGCAGCTGCGCCGAAGAGCACTCTATGATTTGTATTTGGATCTTATTATGTGCATAGAGTGCCCGTTCAGGCAGTACGAGGACGAGGCGCATCTGCAATGGGCGCAGGATAACGTAACTCAAGGCTGGGCGCGGTTTCTAGAAGCCGCAGAGCATGATCGTCCTTAGGCGAATAGAAATAAGCTTGCGAGAGCAAGCACCCAAAGCAGCGGAACCAGTGATATGGTTACCGCTGTTTTCATTTTATCGCGGCGGTACAGCACCCAGCTGATAATAATGGATGCGATTAAGGCTACCGGATACAGCCAATTCAAGATGAACAGCAGAAGCGGCCAAAACATATTCTCGCCGTTCGGGTTGTCAAAGATCATAAAGGACATTAATGAAACAAAAAACCAAATCAGCGTAAAAAGGCCGAACAAAATTTGACTAATAAGCATCGTAAAAAAAACCTTTTTATTTCTCATCGTGTACAATCCCCCCGTTTCATATTAAAGCAAGCATTCAGCCTCCACACAAGAGAAATATTTCTTTCTTCAGCTCTCTGGCTGCTTCCATTGTTATTTGTCGCCGTGTCGCCGCATAACATTCAAAAAAGGCTATATTTGCAAAGCTTGCGGAAAGGAGCAGGTGATGGATAGGGCACATACGCATATCGAACTGGCAGAGCAATACGGCGCCCATAATTATCATCCCCTTCCGATCGTGATTCGCAGCGCAGAAGGCGTATGGGTGGAGGATTCGAACGGCATGCGCTACATGGATATGCTGAGCGCATACTCCGCCTTGAATCAAGGACATCGCCATCCCCGCATTATTGCGGCATTAAAGGCGCAGGCCGATAAGGTTACGCTGACGTCGCGAGCCTTTCATAATGAAACGCTGGGCGCTTTCTGCGCGAAGCTCGCCGCCTATACAGGCAAGGAGCGGATTCTGCCCATGAACTCGGGGGCGGAGGCGGTTGAGACGGCAATCAAAGCAGTTCGTCGATGGGCGTACAGGGTTAAGCAAATACCTGAGGATCATGCGGAGATTATCGTCTTTGAAGGAAACTTCCATGGGCGCACCTTGACCGTAACCTCTTTTTCATCGAGCGAGGGCTACCGGGCAGGCTTCGGTCCGTTTACACCAGGCTTCCTAATCGTTCCATACGGTGATATCGAGGCGCTTCGGGCGGCCATGAACAACAATACAGCAGCTGTACTGCTTGAGCCGATCCAGGGTGAAGCAGGCATTCGGATTCCTCCTGATGGGTTTCTTGCAGCGGTGTCTACGCTGTGCAAGGACAATAACGTACTGCTCGCCGCTGATGAAATTCAGACCGGCTTCGGGCGAACAGGCCGCAGATTCGCATGCGATTGGGAAGCGGTCGTCCCGGATCTATACATCCTTGGCAAGGCGCTTGGCGGAGGGGTATTGCCTGTGTCTGCTATAGCAACTAATGCTGACATTATGAACGTATTCGAGCCGGGATCGCATGGTTCTACCTTTGGCGGCAATCCGCTAAGCTGCGCCGTTGCGATTGCTGCACTGGCCGTGATCGAGGAAGAGGAGCTTGCGGAACGCTCGCTTTCGCTTGGGAGCTACTTCAAGAGCAAGCTGGCTGCACTTACGCATCCGGATATTGTGCAAATTAGAGGGCGCGGCTTGTTTATTGCCATTGAGCTATCTGTACCGGCAAGAGCTTATTGCGAGCAGCTTATGCTTGCAGGGCTGCTGTGCAAGGAGACCCATGAATTCGTAATTAGGCTGGCGCCGCCTCTGACGATAACATCCGATGAAATCGATTGGGCGATTGAACGTATTCAGTCGGTTTTCCACAATGGAGAAGCAGCAGGAGAGTGAATGCTATGAGGATGAAAGAGGTAGCCGTGTTATCGGTTCCTTTTGGAAAAGGGGCCGGCACGGCGGGGGCAGAACTTGGTCCGGCGCATATCCTGCACGCAGCTTCGCTCGAGACCAAATTAGCGGAGCTGAGCATTGATTACCGGCTTGCGGGCGAGCTGAGACCTGCGGTCCAGCCGCCGCCGCTTCAATCGGCCAATGCCAAGCATTTGGCAGAGGTTCATCAGATGAGCAGCGAATTAGCGGAGCGCGTATCGGAGCTGGTAGCTGATGGCGCATTCCCGCTTTTGCTTGGAGGCGACCACAGCATTTCGATCGGGACGATTGCGGGATTAGCCGAGCATTATACGAATTTGGGCGTCATCTGGTTCGATGCCCATTCGGATCTGAACACGGAGATCACGAGTCCGTCCGGCAATATCCATGGCATGTCGCTCGGCATTAGCCTTGGTAGCGGAATCCCGCTGCTTACGGGCCTGAGGGGCATTATTCCCAAAATAAAACCGGAGCATGTGGCGATAGTAGGCGCCAGATCGCTAGATACGGGAGAGAAAGCATATATCCGCTCATTAGGCATAGCCTGCTATACGATGCATGATATCGACCGGCTCGGAATTGCCCGTGTAATGGAAAAAGTGATCGGTCATTTCAAGCAGGCTACGGACGGGGTGCATGTCAGCTTTGATATCGATAGCCTTGATCCGCTGGAGGCGCCTGGTACGGGGACGCCTGTCAAAGGCGGCTTAAGCTACCGGGAAGCACATTTTGCGCTGGAGCTGCTCTATCAGTCGGGCATTGTGACTTCAGCCGAATTCGTTGAGGTCAACCCCGTGCTGGACCAGCATGACCAAACCGCTCGTCTAGCGGTAGAGCTGATCGGTTCGCTGCTGGGAGAACAAATCTTGTAAGACATGAATCGATTTCTAGCGACAGGGGGCAACGTCTATGCGAGAGCCGTTCCAGAACGAGCCGTTTACCGACTTCAGCAAGGCCGACAGCATCAACGACTTTCAGGAGGCGCTTCGGAAGGTTGAACTGGAGCTCGGACAGGAGTATATGCTGAAGATCGGCGGTGAACGGATCGAAACGATACAAAAACGCAAATCCATCAATCCATCCGATGTCAATCAGCTCGTAGGCATCGTATCCCAAGCGGATACGGCACTTGCGCATCAGGCTGTTCTTGCTGCGGCGGAGGCGTTTGAGGATTGGAAAAGGGTTGAACCGTCTGCCCGGGCAAGAGTGCTCTACAAAGCTGCCGCCTTGCTGCGTCGGCGCAAGCATGAATTCTCTGCATGGCTCGTATACGAAGCGGGAAAAAGCTGGGCGGAGGCCGATGGGGATACGGCTGAGGCCATTGATTTCCTAGAGTTCTACGGGCGCGAGATGGAGCGCCTCGCAGAACGTCAGCCGCTTGTCGCGATCGGCGGGGAAGACAATGAACTCGTGTATATCCCGCTCGGAGTCGGCATTATTATTCCGCCCTGGAACTTCCCCCTTGCCATTCTGGCAGGCATGACGATGGCCGCTGTTGTGGCGGGCAATACCGTCGTGCTGAAGCCTGCCAGCGCAACCGCCGTTATTGCTGCCAAGTTCGCAGAGCTGCTGGATGAAGCGGGTTTGCCAGGTGGCGTCGTCAATTTCCTGCCTGGTGCGGGCAGCGAGGTGGGCGATTTTCTAGTGGAGCATCCGCTTACCCGTTTTATATGCTTCACCGGCTCGCGGGAGGTTGGGCTTCGCATCAACGAGAAGGCTTCCGGCGTTCAGCAGGAGCAGCGATGGATGAAGCGGGTCGTTGCGGAAATGGGCGGCAAAGATACGATTATCGTCGATGCCGATGCGGATTTGGAGCTTGCCGCCGACGCGATTACGGCCTCAGCCTTTGGTTATGCCGGACAGAAATGCTCCGCTTGCTCAAGAGCGGTCGTGGATGAGCTTGTCTACGACGAGGTTATCGAGAAGGTAGTGGAGAGAACGAAGCAGCTTAAGCTGGGGAAAGCAAGCGAGCAGGACACCTGCGTGGGACCAGTTATCGATGAGCGTGCGTATTTGAGCATTCTGAAATATATCGAGGTCGGCCGAAGCGAAGGAACGATCGTGCTGGGCGGGAAAATTGGCGACAGCAGCGGCTATTTTATCGAACCGACGATCATTAAGGATGTTGATCCTCATGCTCGGGTAGCACAAGAGGAGATATTCGGGCCTGTATTGGCATTCATCCGGGCTGCGCATTTCGATGAGGCGATCGCGATTGCCAATAATACGGAATACGGCTTGACGGGCGCGGTTATCTCACGGAACCGCAGCCGCCTTGAGCAAGCACGCGAGCAGTTCCATGTGGGCAATCTTTATTTGAATCGCAAGTGCACGGGTGCGTTGGTCGGCGTTCATCCCTTTGGCGGCTTTAATATGTCAGGCACGGACTCGAAAGCCGGCGGCCGCGACTATCTGCTGCTCTTCACGCAGGCGAAGGTCATATCTGAGAAGTGGTAAGGTCACTTGCGGGCGGATTGGGCGATTAAGCCGATAATCCGCCCGATTCCTTCTTCGATGCGATCTTCCTTCACGTTGGTTACGTTCAGCTTTAATAGATTCATTCGCGGGAAACCGGACAAGTAGTCGGGCTCAATGGACTGGAGTAGAATCGATTCCTGCTGCAGGCGGCTGATGATTGTTGCTTCCGATAGGGAGGGATCAAGCAAGATATGCGTATGAATCATCGGCTGCTTAGGGCGAATATAAGTGAAGGCGCCGCCGACAGAGGCTTCTCGCGTAAGCGCCGAATCAAGCAGCGCGGCTCTTGCAGCGTAGCGGTCACGGATTCTGGAGCGGTGGCGCTCAAACATGCCGCTGCGCAAGTAGATTTCCAGCGCCGCCTGCGAGAGCATGGAGCTGTCGATGTCATTTTGCCGCTTATACTCGCGAAACGGCTCCGTTAGGCTGTCGGGCAGGACGGCGATACCGATGCGCAGCCCTGGGAAAATGATTTTGGAATAGCTCTTCAAGTAAATGACATGGGACGAGCTGTCGTAGGCATAGATCGGATCTGCTTTGCTGTCCTGCTCGAAATCCGCGAGATAATCGTCTTCGACGATATATACGTCATATTTGGCAGCGAGTCTGGCAAGCAGCTGCTTCTCCTTGCGTGTGTAAGAACAGCCCAGCGGATTGTGAAAGCGGGGCATCGTATAGAAGAATTTAATATCTCCCGTGCGGAAAAGGGTCTCCAATCGGTCGAAATCAAGCCCCGCATGACCGCGCTCAATGCCAATGACCGGCAAGCGGCGCGTCTCCAAATACGAGAGGAATAGATGATAGCCGGGCTGCTCGATAAGAATTTGGCTTTTGCCATTCGGGAAGGGCATCGCGGCAAGCAGCGACAGCGCCTGCTGAATGCCGGATACGATGAACACGTGCTGCTCTGCTGCGAACACCTGGTAGCTCGTTAACTGCTTGCGCGCCATTTCAATGAGGGAATCCATTCCTTTGGAGGTGCCGTAAAGGAACAAATCCTTTTGGTAGGTGTCGATCGCCTTGTTGATGCAGTGCTGAAAGTCCAGATAGGGAAACAAGGCGGGGTCAGGCGCCGTCTGGGCAAAATCCAGCATGCTGCCTGTGCTGTCGTCAGCGCTGATTATTCCTTTTACTACATAGTAGCCGCTCTTCGGCATAGCATAAATGAGATGACGCTTCTCAAGCTCTTCCAATGCCTTAATAATCGTGCTTTTGCTGCATGCAAATTGGCTGGCGAGCGTGCGAATAGAAGGAAGCTTATGGCCGTCCTTATAGGGAGTAGCTGCAATAAGCTCCTCCAGATTGTTCATGAGCTGCATATACCTATACATGGGCAAGCTCCTTCCGAATTCTGTACCGATACAGATGCCTATTCATCTATTGTAGCATGCTGGGCTAAAAGCGACACGATGGACCTGGCAGCAGGCGTAGCAGGTGGAGGAAATCAAGGCTTGCGTAATTACAGCAGGATAATCGATGAAAGCTGCGCTTTGCGTGGGAAAGTTTAACTATACCTATTCGTTACGGTGACAGATCCCCATAAACTGGATATTCTTGAGGAGTAGAGCTGCAAGTACGAGGTGTTATAGGAGGATATCCATGAAAATCAATAAGCAGGACTGGATTATAGAAGCAGATATCATGAGCATGCAGAAGGCGATGGAGGAGGGCTGGCTCAGTTCGGAAGAGCTGGTTCAGTTGTATATGGAGCGTATTGCGATACAGGATACTGTGCTTCGATCTATTTTGGAAGTGAATCCGGATGCCATAGAAATAGCCAAGGCGTTGGATCGCGAAAGGTCAGCAAACAAGGTGCGCGGGCTGCTGCATGGGATTCCAATCCTATTGAAGGACAATATCGATACGCAGGACCTTATGCATACGAGCGCAGGTTCTGTAGCGCTAGCCAGCTCTTTCGCCGCTTCGGATTCAGGCGTAGCCGCCAAGCTGCGGGCAGCGGGAGCCGTACTGCTGGGCAAAACGAATATGACGGAATGGGCAAACTTTATGTCCGGTTCGATGTGGGCGGGATATAGCTCCAGAGGCGGCTTGACGCTTAATCCGTACGGCCCGGGGGAGCTGTTTATTGGCGGCTCCAGCTCTGGCTCTGCTGCTGCGGTTGCCGCCAATTTGGGAGCTGCTGCCATTGGGACGGAAACCTCGGGATCCATTGTTAGTCCGGCAAGCCAAACGTCATTGGTCGGTATCAAGCCGACGATAGGATTAGTCAGCCGTGCGGGCATTATTCCGATTACGGCGAGCCAAGATACGGCTGGGCCGATGGCGAGAACCGTAACGGACGCAGCCATTCTGCTCGGTGCGATCGTCGGAGCAGATGAGCGGGACGAGGTTACATTGACCGGTGCGGAGCATGGCTTCAGCGACTACACGGTCTTCTTGGACACGGAATATATGAAGCAGGCTAGAATCGGAATTCCGCGTTTTTACTATAAGGATTTGGATGAGGAGCGCTTGGCTGTCATCGAAGCGGCTATCGCGGATTTGAAGGCGGCAGGTGCCGTCATCATTGACCCCGTTGAGCTGGCATGCGAGCAGGTGGAGTGGGATTGGCATGTGCTGCGATATGAGTTTAAGAAATATTTGAACGACTACTTGGGCGGTCTTGCGGCATCGGTTCCGGTCCATACGCTTGCGGAGCTGATTGCTTATAACAAGGAGCATGCCGAAATCGCATTAAAGTATGGTCAAGACACGCTGATTTCGTCGGAGGAAACGAGCGGGACGCTGACAGGGCAGGAATATGTGGATAGCTTGCGGCAAAATAAGGAGCTGGCAGGCAAGCGGGGGCTTGATGCTGCTTTGGAGGAGCATCGTTTGGACGCGCTTCTATTTCTTGGCGATGAGAGCGGCGACGACCTGGCGGCAAGAGCGGGTTATCCCGTCATAACGGTTCCCGGCGGCTATGCAGAGCATGGAATAACGGCGGATGAAGGTTATGTGACCAAAGGACCGCAGGGTATAACCTTTATCGGGACCGCCTTCAGCGAGCCTACGCTCATTAAGCTGGCTTACGGATATGAGCAGGCGACAAAGCACCGATTCCCTCCACAAGAAAGGGCATCGTTTAAGAGCTCCCTTTAACGACGTAATTAAGCTTGGCGATGTTGTAGCATATGAGAGCGCTAACAATTTGACTTGCCAGTCCGCTTCGCTTGCAGTAAATTATGGGTATGAAGGAGGAATGAAGGATGGAACAGACGACTTTTCATTTGCCAAGAAGCCAGCCGGAGGAACAAGGTATTTCTTCTACAGCTGTGACTGCGTTTCTAAATGCGATAAAAGAACGCCAATTGGAGGTGCACAGCCTCATGCTGCTCAGACACGGACGGGTGGCAGCGGAGGGCTGGTGGGCTCCTTATGCGCCGGATATTCCGCATATGCTGTTTTCTCTCAGCAAAAGCTTCACTTCAACGGCGATTGGCTTTGCCTCTGCCGAAGGGAAGCTGTCGTTGGACGATGAGGTCATCTCGTTTTTCCCAGCGGACGCTCCGGAGGAAGCAGGGCCGAATCTGGCATCTATGCGCATACGGCATTTGCTGATGATGGGAACAGGCCATGCGCTGGATACAACGGAGGGGTTGCATCAGAGCGCGGACGGGAACTGGGTCAAGGCGTTTCTCCAAGTGCCTGTCGAGCATGAGCCAGGTACACATTTTGTCTATAACAGCGGAGCTACGTATATGCTGGCTGCCATTCTTCAGAAGGTAACCGGCCAGACGCTGCTCGACTATTTACAGCCGCGTTTATTAGAACCACTCGGTATTGAAGGAGCTACTTGGGAAACATGCCCTCGCGGCATTCAGATCGGCGGCTGGGGGCTGAGCATAACGACGGAGGATATCGCTAAGTTCGGGCAGCTCTACTTGCAGAGAGGTGTTTGGAATAGTCAGCGGCTTTTGTCTGAGGCTTGGATTGATGAAGCAACGTCCAAGCAAATCGCTAACGGAGACGGCGGGGCAAGCGATTGGGCACAAGGCTACGGCTATCAGTTCTGGCGATGCAGGCATGGACTGTACCGCGGCGACGGAGCGTTTGGGCAATTTTGCATCGTGATGCCAGAGCACGATGCGGTGTTGGCCATGACAAGCGGCACGAACGATCTACAGGGTGTCATGGATGCCGTTTGGGATCATTTGCTGCCCGCAATGGAGCAGGAGCCGCTATCTCCAGATGAGAGAGCACAAGCGAAGCTTGCAGCGGAGCTGAAGAGTCTGACTCTTCCCATACCTCAGCTTCAGATGAATTCGCGGCTGGAAGAAACGATTTCGGGCAGCGCCTATAGCTTTGAAGACAATAACGAGCATTGGAACAAGGTTGTAATATCCTTTGCAGGGAATCAAGCAAGCATCGCAATAAGGAAATTGGAAAACGATTATACGATTAACCTCGGACGAGGCGAGTGGGTGGAAGGAAAGACGAGCTTTTTTCAGAAGGAGGAGAAACGGATCGCTGCAAGCTTTACCTGGCTGCAGGAGGACACGCTTGAGCTCACGATGAGGCTGATTGAAACGCCTTTTGCTTATACGAGCCAAATTGTATTTAAAGAGGATGCTCTCGTATGGAGCCAGCTCTCAAACGTACTGTCGGCTTCCAATGTCATTCGGGGACAGCTGACGGGTACCGTCTAGTCCAACTCATCATGCTTCATTCGAAAGGCGCAAGCAGCGGCTAGACAGCCTCTTGCTTGCGCCTTTTGTAAATATCAGACTTTATAAGTTTCACGCGATAAGTATTCTTCTAATTCTACGAGAAACGGATACCCTCCTCTTGCAGAGGACGGCAAAGCCATTTCTTATAGAAGAGCTACAGCTTTATTTTGAATGATTTCTTCGTTAGCGGATAAAGCCATTTCACGCCGCTCGGCGTAAGGGTATCCGCAACAAGGTGGGATAAATAGCCGAGCATGGCCACGATTGCAACGCCTTCGATTTGCAGCTGGTTCTCGAGTCCCCAGCCGATCGCTCCCCAGATGGGAACCGCCCATACCGTGTGAGTCATGCCGCGGTGCTTAAGCCACGGCACCCATGCGGCAAATAATCCGAATCCAATCAGCCAGTTCATCTGATAGTAATAACCGGCATACATGACGATGCAGCCTACGACGCTGGCAAGCACATTCCGAATGATGCCTTGCTTGGCAATCAGGCCGAGCAGGAACATCGCAGCGGCAACGCCGATGTAAACAGCCGAAGGACTACGGTCGGTGAAATAATAATAGCAGACGATGCCTGCAAGCAAGAAGCCAGACCAAAGGGTGAGCTCGCGGATGAGCTTGGATAATTTGCTGAGCTTGGTGCTCAACATGCTTGGACCGTCAAGATCTGCGCATAAGGCGGAGAATCCGGCTACGGCGATGTATAAAGCGGCATGTTCCAACGTAAAGGGATAACACACGGATGCGGCCGCGCCCACGGCGGCTCCGATTGCAAGATGGGTCTTTCCTGTCATAATGCCTCCTGTGACTGACGATGATTGCGAACGGATGCAGCGGATGATTATAATTGCTCGCGATTGACTTGTTCATTGCGCACCATTTGCTCCAGCTTCTCAACGAGCCGGTCATGCGAAGGATTCTTTTTGCGGAATCCGAATAAGCGTTTCCGGTTTTGCTGCTTGAGCAGTTCGAGCAGATAGAGCTTTTCTTTCAGTGTAAACATGCGGGCATGCAGCCTCCTAACTGACAGGGCTCTCGGCCGCAGTCGATTCTTTGCGATAGACGCTTGGCGTCATTCCGGTGCACCTTTTGAACAAGGCATTGAAGGAGTGGATGTCCTTGTAGCCTACCATCTCGGCGATCGTGCTGATTTTGAGGGTAGATCCGCGCAGCAGCTCCTGGCTTTTTTGAATCCGGACATTTTGGAGATAACGATGAAAGCTCTGCTTCGTATATTGCAGGAAAAGGCGCTGCAGATGGCGCTCGCTCCAGCCGCTTGCCATGGCAAGCTTTGTGAGCGTAAGCTCCTCGCCGTAATGCTGGTCAAGCTCATTGAGAAGCAGGCTGAAAGCCGTTTGACGCGGCGCAGGCGCAGGGCTGCTGTCCTCCATCGAGCGCTGAAGCATAATGAGCAGCTGCAGCAGCAGGGAATGCAAGTAATCCGCCGAGCCGGTACGCGGAAGCTCAAACTCACGGTGCATGGCTAGAAAAAGCTTCTCGTATTGGTCATTGGTATCCATGCAGGAATAATAGGGACATCTTCCGCCTTCCATATCCGCAATGAACTGCATGCTGCGGTAATCGGAAGCGAACGCACTCAGCTTATGCAGAAGCAGCGGTGAAAAGACGCAGTTGAACACGCTTAACGGATTGTTTGTTTTGCTAGAGGAAAGCGGCCTGAATACATGAGATATGCCGATCGGGATGAAAAACACCTGTCCTTTTCGCACCTTATGCACTTGATCACCGATATGATGATACCCTTCACCTTCCGTTATATATACGCATTCGAGAAAGTCATGGTCATGATAAGGACTCATTATGCTCTCGGCAGCCCGATTAATATAAAGCAGCTGGTTGTTCTGGAAATAGTGCTCGCCGCGGTACGTTTCTAAAGGATGGTTCATCCTGCAAGCGCTCCCTATCCTATTTATTGTTCGGCCTCTAAAGCTGTCCGAAATACCCCATCATATTGTCCGTTTTGCCTGCAAATAGATGACTGTGCTTTTTTATAATTATAGAGGAAAGCAGCAAAGCAAGGAAGGCGAACACGCAAAAATGAATACAGGGAGGATTCGAATATGTTTATCGTTAAAGATACGAGAGTCGAATATCAGAAAAACCCGGTCGGTATCGGTACGGCAAGCCCGAGGCTGAGCTGGAAGCTGGAAGCTGCGGAGCGGGGGACAAGTCAGAGCGCCTATGAGATTGAGCTTGCGGAAGAAAAGGATTTCACCCGTTTAATCTGGCAGTCGGGTCGTGTGGAGTCGAGCCAGTCGGTACTGGTAGAGCTGGATTTCCCTCTAGCAGAATCTTGTAAGCGCTACTACTATCATGTGCGTGCTTGGAATCATAAGGATGAGCTATCGCCGTGGTCGGAAGCAGGCTATTGGGAGATGGGGCTGCTCCATTCGGAGGAATGGTCGGCGGATTGGATTGCTGCGCCGCTCGAGCTGCTTCCTGCTCAGGCTGAACCGCTGCCGCTTCTGAGAAAAAGCTTTGAGCTTTCCGGGACGGTAAAGGAGGCGAGACTGTATGCGACGGCGCTTGGCATATATGAGCTGGAGCTGAACGGCCATCGGGTAGGCGATAGTTATTTTACGCCAGGCTGGACCAGCTACGGCCATGCGCTTCAGACTCAGACCTATGATGTTACCGAGCTGCTTGCAGCAGGCGGCAATGCGATCGGCGCGTGGCTTGGCAATGGATGGTACAAGGGGTATTTGGGCTGGGGTGAGCAAAACCGTCTGTATGGCGACCGCTTGGCGCTGCTGCTGGAGCTGCGGATCGTTTATTCCGACGGGAAGGAAGAGCGAATCGTTTCGGATGACAGCTGGACCGCTGCAGTCGGACCGATTCAGGCATCCGAAATTTATCACGGCGAAACGTATGATGCGCGCCTCGAGCGGGATGGCTGGAGCACTGCCGGTTATAACGAGGCTGGCAACGACTGGCACGCGGTCGAAATCGTACAGCATTCGAAGGAGATATTGAAGCCTCAGATCAATGAACCCGTTCGCAAGCAGGAGCAGCTGAAGCCTCTGGCTTTCATTACGACGCCGAAGGGAGAGCGCGTGCTCGACTTTGGCCAAAATATGGTCGGCTGGGTGCGATTCTCGGTCGAGGGCACGGCAGGTACCGAGGTTTCGCTGCTGCATGCCGAGGTGCTGGATCATGAAGGGAACTTCTATACCGAAAACCTTCGTTCGGCGAAGCAATGCATTCGTTACGTGCTTAAAGGCGGCACGAAAGAGATGTATGAGCCCCGATTTACGTTTCAAGGCTTTCGGTACGTCCAGCTTGTTGGCTTTCCCGAAGAGCTTCAGATGGAGGATTTCACTGGCGTAGTCCTTCATTCGGACATGGAGGAAACCGGCCAATTCGCATGCTCGGAGCCGCTGGTCAATCAGCTCCAGCATAATATCAAGTGGGGCCTCAAGGGCAACTTCCTCGATGTGCCGACCGACTGTCCGCAAAGGGACGAACGATTGGGCTGGACGGGCGATGCGCAGATGTTTATCCAGACAGCCTCCTACTTGACGAACGTTGCTCCCTTTTTTACGAAATGGCTGCGGGACTTAGAGGCAGATCAGACCGAGGAAGGCGGGGTTCCGTTCGTTGTGCCCCATGTCTTGAAGGATCATGAGCGCTCGTCGGCTGCATGGGGAGACGCGGCCGTTATTTGTCCATGGACGCTGTATGTGTGCTACGGCGACAAGCGAATTCTAGCCGAGCAATTCGACAGCATGACCGCTTGGGTCAAATACATTCGCCGGCAAGGCGAGAATGAATTTTTGTGGAATACGGGCTTCCACTTTGGCGATTGGCTGGGGCTCGATGCCAAATCCGGCGATTACATCGGAGCAACGGACCGTGATCTCATTGCAACGGCGTTCTACGCTTATTCGGTATCAATCGTGCAGAAGACAGCCGTGCTGATTGGCCGAATGGAAGAAGCTGCCGAATACAAATTGCTGTACGATCAGATTGTGGCTGCGTTCCGTGCGGAATTCGTCACAGCCTCAGGAAGGCTTGCTGTGCCTACGCAAACGGCGCAGGTACTCGTCTTAATGTTCGGCCTGCTGGATGAGAAGGGAGAACAGCGCGCGATTGCCAAGCTTGCCGAGCTGCTGGAGCAAAGTGACTTCCATCTTACGACCGGTTTTGTAGGGACGCCGTATTTAAATCATGTGCTTAGCGCTTTCGGTCAGAACGCGGCGGCTTATAAGCTGTTGCTCCAGCAATCCTATCCATCCTGGCTGTATCCGGTAACGAAAGGCGCGACGACGATCTGGGAGCATTGGGACGGAATCAAGGAGGATGGAAGCTTCTGGAGCAAGGATATGAATTCGTTCAATCACTATGCTTATGGCGCGATCGGAGATTGGATGTACCGGGTAGCGGCTGGCATTCAAACGACGGAGGAAGCGCCTGGCTATAAACGGAGCGTCATTGCTCCGCAGCCGGGTGATGGGCTTGATTGGGCGGAAGGCATCCTTGAAACACAATATGGCGAACTTCGTTCGAGATGGGAAAGAGCAGGAGACGGAGCCTATTCGCTGGAAGTAACGATTCCGGCGAATACAACGGCTTTAATCAAGCTGCCATCGGCGTATGATCAGGAGATCGTAACCGAAAGTGGAACGAGGCTACAAGATTCGGCAGGCGTACTAACCGTTTCTCAGTCGGAGACGGGCGTTGTCATTGATGCCGGTTCAGGCAGCTACCGATTTGAATGGTTGAAAGAAGCGTAATCGGATAGACGAGCGAAGAGGACTCACCCAGCCACCCGAAACATGTTATAATGTGCTTTAGGACAAATAGGGCTGGTGGGATGATAATGGATAATCAGGTTACCGCGGCATGCGATGATTCATGCGCAGGCTCGGAAGAAAATATAGAGAGCGTAAGAAGCAAATTGATACCGGAAACAACAGCTGGCGAGCTGGCAGACCTGTTCAAGGCGCTTGGCGATCCGACACGGGTGAAGATGATACATGCTCTCGTGCAATCAGAGCTTTGCGTACATGATCTGACTCAGGTGCTCTCCATGGGGCAATCTGCGGTTTCCCATCAACTGCGGCTGCTTCGGAATATGCGGATCGTAAAGCGGAGGAAGGTCGGCAAGACCGTCTTTTATTCGCTAGACGATGATCATGTGGAGCAAATATTTTTACTAACGCTTCAGCATTTGAAGCATGAATAATGGGTTGAAGTGAGACTGCTCTACAGGGTATTTACMTGTCGGGGCAGTCTTTTATTTATTTTATAAACGAGTGTAGGTAAAAGAAATGGAAATCAGCACTTTATTTTTACTAAAAATAAAGTATAATTTTACTTGGGCTTCAAGGATAGCCTGCATACAGCCATGCTGCGTCATACATCTATGAGTTTCAATTTATTATAGGAATAGACCCGCGAAACAGTCTGCCAAACGTTGTCGTTCTATTGTAAACGCGCACATAATCTGGCATATTGAA
Source organism: Paenibacillus sp. 2TAB23 (assembly GCF_052115165.1). Lineage (NCBI taxonomy): Bacteria > Bacillati > Bacillota > Bacilli > Caryophanales > Paenibacillaceae > Paenibacillus > Paenibacillus sp. 2TAB23. Next base: position 26,274 of record NZ_JBFRGD010000015.1, read on the forward strand.
TGTAATGAGGCGGTTACGGGAAGGAACGGGAGTATGGCTACGATTAAAGATATTGCTCAGAAAGCTAAGGTTTCGATTGCGACGGTGTCACGGGTGCTTAATTATGACCCCGGCATCTCCGTTGCGGACGAGACGCGCAAGCGCATATTTGAAGCGGCGCAGCAGCTGAACTACAAGACGCTGCGGCAGCGCAATGGTGTGGCGGTCAAGGATCGTTACCGGGTCGGGCTAGTCAACTGGTATTCGGATCAGGAAGAGATGCTGGATCCGTATTATATGGCGATTAGGCTTGGCATTGAGCGTGAGTGCTTTCAACGCCAGATCGACCTGGTTAAGCTGTTTTTGCACGGTGAGCCGGACGGGAAAGAGTGGACCGGTGAAGCATTCGACGGCATCATTGCGATTGGCAGGTTCGAGAAGGAAGATATCGCAATATTTCCGGGAGGCTTGGACAATATCGTATTTGTCGATTCTTCGCCTGACGATAATCGGTTCGACTCGGTTGTAATCGACCTTCGCAAGTCCGTTTCGGAGGTGCTCGATTATCTGACGGGACTTGGCCATACGTCTATCGGGTATATTGGAGGGCATAATATGGTCAATCAGAAGCGGGTGCGGGATGAGCGTGAGCTTGTTTTCATGGAGCGGCTTACCGCTCAAGGGCTGTTCGATCCGAAGCTGGTCTATACGGGAGAGAATCTCTATTCCGAGGATGGCTACAAGCTGATGAAGCAGGCGATTGCCCAAGAGAAGCTTCCCACAGCCTTTTTTATCGAAAATGATTCGATGGCAGTAGGCGCTCTCCGCGCCCTGCATGAAGCGAGCCTGAAGGTGCCTGAAGACATATCTATCGTTGGCTATAACGATATCGCCATCTCGGCTTTTTTGCAGCCGCCGCTGACGACAGTCAAGGTCCACATGGAGCATATGGGTGAGACCGCGGTTGAGCTGCTGACAGATCGGCTTGCCGCCAAACGCGAAATCGCCAAAAAAATCGTATTGCCGACTTGCATTCAAGTACGCGAGAGCAGCGGACAGCTTGTGAGGAAATAGCTGTTTCACTGCTATTAGTTTGAAGAGGCTCCAGACAAAGAGTGGAGGTGGCAGGCTTTGTCATTGCAGTTGAACGGACAAACATTGCTGCCGGCAGTCCATAAGCTGAAGGATGTGGAGGCCGTTCTTGCCTCCCCTTTTTCATATATGGTACTGCTGGGCGGACATTTGGGACAAATAAAAAACATTGTCGATTTGGCCAGCCAGCATGGCAAAAAAGTGCTGCTGCATGCCGATTTGATCGACGGTCTGAAAAACGATGAATACGCGGCGGAGTTTCTATGCCAATCGATACGGCCGGCAGGCCTTATTTCGACTCGTTCCAGCGTAATTGGACGGACCAAGCAAAATGGTCTTATCGCAATTCAGAGGCTTTTTCTCATTGATTCGGATGCGCTGGAGCGGAGCTATACGGTGCTCGATAAAAACCGTCCTGATTTTATTGAAGTATTACCGGGTGTGATCCCTGATATTATGCGTGAGGTTAAGGAGCGGAGCGGCATTCCGATCATTGCAGGAGGCTTAATTCGAACGCAGGAGCATGTCAAGCAAGCGCTGGATGCAGGGGCTTCAGCGATAACGACATCGCGCAAGGAGCTTTGGAGAGCAGCAGAGGAAACCCAACCGTAATGGTGAAGGAGGAATAATGATGAAAACCTATATGCTGTCGCTTGATCAGGGGACAACTAGCACAAGAGCGCTGCTCATCGATCGCAGCGGCACCATCGTCAGCATGGCTCGCGAAGAGCTGCCGCTCACTTATCCACATGCCGGATGGGTTGAGGCGGATGCCCTGTTTATATGGGAATCCACGAAGAAGGTCATTGCCGAGGTATTGGACAAAACAGGCGTATCTGCCGATCAGATTGCGGGCATAGGGATTACGAACCAGCGGGAGACGACGGTGGTATGGGACAAAGCAACGGGGGAACCGGTCTACAACGCTATCGTATGGCAATCACGTCAAACGGCAGCCATTAGCGACAGGCTGAAGCAGGAAGGATATGCCCAAACGTTTCATGAAAAAACAGGCTTGCTTATCGACGCTTATTTCTCAGGCACGAAGGTGCACTGGCTGCTGGAGCAGGTGGAAGGAGCGCGAGAGCGTGCGGAGAAGGGCGAGCTGCTGTTCGGTACGATCGATACCTGGCTTATTTGGAACCTGACAGGCGGAGCAGTACATGTGACGGATGTATCCAACGCCGCTAGGACGCTTATGTTCAACATTCATGAGCGGAGCTGGGATGAGGAGCTGTTAAGCATTTTGCAGGTTCCGAAAGAAATGCTCCCTGACGTGCGCTCATCATCAGAGGTATACGGACAAATGGATGAGAAGCTGTTCGGCTGCTGCATTCCGGTAGCAGGAGCAGCTGGGGATCAGCAGGCTGCTTTATTCGGCCAGAATGCCTATGAAGAAGGCAGCACCAAAAACACCTATGGAACAGGCTGTTTCATGCTGATGAATACGGGAACCAAAGCGATCGTATCCGAAAAAGGGCTGCTTACGACGATTGCTTGGGAAATCGACGGCAAGCTGGAGTATGCGCTTGAGGGCAGCGTTTTTGTCGCAGGTGCGGCCATCCAGTGGCTGCGCGACGGCCTGGAATTAATCGAATCGGCGACGGAAACCGAAGGGCTGGCGGGGCAGGTTGAATCGACGGACGGCGTATATATCGTTCCTGCCTTCGTCGGACTTGGAACGCCTTATTGGAATAGTGATGTTAGAGGAGCGGCATTTGGCCTGACTCGCGGTACGACCAAAGCACATTTCGTTAGGGCGGTGCTCGAGTCGTTGGCCTATCAGACAAAAGATGTTCTCTCCGTGATGGAGGAGGAGTCGGGTCTGCCGCTGCAATCGCTGTCGGTGGACGGAGGAGCGGTGAATAACAATTTGCTGATGCAGTTCCAGAGCGATCTGCTCGGCGTGCCGGTTGAACGTCCCGTTATTAATGAGTCAACCGCGTTAGGCGCCGCTTATTTGGCCGGGCTTGCGGTAGGCTTCTGGGAAAGCCGTGAGGAGCTGGCGGGGCTTAGACAGGTTGATCGCGTGTTCGAGCCCGAAATGGAAGAGGAGCGGCGAGCTGAGCTATACGGAGGCTGGCATCGCGCGGTGAAAGCGGCCATGGCTTTTGCGCAATAATTATGGTATACTACGGCTAAGTTAATAACGGTTGGAGATCAGGAGAAACCACGAAGACCGCTTCCATACCCTTTTTCGGGGCAGGAAGCGGTTTGAGTGGTTTTTTTGACGTATAGGAAAAATATGGGTTTGCTCATCCTTACTCTATACGTTTCGCTGAAACGATGGCGTCTATTGAAAGGACGCCGTCAGGCGTTTCTTCTTATTAAATTCATTAATTCGCGAGTAGCGATGGGGTTATCGCAGAACAATAGATGCATGAGAACTAGGAGGAAATTAGAATGAAAAGCAAACTCGGTAATGGGGATTTTGCCGCGCAAAATCGTGAGCAGGTATTGGAGCACATGCAGGAATCACAAATAGATGTCCTGGTAATCGGCGGCGGGATAACTGGTGCGGGAATCGCGCTTGATGCTGCAGCGCGCGGCATGAAGGTGGCGCTCGTGGAGATGCAGGATTATGCGGCAGGAACGTCAAGCCGTTCGACGAAGCTTGTTCACGGCGGATTGCGTTATTTGAAGCAATTCGAAGTCGGCGTCGTGGCTGAGGTAGGAAAAGAGCGGGCAATCGTTTACGAGAACGGGCCGCATGTAACGACACCGGAATGGATGCTGCTGCCGCTTTACAAAGGAGGTACGTTCGGCAAATTCTCGACCTCGATCGGCTTGCGTGTCTATGATTTTTTGGCTGGGGTGAAACGGAAAGAGCGCCGCGAGATGCTGAGCGCTGCGGATACGCTGTCGAAGGAGCCGCTGCTTAAGCGCGATGGGCTGAAGGGCGGTGGCTATTATGTGGAATACCGCACGGACGATGCTCGTCTGACGATTGAAGTCATGAAAAAAGCGGTCGAAAAAGGCGCGCTGGCCGTCAATTACGCGCGGGTAGAAACGCTGAGTTATGGCAATGATGGGATGATTACCGGCGCGTTGGTTAAAGATAACATCAGCGGCGCACAATATGAGCTTAAAGCTGCCAAAATTATAAATGCGACAGGTCCTTGGGTGGATGATATCCGCGAAATGGACGGCTCAAAAAAAGGAAAAACGCTTCGTCTGACCAAAGGCGTTCATCTCGTATTCGACAAAAGTAGATTTCCGCTGCGCCAAGCGGTTTACTTTGATACACCGGATGGCCGTATGGTCTTCGCGATTCCACGCGCCGGCAAAACCTATTTCGGTACGACCGATACCAATTACAAAGGCAACACCGTCAATCCGGTCATGACGCTGGAGGACCGAACTTATTTGCTGCAAGCGGTCAACTTCATGTTCCCTGAGCTAAAGCTTGTAGAAAGCGATGTCGAATCAAGCTGGGCAGGCCTTCGTCCGCTTATTCAGCAGGAAGGGAAATCGCCTTCGGAAATTTCTCGGCGCGATGAAATTTTCGTATCCGATTCCGGGCTGATTTCTATTGCAGGGGGCAAGCTGACAGGCTACCGCAAAATGGCTGAGACCGTTGTCGATAAAGTGGTGGAGCTGCTCGGGCAGGAAGGAAGCGGCTTGCAGTTTGCCAAAGGCGATACGAAATCGATTCCGATGTCAGGCGGAGACTTGGGCGGATCGGGCGGATTCGAGTCCTTTGTGAACAAAAAAACAGCGGAAGGCTCCAAATTCGGCTTCTCAAAAGAAGAGTCGAAGTTTTTGGCGGAGCGTTACGGCTCGAACGTGGATCAGTTGTTCAAGCTTGCGCAGAGCACAGCTGAATGGGCGGTTGCGTTCAAGCTTCCGTTAATGCTGGCGGTTCAGCTTCGCTACGCGATAGAAGCGGAAATGGCTGTGAAGCCTGCTGATTTCTTCATTCGCCGTACCGGCGATCTTTTCTTCCGGATCGACCATGTGAAGCAGTGGAAAGAAGCGGCGATGTCGGCTATGGCGGAGCTGCTTGGCTGGAGCGAGGAACAGTATGCTGTCTACTCGGCAGAGCTTGAAGAGAAGCTTGTAGAGGCCGTTGAGCCGCTTCGTAGCTAATTGTTCACGGTTGTATGCTCGTGTTGTAATAACGGTAATCAGAGACGCAGACATGCGTCTCTTTTTGCTTTTTGATGAGTGATTCGTATCGCAATCATCAAAAATGGTTGCAACGGAGGCATATATTACATATAATACATATGAGCACATGTTCATATGTTATCGGGATACGGGTAGTATTAATGAAAAGATCCGCTAGGAAGCAGACTAAGCGAGTCTGGGCGTCGGGAACGGGGGAGAATGAGATGAGCAATCCATCGGACAGAGAGCATGAGGGAAAAGAAAAGAAAGTGGATAATGAAAGCGGGGATGGGCTGCATGAGCATAACCATGAGGGAGAGTCCTGCAGCCATTCGCATGGCTACAATCATGATGAAACAGGAAAGCAGTCACTAAAAAGCGGAAAGCACAGCCAAGCCGGACATAGCCATAGCGGTCACCAACATGGCCATCATCACGGGCACTCGCATGGCCATCACGGGCATTCTCATGCACCTAACAACAAGGCCGGCCTGCTGATCGCATTGATCATTACGGCGGGAATTATGGTGCTGGAATTTGTAGGCGGCTTGGTAACGAATTCGCTCGCGTTATTATCCGATTCCGGACATATGCTGAGCGATACAGCAGCGCTGGCTTTAAGCCTTGCTGCGATGTGGTTCGCAGTGCGGCCGAGATCCTCCAGCCGTACCTACGGTTTTCATCGGTTCGAAATATTGGCGGCGCTGCTGAACGGGGTTACACTTTTCGTCATTGCAGCGTTCATTGTGGTCGAGGCGATTAAACGTTTCGGCGAACCTCCGACTGTAGCCAGCGGAACGATGATGATCATAGCAGGGATCGGCTTGCTTGCCAATCTGGCGAGTGCTTGGTTCCTCATGCGGAAAGCTGACGTAAAGGACAATTTAAATGTGCGAAGCGCATATTTGCACGTGCTAGGAGACGCAATCGGCTCAGTAGGAGCGATCATTGCCGGTATTCTGATGTCGTTATTTTCCTGGTACATTGCCGATCCGATTATTAGCGTCATCGTCGCGCTGCTCATTCTAAAAAGTGCATGGGGCATCATTAAGTCGACGGTGCATATCCTCATGGAAGGTACGCCTGCCAATGTGGATGCGGAGCAAGTCGAGAAGACACTGCTTCGTATTCCGGGAGTAAAAGATGTGCATGACCTGCATATTTGGACGATTACCTCGGGGCTTGATTCCTTAAGCTGCCATCTCACGGTAGACGATTCCGTCGATTGCCAATCTGTGCTGCAGCAAGCGATCAGTCAGATTGCGGATGAATTTCACATTGAGCATACGACGATTCAAGTAGAGAAGTCTTTGCTGAAGCATTCTGAATGTAAAGTGTAGGCTGCATTTTTAAAATAACATGACGAAAACAGCAGGCACGGCAGCTTAGTCGATAAGCTGCTGTGCCTGCTGTTGCTGCATCATATGCATGTTATTGCGCATCCGAAACGGATTTAGCTTTGTAAACCTGTGATCCTACGAGGAAGGAAACGACGCCCCATATGACCATTACGCCGATTCCGGCCCAGAATGCGCCTGATGCGATACCGGAGTCATAAATAAGTCCATCTCGCATGCCTTCGACGAAATAGGTAAGGGGCAGCATTTGCGTAACAGGCTGCAGCCAGGTCGGAAGCGATTCGAGCGGGAAGAAAACGCCGCTTAGGAACATCATCAGCATGCTCGCGATGTTCGACATCCCCATATAGGCCTCTATCGACTTGCTGAACGAAGAGAACAGGTAGCCCATCGCATTAAAAACCAATCCACCCGCAAGGAAGGCGATAACCAAGCTGAATATGTTGATATGGAGGTTTGCGCCGAACCCGAACACGCCAATCAGTGTCAAAATAATGATCTGTACGATGCCGAGCAGCAGCTTTACCAGCATGCCGGCAAGCCCGTAAAGTCCCATTCTGGCAGGTGTCATGCGAAGCCTTTTCATCAAGCCGTTCCTGCGCATTTCAACGAGTCCGACCATGCCGAACAATCCGCCCTGCGCCACAGACAAGCCAATCATGCCCGTTAACAGGAAATCGGCATAATTCAAATCGTCTGCGCCGGAGGAAATGGAGGTTTTGGCGAGGCTGAACGTTGGTGCTGTGCCTGCAACCGTCCAATTCGTCTGTTGAATGAATTGATCCAGTATGCCTGAGACGGCTTGGGTCGTTGCCCCTTGTTCGTCTGCTTTGTTCACGACGAGCTTGATCGTCGTTGCGCTCTCGGATTCAGGAAGAATAATGAGTGCATCAATGTCTTGCTTTTCGACAAGCTTATTGCCTGCCTCTAAAGTAACCGGCTGTTCGGATTCCCATTCAAATACAGGAATTTGCTGCAGTTGCTCAAACAGCATGGCGGAGGCTGCATTCGGCTGGGAATCAACAATTGCTATTTTGGCTTTGAAGCTTTCGCTGGAGCCGCCTCCGAATATGACCATAAACAGCACCATCAGAATAACGGGGAAAAAGATATTCCAAAACCATACCTGTTTCTCGCGAAACATCATTTTGATCTGAGCGGAAAACATTTTGGAAAACTGCTTTGTACTGTTCATCTAATCTCTCCACTCCTTCCCAGTGAAGGCAATGAATACGTCTTCCAGGCTCATTTCACGAATTGAAATCTGCTCAACCCGGAATCCGCGCTCCTTCGTAAAGCCGAACACCTCGTACAGGGTTTCTTCAGGCTGCGTTGTCCATAGCTGAAGGGCATCCCCATCGCGGCTTGTGCGAACGACGGCAGATTGAGTCTGCGCAATCTTTTCGGTCTCTATCGCAGCTGCGGCACCATCGATAAAGGTGAGCCTAACCTCGCGCTCCTGCGTAAGGCGGTCAATTAAGGCGGCAGGCGTGTCGAGCGTGACGACTTTGCCTTGGTCAACGATGCAGACGCGGTCGCTTAGCTTTTCGGCTTCCTCCATGTAGTGCGTCGTGAGAATAGTCGTTTTGCCGAGCGCCTTCAGCTTCAGTATGATATCCCAAATGTTGCGCCTAGCCTGCGGATCAAGTCCTGTGGTCGGTTCATCTAGAAAAATAAGGATCGGGTCGTTTATCATCGCAAGCCCGATTGCGAGCCTTTGTTTCTGACCGCCGGAGAGCTTGCGGACCTGCTTGTTCCGCTGATCGGTCAGGCTGATCATCTCCAGTACCTCCGAAGCCGGCTTGGATTTCGGATAGAAGGTTGCGAACAAATCCAAGTTTTCTTCAACAGTCAGCAGATCGAATAGAGCGCTTGATTGCGGCTGAACACCGATTGAGGTTTTAATTTGGTCACTGTTTTTGACCCAGCTAAGCTCGCCGAACTCGATCTGGCCGCTATCCGGTACCTGCAAGCCTTCGATCATTTCCAGCGTAGTCGTCTTGCCAGCGCCGTTCGGTCCGATTATCGTAAACACCTCGCCGGCCTCGACGGTGAAGCTGATGTCTTCCACTGCGTTTACCGCACCAAAGCTTTTCCGCAAATGACGCACCTCTAACACGGGCATTATGTAACCTCCTTAAAGTTTTGTGAAGCAAAACTCGCTTCGAAAGCATACGCTTAAAGTTTTGTGAAGCAAAACTCGCTTCGAAAGCATACGCTTAAGTTTTGTGAAGCAAAACTCGCTTCGAAAGCATACGCTTAAGTTTTGTGAAGCAAAACTCGCTTCGAAAGCATACGCTTAAGTTTTGTGAAGCAAAACTCGCTTCGAAAGTATATCCGAATGGTGGAACAGTTAACGTAATTTTAACCGTATCCAGTTTATGAGAGTAGGGACCAGAGCATGCTTTAAACTCAGCCTGAAGAAGGAGGGGGACGTATGGAGCATTGCTTATACGGCTAAAAGAATATTTATACGAGGATGGATGTAAAAAGAGTAACATTTTTCCAAGAAAATACGTTGTATCTTATATAACCCAACAAAGGAGTAAGAGAATGGCGTTACGAAAAATCGTTTATATTTTGCCTGTTCATTTTTTGGCATGGATTGTAGTTCCTATTGTGATGTTAGTGGAGCCGTTTAGCTGGTTCTTAAACCCGATTGTCAACAATACGCCTGCGTTCATCACGGTTTCCAGAGGGTTGGCGCAGTCTTTACTTATAGCGAATGTAATTGGTTTTTCCATGTATAAACTAAGTTCGAATACCCGCCTGTCGGTGAAGGATTGGCGTGTAGCCGGCCTCCTCGTTGCTTCTTCATTCGTTCATATTGCTGTTGTAGGCGTTATTATTTTCTTGCTGGTCGGATATGAGGATTTATAGAAAAGGTCGATTTCAATCGTTCATCTTATTTACAAGCTTCGCGGTTTTGGAGTAGGCGTGACTCAAATGTAGAGGTTGGCACCCAATCCGGACAAAAGATGATTACGAAGCAGGTATCGTAGTTTGGAATTGGCTTCCATTTAAACGAGGTGAATTAATTGCAAAAAAAAATAACGATGACCATCCTAAGTTTTTTGTTCTTGTTCGGTACGTGGTTTGCGTTCGCGCCTTTAAAAGCCCATGCATGCTCTTGCGCAGAGACTCCAAGTATAGAAGATCATTTGCAACGGAAAACGGCAATATTCACGGGCAAAGTATTGCGTTTGACAAAACCTGTTGAAGGGAAAATTTGGTCTACCGCAGACGCTGTAAAAGTTGAATTCGAGGTAAAAGAGGTTTGGAAAGGGGAATTGGGTTCTCAAACGACTGTTTACACAGCAAGGAGTTCGGCAAGTTGCGGATACGGTGGATTCGAATTAAATGAACAATTTATCGTTTTTGCTTATGGCGACGCAGATCGACTAGAAACAGGTCTTTGTGAGGGGAATAAGAGACTTGAATCCGCACAAGAGGAAATAAAAGCATTGGGAGTAGGATACGATCCTTCTAAAATGACAAGCACTCCTGAGGAATATTTGGATAAAACTATTGCAACAAAGGAGTCGAATAATCGGTTCATGGTCGTTTCATTACTTGTGGTTTTTCTAGCCATATGCATTCTGCTGCTCATAACCTTAAGAGGACGACGTCGATGAACACAACGGTTTGGGCTGCCTTACTTACTACGGATGTACTAGTTCATAAATGTTATATGATCTGAGAGCTACATTTTTCGGACCTGGGAAGACAAAAAAAGATGCAATCCATGAAGGATGCATCTTCTTTGCCATTTCGATTCCACATGCTTAAGCGTTGATAAATACCGTTCTCAGCTTCTCCAAATATTGGACATCCAGTCCAAATCCCTGAGCTATTGCGGCAAGCGGGACATACGTTTTATGTTCTTTGCCTACTTTATTCAAGAAAGCAGGCGTATCCAGCTTTATTGCTGCTCCGTCCAATTGAATGTGGGAGGCTCCGATTTGAACCGTCAGCTTGTGATCACCGTATGTAATCGCTGCTGTTTTGGTCTTTGCATCCCAAACGGTAACGGCTCCAAACACTTGGACAATATCTTGGATGGCGATAAAAGATCTGTCTGCTTTAATGACTGGTTTATAAGGTGTTTCTAGACTCTTCCCATTAACGATCACATTAATCGATTGCCCGCCGGCTGCTGCTAGCGTTGTGTGTGAACCCCAGATCGTTTCCGCAAAAATCTTGGCAATGAGTTCATAACCGGACTGGTTGGGATGGAAATCACGATCTGAAATCATGTGAGTCAATTGAGCTTCTTTACCTAAAAACGCCTCGGAAACATGCGCAACTTTAATTTTCAAGCCTTGGGCAGCAAAAGCTGCAGCAAGTTTATCTACGGTAGCAGTAAAATTTTTCGATACTTCATTTAGCTTAGGATACAAGGTTGCGTTAGCGATTTCCGGCATGGGCTGATACTGGTCAGCTATAATAATTTCAGCAGTTGGATTGATTTTATATAGATTCTGAATGACTTGATTTAGATTTTCTGCATAGCTATTCAATAAGGAAGATGTGCTTTCGGCTAATTGCTGGTCATTTAACGTTGCACCAAGCGTAAGCAATTGGGCGACATCATTTCCTCCGATTGTAACTACAATAAGATTGGAAGCGGCTATGCTCTCACGAATTTGCACCGTATTTGCTCCGAGTTTCCCTGCATTAGGATCGGACAGGTTAGGCTGTATAGCGTCAGCCTCTACTTTTGTGCCTAATTGAATCGCATCGACAAATGTTTTTAGTCCGCCTGTTTTCAAACCGGTTATGCCATAGTTGCTAACCGTTGTACGTCCGTGAAGAAGCCCTTGCTCATATAAACGCTCTACATAACCGTATGGTAACGCTGTCAAATTTGGTTCATAGCCTACGGTAATCGAATCACCCAAAGTAACAATCCGATATTTGGCAGCATCCTGTTTGTTCACCGTACCCTGAACGGAATCAACCGCTTGGCTTGAAGCTGCTTCCGCCTTTGACACAGGCAAGCCTACAGGCGATAGCAAAATTGTACTGGCAAGCAATGCGACCGACCATTTTTTCGCGTGCGTTTTCCAAGAAATTAAATTTTTCATTCTATCCGACACCCCTCATCTATTAATGATTGCTTAACAATCAGTAAATAGTATTTTAATATAAATTACCATAAAATTCTAGCGTTAAATATTTTCAAGTCTGCCAGATTCCCTTCTTTAACACCGATCGTGGGAAATTAGTAGGGCAGAGTCGTTTAGTTATAACCGAACTTTCCAACATGTCTATGGTAAACTAGTTCAAAGCATGAAACAGGAGGAGATGAAAGCAAGGATGGAAGATTCTATCGTTACAAAAGCAGTGCGAATTGCAAGCGATTTTCTTCTTGAGCAAGTAAAAACTTCATATCAGATTATAGGAAAAGGCTTCGTAAATCAGGTTTGCGTAGTCGAAACAGAGAGTCGTAAAGTCGTTGTTCGCATGAACAATAAAGATGCATATTCAAGCTATATGAAAGAAAAATGGTGTATCGAACAAGCTGCCACTGTTGGTATTCCCGGACCTACGGTGTTGTCCATTGGCATAGTGGATGAAACCGCATATATGATTCAAGCTTTTGTTGATGGTGAAAACGGGCTAGATAGTACGATTCTCAAATCCGATGTTTGGAGGCAGCTGGGCGAATATGCAAAACGTATTCATGCGATTCAAGTGAAGGGATACGGGGAAAATCTGATTGACCCCGTCCATGGTGAGTTTCACTCACCTCCTCATCCAGGGTCGGACGGCAGCTGGCTAGGGTATGTGCAGTATAATATCAATAGTTTGACGGAGTATGATCGGTTGATTGAGCTTGGCGTACTTACTCAGACAGAATCGCTAAAAGTGCGGAAGCTGTTTGAAAATCTGAAGGAAAGAACGTTTCGCTTCGGTTTAAATCATGGAGATATCTCTTTAAAGAATACGATTATCAATCAGGCAAACCAAGTGATACTGCTGGATTGGGAAAATGCAGAAGTAAGCGTAGTACCGCATGGAGCTGTTAATCAATTGATGCAGTACCAACTACTAGGTTCAGAAGAAGGCCCGAGAATGGAAGATTTGAATGCATTTCTAGACGGGTATGGCATAAATGCAGAAGACCTTGCAGATGGGAGAAGCTTGCTGCTATTAAAAGCAATCGATAACCTCAGATGGGCTATTGATAAAAGTCCCGACCGGGTTGAATCCTACGCTGCTTTCGCAAAACAAGTTGTTGACTTGATTATGGATGAGCTGTAAATAAGACCTCGCTAACTTAAGCGGGGTTTTCGTTTATGACTAACATAAGATGCCTTCGGGTTACTGGAGTACGAAAGAAATTTTATTTTTTTCTAATCTCTCCTGCGTTTTTAGTTGGTTTTATGTTTAGCTATTATTTCAGAACGCATAACATCGGACTATTTTAAACGTCAAGGGTAATGCTAGTAATATAGAGATCATGGACAGTAGGTCGGATGGCAGCGATATTGCCCAAAATACGGGATTCGGCAATGAGTATTATTTCTCTTCGAGAATAAGGTTCCGCCATTTTATTAAAGGATGCTGCGGGCAAAATAAAAGGAGAGAAGGCAATCGCCTTCTCTCCTTTTTGTATTATTTTTTCGCTGCAAGGAATGCATCGATTTGAGTTTGAAGCTCAGCTTGAATCTTCTCGATACCTGCTGCTTTGATTTGTTTGTTCAAATCTGCAAGGCCTTTATCTACGTCTTTGATTACGCCATACTCTAAAGGAATTGCATAACGAAGCATGACGTTACTTACATTGGCCACTTCTGTTTTTACTTTGCTGTTATCGAATACAAACGTTTCAAGCGGGTAGTGGTACACGCTGCTGTCCCAACCGTTTTGCATTGCAGTCGCTTCCTCAGGGAATGACTCGTTATCACGGTTTAGAGGGGAGTTGAAGCCCCAGAAGGAGAAGCCAGTGTAGTTCGGGCTTTTGTCCGTCGATTGGAATTTCTCATCGCCAACAGCTGTGTAGTGAACGCCTTCAATACCGAGATTGATAAGGTCATGCAGCTCTTGGTCATTTTGCATCAAATCAATAAACATAAGAGCGCGTTCCGGGTACTTCGATGTCGCATGTACGGATACCCCGTTCTGTGTAGCGACAGCTTGGGACTTCTTGCTGTTTGGGTTAATGTCAGCAAGTGCAACTTCATATTGATTCGTTTGGCGCATCAAGGCCATTAGTGAGCCGAGCGTACCCATATTATGCGTAATAGATGCCGTTTTACCTTCTCTGAAATCTTGCTGATGATCATTTTTGTTGTTCAGTACGTTCTTGGACCAAGCGCCATTGTCTGCAAGATCTTTGTAGTAAACGAGCAGATCTTTGAATTCTGGTGTTTCATAGACATTGAAGATCTTGCCAGCTTCATCTGTAATTTTAAAGCCGAGCGGAATGTCTAGATCGAACAGGTTCCAGTCATATTGCTGCTTCAACATAATGCGGTCTAGGTTGTGCATCTTCCAGTCGCCTGTTTCTGGTGTGAAAGGCGTAATTCCTTTCTCGTTAGCTGCTACTGCTTTCAAATAGTTAGCATAAGTTTCAGGGCTGTCAATGGCAGGAAGATTGTATTTTTTGCGTAAATCTTCACGGTAGAGGATAAGCTTCTCAACGGATTCGCCAAGGTTCTGTGGAACCATGAACAGCTTGCCATTCACTTTAGCTTGATCCCAGTTTACTTCGGACATTTCTTTCCAAGTAGTAGGCATATAAGTTTTCAGCATATCTTCTGTCAATTCAAGGAAGCCGCCTTTGAGCGCTTGGTCATTGTATCCTGCCCAGTTAGCCGTGTAGATAAGGTCGAAATCTTCATTAGCAGCCAGCTTCAACGGATATTTCTGTGCCCAATCGGACCAATCCAGAAATTCACCTTCAAGGGTTACGTTGATTTTTGCTTTCAATTTCTCGTTAACAGCTGCAAACACGGAGTCGTAATCAACCGGTTTAGGTCCTACAAATACCATTTTCAGTTTAACCGCTTCAGATGTATCTAACGCGCCTTGCTCTGTATTCGTGCTTGTCTCTCCACCGTCAGGTGCCTTTGTAGCAGCAGGTGCGTTATTGTTTTTGTTTCCGCAAGCGCTGATGATCATCACCATTGCCATGATCATAGCCAGCATGATTATACTTTTCTTTTTAACCATTTGAAATATCCCCCTTGTGATGAATCGTATTTATCGATAAACCAAGTTTCCTTGGAATCATCCTTTTACAGCGCCGATCGTCAAGCCTTTAACGAAGTACTTCTGGATAAACGGATACGCGACTAGAATCGGGCCGCTGGCGACAACGGTCATTGCCATCTTCAAGCCTTCAGTAGGGAGCACGTTGGTCACGACTGCGCCTGAGCCCATCATCGCTTTGCGCATGCCATCCATATTGCCGAGCATCTTGTACAGGTAGTATTGGAGCGGCATCAGCTTTTCATCCGAGACAAAAAGCAAGGCGTTGTACCAGTCGTTCCAATAACCGAGTGCGAGAAAGAGTCCAATTGTTGCGAGTGCGGGCTTCGAGAGCGGAAGGATCAGACGAAGGAAAATGAGAAAGTCGCCTGCGCCGTCTATTTTAGCCGATTCCACAATCGCTTCTGGAATATTGCTCATAAACGATTTCATGACAATGATATAGAACACGTTGAGCAGCAGCGGAAGAATCAAGGCTAGAATCGTATCCTTCATATGCAGGTAATTGACGACTAGAAGGTACCAAGGCACGAGGCCGCCGCTGAACAAGGTGGTAAAGAAGAAGAAAAACGAGAATTGATTCCGCCATTTGAAATCTCTTCTGGACAAGCAATACGCGGTCATCGCGGTCAGGAATAATCCGATTACGGTTCCGATTGCGGTAACAGCCAGCGTCACCGAATATGCACGTAAAATTTGCTCGGGATACTTAAACAAAATTTTGTAGGGCTCGAATGAAAACTCACTCGGGAAAAATTGATAACCTTTCGTTACAATCGTGCTTTCCTCGGATAGTGACGAGGATAGGATTAGAATAAAAGGCAGGATGCACAGTGCAGCCAGGACAGATAAAGATATATAACCGATAACGGAAAGCAATTGGCGGTCCCGTTGATTGGATCTTACTGGTTTCGTTTCAAGCTCAGTTCCACTCATCTCATATCACCTCCCATTAGAATAAGGCCCGATCTTTGTCATATCTGCGAACGGAGTAGTTCACGAGCATAATGGCTGTAAATCCAAGAACGGATTGGAAAACGCCTGCTGCGGCCGACATACCGATATCATTCGAGGTAATCAGTGACCGGAATACGAATGTGTCGATGACGTCGGTGGATGAGAACAGAACACCGTTGTTGCCGACCATGTTGTAGAACATTCCGAAATCTCCTCTGAATATATTGCCTACTGCAAGCAGCACTAGAATGATTACGGTTGGATAAAGGTTAGGAATCGTCACCTTCAGGATACGCTGGAACACATTCGCTCCGTCGATCTCAGCGGCTTCGTACATTTCCGTATCGATGCTCGTAATGGCCGCCAAATACATGACCGTACCGTAACCAAGCATCTTCCATGCGGACACAATCGTCAAAATGTATGGCCAATAAGCAGGTGTATTATAGATATCGATTGGCTCCATGCCGATTCCTCTTAGCAGGGAATTGACGGTACCAATATCGAAGTTCAATAAATTATAAGCAATTGCGCCTACAACGACCCATGAAATGAAGTAGGGGAGAAACAGAATGGATTGCGTGATTTTGCGGAACCATTTGCCTCCGACCTCGAACAATAGAATCGCGGTGAAAATTTGCAAGACGTTATTTACGACGATGAATGCGACGTTATAAAGCGCCGTATTTCTCGTAATTCTCCAAGCGTCCCCTGATTCAAAGAAAAATCTGAAATTATCGAGCCCGTTCCAAGCGCTTCCAAAAATGCCGCCGGCGTAATCATAATGCTTGAACGCAATGATTATTCCTGCCATCGGTACATAGGCAAACAGCAGGAAAAACAAAACAGCGGGCGTTAGCATCAGCAGAATCGTGCGGTATTTGATTACATCATTTATAAATCCGTTTCGTTTCATGTGCGCTCCCTCTCTCATCTCTTGTCTACATTCATTATAAGAAATAGAAAAGAGCAGCATAATTAAGGTGATCAACTAAAACCAATACTAATTCAACGATTGCCTGTATAAGGGCAAAGAAATTGCCCGGTCCTGTGCAGACGCGGGCATTCGCATATGATTAGTTTAAATTTTATGCTGCTTGCGATACTCTCCAGGCGACATGCCGGTGGACAGCTTGAACTGCCGGTTGAAATACACAATGTTTTTATAGCCGGCAAGCTCTGCGATCTCATATACCTTTCGAGTCGGATCCTTCAACAATTCACATACACGCTTCATGCGCAGATCGATAAGGAAATCGGTGAACAACGTATTGGTTTCAGCCTTGAAGAGCTGTCCTAAGTAGTTGGGCGTGAAGTCGAAATGCGAAGCTACCTCATTCAGCGTGATCTTCTGGTCGAGCCGCTGCTCGACGAATCGCGTAATCTCATCTATAAGCTTGCGTTTCTGCCGCTGCTTCTTCAAATACAGCAGTTCTGACAATTCAAAAAATCGTCTTCGCAGCCACGATAAAATATCATGCACCGTTTCAAATTGAAACAAAATAAAGGGCTGATGCGACTCCCATTTCAAAATTTCGTACAAATGCTCGTTCATCTGCTGAAGATCAGCATGAAGCTTGGAGGTAATACGAATGATAAGATCATAGATGTCGCTTTTCTGAGTAAGGGGCTGATCCCCGTTAAACAGCTCAAGCAAGCAATCGTCGATCGCAGTCAGGTCATATTCGAGCATCGCTTGAAGCATCCGGTCGACGGTCTTCTCCAAGTTCAAAGCCATTGCCTGCTTGGGAGACCATGCCGAAGCATCCTGAATGAGCCTGTTTTTGCCAAACACCCATTTGATGCTTAGCGCCGCTTGGGCTTGCCGATAGGAGTCATGCAGCTTATTGACTTCTGACGTATATTTGCCCGTTCCAATCGTAATGGAGTAGGCGAATTGTTTGTAGAATGCTTCGATTAATTGTTCGAGCACAGCCTTTATATGCTCTTCCGGAATCGTGGTCAGCAGCACGAAATGGTCGTCGTGGCTCGCCATTAAGGTTCCTAGGCTTTTCGCGTTCACAAATTCTCGGATGAAGAGGGAGATGCTTGCGATTAACAATCGCCGTTCCTCTTCCGTCGTAAGATGAATTTTCCAGGCTAGATCATCTACTTCGATAATGGCGACTGTCGCTCCGTTCTCAAGGATCGGTGCGAGGAAGCGATGAAGATGATCCTCTACCTGTCCCGGGGTAGGCTCCTTGAACCAGCGCAGCAGCAGCTCCTGATGCACGAGGCTGAGTGTTTCCGAGAGGGAAGAGCGCTGTTTTCTTTCCTCCTCGATCTTGCTGCACATCTGATCCAGCATATCATGCAGCTCACGGTCCTCGACAGGTTTAAGAAGGTAGCCGGAAGCGTTCAATTGAATCGCTTCTTTGGCATAGCTGAAGTCCTGGTGACCGCTTATAAAAACGATATGAACCTGCGGATTGATCTCCTTCGCTTTGCGCGCGAATTCCATGCCGGTCATAATCGGCATACGTATGTCGGAGAGAATAAGATCAACGGGCTGCTGCTCCATGAGCTCAAGCGCCTCGAAGCCGCTGACCGCCGTTCTCACATTCTGCTGCTGCATAGCCTTGTTGCTCACAACGCGCCGACGAAGCCATTCCAAATCAATGGATTCATCATCCACGAGTAAAATATTGATTTCCATATGCGTCTGCTCCTCTCATCGTTGTCTGCGTTCAGGCGATGATATCGCCATCTTCCTTTATCTCTGCATTGGCAATCGGAAGAATAATTTGTACGGTCGTTCCTGCTCCGTAATGGCTGCCTATGCGAATGCCGAAGTCATTGCCGTACCGTAGCTTAATTCGTTCCTCCACGTTTTTGAGCCCGTACTTATCCGACTGGTTGTCCGGCTGAAGCGTATTGGATTGCATCTTCTTAAGGGTATCCGGTCTCATTCCGATGCCGTTATCGATGACTTTGAGCTCAATATGGTCGCCAAGCCGTTTCCCGGTAATTCGAATGGCTATGGATTTGCCGAACCATGAATGCTTGAATATATTCTCAACAAAGGGCTGCAGGATCAGCTTAATGATCGGCGTATGCAAAATTTCAGGCTCGACATCGAAATAGACCTTGAACGTGTCCGCATATTTGACCCGCTGAATATCGAGGTAGGCTTCAATCTGCTCGAGCTCCTTCTCCAGCGAGATATAGACATTGCCGCCATTTAAGGTAAGCCGGTAGAACTTGGACAAGCCTTGCACCATCTGGGTGACCTTCTGAACCTCGCCGAGATTGGCAAGACTGCCTATCGTAGACAAAGTATTATATAAAAAATGAGGGCTGATCTGTGCTTGAAGCACATCAAGCTCGGCCTGTTTCTTTTGAATGCCCTGCACATATTCATTTTTGATCAATTCCTGTATGCTCGTCGCCATCTGGTTAAAGGAATCGGCAATATGGACAAATTCGTCATTGCCTGTGAACACGATCCGTTTATGAAAGTTGCCTTCTTGGAAGGAACGGACGAGCGTGACGATTCGCTTCATTTTTTTGCCGGAGAGCCTCGCCACGATAAAGCCGATAAAAGCCATGACCAAAAAGCTGATCGTACAGACGGTTCCGATCACTTTCTGCATTCTGCTGGCATCTTTGTTCAAATAAGCATGGGGTACCAGAGATTCGATAATGAAAGGTGTTCCGGTAATCTGTTCTTTGATGCTGAGCTCGTTGCTTTGGTTCGAATGTGCGTCAGCCTCTCCTCGGGTGTATAGGGTTGTGCCTGTCGTCGTATCGACAAGCCGCAGACTGATGCCTTGGTCGATCGGGAACGTATCGAAGTTGCCAAAGAGCTCGTCGAACCTTGCTGTTACACGGACATAGCCGATTACAGACGCAAGACCGCTGGACGAAACCAGTTTGCGGAAATGAGAAATATGATTCAGTTTCTTGTCTGTATCCAGTTGAAGCCACAGATTATCCTGATTCATGGCTTGAATCGATTCGAACCAATCCGTGTTTGCGATGCTGCTGGCAGGAAGGACGTAATAGTCTCTTCTGCTAATCTCCTTCTCCATATTGTCGCCGGGAACCTCGTACATTTTTTCATTCACGGTGTAGAGGACGAGACGGATGTTGTTGCCGTACAGCTGAAGCGGCGCTTTCATCTGAGGAATGATATCATCTCTCATTTTGAGCATGACCTCAAGCGGATCTCCTGCATTCTGAAGTGCGTTCTGAAAGGTAAGGCTGGTGAACAAGGTGCTCGACATCCGGTTGATTTCATCCATTTGGTATTCAATATTGTTGCGTGTCTGCTTCATAGCTGTCCGAATATTCGTTTCGGCCATTTCGGTTCGGGATTGAATGAGCATCGTATACGAAATATAGCCAATGAGCAGGTCAGTCAGCAGAACAAGCAGCAGGTAAGGGATCATCATTTTGTAAGTGAAAGGAATATACAGCCTTCCTAGTTTGAAGCGTCGCATGAGACTTCCTCTTTCGCAGCAAATTTATTTTTATTAAATATACAGGATTAAAAAGACGAAGTATATTATTAACCAAGTTGAGATTGTTCTGTAAATCTGTTTTTGGAAAATATAGAGAAAGGATATGATTTCGCCATCCTTTCTCTATATTTCTACGCGAAACGTAAGCTTAGCCGCCAGAGGACGGCTTCTGCCGTTTACGCTTGGGACATATGTCCTATCCTTTACCTGTCATTCTGTCTTTTAATGGAGAGACGAAGAATGAAGGAGAGAGCGTATGAAAGGAAGTTTGTTTGCGTTATTAGCGGGGGCCTTCATTACCCTGCAGGGAGTCGCTAATTCGCGGATTAGCCAGGATATCGGTACTTGGCAGGCGGCAGCCCTCACCCAGTTGACCGGATTCGTGACAGCACTGCTTATTCTGCTCGTTGTCCGTGACGGACAGTGGCAGTCTTTTAGACAGGTAAAGCCGATCTATTTGACAGGCGGCGCGTTCGCTGCCGTTATCATTTTTGGCAATGTGACAGCTATTCACCATATGGGGGTTACCTTTACGATATCAGCGGTATTAATTGCCCAGCTATGCCTGACCTTTTGGATCGAAGCGAGAGGATGGTTCGGTCTGGAAAAGCGAAGGATCAGGCTGCCTCAGCTGATAGGAATCGGAATGATGGTCGCTGGCGTAGTCATTTTGAAATTATAATTTACCCGAAGCGAGGCGGTACAGTCGGATGAACGAAATAAAGGATGATGCGCAGCTGACGAGTTTTCTGCACGCCTATCAGCTTGAAGAGATCTTTCCAGCGCCGCTGCGACCGCAGCTATCGCTTTGCAGCTTCGAGCAAGGCGAGCTGATATGCACGCAAGGTGAAGCCGCTCATCAAATGTACGTACTGATAAAAGGGAAGATTAAGATCTTCAACACCTCAACGGAAGGCAGAACACTCGTAATCTCATTTAAAACACCGCTTGAGGTCATTGGAGATATCGAATATATACGCGGGATTGATATCATCAATACAGTCGAGGCGGTATCGCCTGTCGTCATGATCGGCGTTCACTATCGGTCGTTGAAGGCATACAGTCATCATCCCCAGCTGCTCCATTTCTTATTGGATATTATTACGAAAAAGTTTTTTATCAAGTCCAATGCCATGAGCATGAACTTGATGTATCCCGTAGAAGTTCGATTAGCCAGCTATTTGCTCTCGATGTCTTATGATGAAACGGACTCGGCGTTCAGGGGACACCTAAGCGCGACAAGTCTTACGGATACGGCGAACCTGATCGGAACGAGCTATCGGCATCTGAACAGAGTGATACAGAAGCTGTGCGCGGAAGGCATGGTGGAACGCAGCAGGATGGGCATTTACATTAAAGACCGGGAACGGTTAAGCGCGCTTGCTAGCCATTCTGGCTCGAATAAGGAGATGGGATCATGATTGCAGGATTTATACTCGCGATCACGGCTGGTTCGCTGGTGGGCATACAAACGATATTCAACAGCAAGGTGAGCGAGCGAGCAGGCTCGTGGGCAACGACGGCATTGGTGCTGGGCTTGGGATTTGCCGCTTCGCTCGGTCTAGGTCTGCTTTTCGAGGGGAAAGGGATGTTCGCGCTGCATGATATGCAGCTCTGGTATTGGTTCAGCGGCGTAATCGGGGTAGGTGTAGTGATTAGCTTGGTGAATGGCATAAGGCTGCTCGGACCGACGCTAGGCGTCTCGATCATGCTGTCTTCCCAGCTTGGCTTCGCATTGCTGTGGGATTCCTTCGGATGGCTTGGCTTGGAAAAGGTCCCTTTCACGCCTGCAAAGCTTCTCGGCGTTCTGATTATAGTCGGCGGCATTGTTCTATTCAAATGGAGCGGCGGACGTCAGACCGCAAAGTCCGCTGAGACGACGAAGTTCGGAGAGGCAACGTAGTTCGCATAGATGACAGTACAGCTGAGAGAACATGACCGTGAGACAACAAAGTCCGCAGAGAGAACATAGCCGAAGAGACAACAAAGTCCGCAGAGAGAACACAGCCGAAGAGACAATAAAGTCCGCAGAGAGAACACAGCCCGAAGAGACAACAAAGTCCGCAGAGATGACGGAGTTCGGAGAGACAACGTAGTTCGCAGAGACAACATAGACGACAGAGAAAACGGAGTTCGCAGAGGCAACATAGTCGATAGAGACAACGTAGTTCGCAAAGACAACATAGACGACAGAGACAACCTAGTCCGCACAACGCAAGAAGCCCAAGCTCGATGACGAGCTTGGGCTTCTTTATGGTCAACTAGCTAAGCACGATAACGCCGAAACCTTCCAGCGATATGGTTCCGCTGAGCGTATTGCCGGTGAGCAGATCGGTTTTCTCCTCATCGATCGTGATGGCAGCAGGCTGCTCGCTGTAGTTCAGCAGGAAGAACAGCGGTCCATCTTCTCCTTCGCGAATGGCGAGCTCTACGTCAGGCGGGAGTGACAGCCAGCCCGCAGTCGGCGCAGCAAGTCCGAGGCGCTCGATGATTTGTCCTGCGGAAGCATCGTTGAATACGGCTCCGAAGTACCAAGCCTCGCCTTCGCCGAAAGCATTTCTCGTCACGGCAGGCTTGCCGGCATAGTAGTCAGAAGCGTAGGTGGCTACTACCTCGACGGAGTCAACCTCCACGTATAAAATCTCATTAAAGGCGTCCGCGCCAGTAATTGCTTCATTGCCCCCGTTCCATTTCATCGAGGTTGCGGCACGCGTTCCTTTCACCATCGTGAATTCCTCGACGGAAATGCCGCAAAGTCCAGCAGCTGCGCCGGGGAATGGCCGCATATAGGCGTGGCCGTGTTCGTTCTTGTAGCCGGTTCGGCAGCCGAAAATAATAATGCCGCCTTCGCGTGCGTACTGCTCCAGCAGCGCGGCGGTCTCATCGCGCATAATCGCGGGATGCGGGTAAATGAGAACCTTGTAGCGCTTCAGATCTTCAATCGTAGTACTGTTGCGAACATACAGCGTATCGCTTGGAATATGGCGTCTGCTCAGCGCTTTGAACCAGGACGCTGCGCTTTGCCAAGCGAACGGGCCATGCCAGATGTCGTATTCGCCGTCCCAATCATTGTCATAATCGCGAAGGAGCGCAACGTCGGCCTTAAACGCAGAAGCCGCGATGCGGTTGCCTGCAAGCGCAAGCTCCGAGCCGATTTGCCCCGCTTCGCGGACGCGGCGGTTCGGGCGGTTGTGATAGTCATTGATTCCATGCCAATAAATCTCGTTGCCGAAGGTTGCGGTCCGCCAGCGGAAATAAAGGACCATATTTGCACCGTGCGCAATGGACTGGTACGTCCAGAGCCGCATTTGGCCTGGCTTAGGCGAAGGCATATCCATTCGGTTGACCCATCCGCCTGGCCCCGATTGCTGCTCCATGATGGCAAAGTTTGGCGAGATGGAGCGGACAACGCCCAGCTTCTGGCTCCAGCTGCGGTCAGCTAGCGGATTCTCCTCGCCTTTCGAATCATACAGCGTGGAGAACTGCGGATAAGAATCATAGCTGAAAAAGTCTAGCAGCTCGTCGCTCATCCGATGGCTGTCCAAATGTCCGAACAGGCCGTTCGTCGTTACCCACTGATGAGGAGCGACCTCGCGCAAAATATCGCCCTGTACCTTTGCATACGATATGGTATTGTCAGAAATGAACCTTTTCTCATCCAGCGCCTGATGGGGATTAGGCTGCTTATGGGCAGGAGTTGGGCGCGGCAGGAAAACCTGCTCCCAATCCGTGTACGTTTGGCTCCAGAATACGGTGCCCCAAGCTGCGTTCAGCTTGTCCAGCGTGCCATATCTCTCCTGCAGCCAAGCCCGGAACGCATCATGATCGGCAGGCGCGTAGAACTCGCTGATCTCACAGTTGAATTCATTGTCGATCTGCCAGCCGATTACAGCGGGATGGTCTTTATAATGCTCAGCCATCTGACGCGTAATGATTGCCGACAGTTCGCGGTATTTGGTGCTGCTGTAGTTGTAATGACGGCGCAGCCCATGCTGGAGCGTAACGCCGTCCTGCGTCACATTGAGCACCTCGGGATACTTATGCGTCAGCCAAGCCGGGGGCGTGGCTGTCGGCGTTCCAATAATGACTTTGAGGCCGTGCTTGTGGGCAAGATCTAGAGCGCGGTCGAACAGGTCGAACGAGAAGACGCCTTCCTGCGGCTCGAAGATGGACCAAGCAAATTCCGCTACGCGGACAATGGAGAAATGAAGCTCGCGCATCCGGCGGAAGTCATCCTCCCACAGCGATTCAGGCCAGTGCTCCGGATAATAACAGGTGCCGAGGCGGAATTCTTTCAAGGCATCGATAGATTTCATATTATGCTCCTCCAGTATGAGAATTGATCGAACATGCGAATATATTGCGAATCATTGCTTTCAACTATTATTTTAAAATCAATGTAAGCATACGTAAATGACAATATCATGCGATTAATGATACAATATTGCGAACTTGAAGAGGAGGCATGCAGCGTGATGCGGGAGCATTATATTGTACCTAGTCCGGCTTTTAACCAGTATGTATGTTACCCTGACCTGTTAGGAAGATACAAAGCATTCCCCCAGCATGCCGAGCGAAGGGAACAAGGCCAGCTGAAGCATTACAATTTACATTTGATTTTTGAAGGGAGCGGTTATGTCATGAATGGCAGCGGGGGGGAGAAGCTGCAGCTGAGGGCAGGCGACGGCTTTCTGTTCCCGAAAAACGCTTTCCAGGAGTATGGATCAAGTGCGAGCGATGCTTGGGACGTACGCTGGATTCACTTCGAGACGCAAATTCCGCTGCCTATGCTTAGAGAAGCCGACGAAACCGGCGGGTGGCTGTTTACCTTCTCGAACCGGGAGCGGTTCATGCAGCTGACGGAGGAGCTGTACGCGCTTTGCAAGCCATTCGAGACGAGCAATGAGCCGCGTATTTCTGCGCTGCTGTATGAGGTATTAGTAGAGCTGGTTCAGCATTCGGAGAGGCTGGAGGGCTCGTCTGCTTTAGAGAAGCAGAACGCGATCCGGATAGCGGCGGATCAGATTCGGCACCACTGTGCGGAGCCTTGGAGCTTGGAGCGGATGGCAGGTCTGGCGGGCTATAGCACGTATCATTTTCTAAGGCTATTTCAACAGGTTATGGGAAAAACGCCGAACCATTACGTCACGGAATGCCGGATCGATGCAGCCAAGCTGCTGCTGGCGACAACGGGGCTATCCGTGACAGAGATATCGGCGCGATGCGGATTCTCGCAAGCGAGTTATTTTATCCGGGTATTTCGTTCATCCGAGGGCGTTTCTCCCAAAATGTACCGAATGATATACGGGCAGGGCGCGACCCTCCATTAACCGGCAGCGACAACTGCATGAATGGCGATGCCTGATGGATCATGCACGACAACGGCAAGGTCTTGCTGCTTCGTCTCGATCCCTTCTGCCCGCAGTGCTGTAAGCCAAGCTTCGCGAGAGGCTGTGCTAGGGAAGACAATCGTGAAGTAAGAAAGGCCTACTGCGTTGGAAGGAGGCAATACGGCACCGATTCCTGCCCATATATTCATGCCGATATGATGGTGGTATCCGCCAGCCGAAACAAATACGGCGGACATTTGAGCGTAATCGCCAACGACGTCAAAACCGAGCTTGCCTTCATAGAAGGCTTTCGAGGTACGCAGATCGCCGACATGCAGATGAATATGGCCAATGACTGTACCAGCCGGAAGGCCGCTCCATTCCAGTCCGATGCTCTCTGCAAGCAAGCCTTCCATATCAAGCGGGTCGCTTGCCATCACATAGTTGCCGCCTGCATCCTGCTTCCACTCGCTGCGTGGACGGTCTCGATAAATCTCGATGCCATTGTGGTCGGGATCTTCGATATAAAGCGCCTCGCTGACGAGGTGATCGGCTTGGCCGATATGAATGCCGCTCCGAATCAGATTGCGAAGCGCAAGCGACAAGGCTTGGCGGTCCGGAAGAAGTATCGCAAAGTGGTACAGCCCTGCGTGGGAACGACGCTGCGGTATGATTGCGTTAGGCACCTCTTGGAGCACAAGCAGTACGTTTTTCCCATCGGCAGTAAAGGACGCCTCGCGGTTCGCCTCATCGAGCGATAATACCTTTAAACCAACGACCTCCTCGTAGAATCGAATGGATCTCTCCAACTGGCTAATCTTCAGCTTCACTTCGCCAAGCGAAATATGCGGATCTAGAATGGCTGGCATCGTAATTCCTCCTCTATATAAATGTAGAACATTATCCTCTGTATGCTTTCCAAAGATTACTCCTAGTAAGTACATCCTATTCAAAATACTGGAAATAAACGCGGTTTGCGTTCATACTATAAAGGCGTACGTGTACGGTCTCGCTTTATGAACATATCGTATCACAAATTATAACTTTAATAAAGTAACTTATTAAAAGTAACTTAATTGCTGCGCGGTAGTGGGTAAGGAGGCAGAATGAGAAAATCATTACGGAGGATCGAATGGACATTGCTTATTATTATTGGAGGTATAGCGCTGATGTTTGTAATCCCCGGCTTGGATCTGTTTGATCGGGACCAGGCAGTGAGCGAGGCAAAGAAAACAGGCCATTATTATAAGGTTGACGCGGATACACAGACGTACTTTGGCAAAAAGGTAAGAGTGGACGGCGTTATTTACGATGAGGATAAGCTTGTTGTCTACTTGTCGTCCAAGAATCTGTTCGTCGTTCCAAGCCTGCCGAATAATATTCAAATCAAGACGGATTCCGGCTTGGTGCTGGACTATAAGTCGTCTAGTGGATCAATGAGATTGTTTAAATCCCGCGGGGACTTCATTTTTGATCCTGTGCCGGAGGATATGAAAGCCATTACCGTCTTTAATGAAGCATACGGGCAATCCTTTTCCTTTCCTGTGTCGTTCGAGGGAGGGGAGATAGCGAATGAATAGTAGAATCCTTGCAGGGCATATGATACGTTGGTTGATTATTGCGCTGGCTAGCTTTGTTTTATGTGCCGTATTATTCTCGCAAAGCTCGTTTCGTGTGGAGGAAGTGGCTCGGAAAGCGCTGAATATGCTGGAGCTGCCATATGCCCCGGTCTCAGAGCGAGTGAAGACAGGTCAAGGTTATGAGCTGCTGCAAATCGTTGATAAAGAAAACGGAATGTACCACCATTTATACGTAAGAAGGACGCTAGGGCTATTTTGGAGCTATCGCGGTGGAGGAAGTGGCACCCCTTTCAAGGATGACACGGTTATTAATTTCCAAGGAGGTTACTCCACTTTCGGCAAATATCGGCATCATTATTATATGGGACAGGTAGTTGACCCCAAGGTGAATAAGGTGCGAATCGTATGGTGGGACGGAGAAGAACAGGATGCGGCTATTAGTAACGGTACGTATCTGGCTGCACGGTCTTATCGCATTCCGAAGAAGGAAGCGGAAGCAACGGGCACCAACCGTCTGTTCGCCTATGACACAAGCGGAGCAATATTATACGAACTAGATGAAGAGAAGCGGGAAATAAAGAAGACAGCTGAAAAGCAGCAGCAATTGTTTTAATTAAGAAAGCAGCTGAAAAGCTGCAGCAATCGTTTAATTAAGAAAGCAGCCTTTAGGGGGAACAGCGGTGGTGAGCTAACAGAAGAAGGCCGTCCCCTAGTGAATGGGGGTCGGCCTGCGTTCAATAGAATGTCTTCGTTGCGTATGGATGCCGCGAAATTATTGGAAGGTTACTGTAGTGGAGTAGGCGAAGCTTAGAAGGAGTGAGTGATCACGATGTGGGAACGCATGCTATTCGCATTTGCGTTTCGTATTTTTCTCTGTTTTCCCCTTGAGGTTGGTTCCATGCGTTATTTCAAGAAAGCGGCAGAGTCAGTAGAGGTGTGCAATCAGGAGCGAATTATGAAGGTTTGTTTCTGGTATAACAGCAGACATGAATAGAAGCAGGAAGCGAGTTTTAATAAGGTTAGGTTGTATGCGGGGAGTTGGAGCGATTGGAGTTCTGATAGTGGGAATCCGGTTGCTACAGGTGAGGAGTAAAAGCTGAGAAGTCCCGTGGGACGGGCGTTCTGAGTACATCGTCATATGAGTCGAATGTTTTGGGCGATGTATTCAGCGGGGCTCCGAGTCAACACGGATTCAACACTCGCTCTCTGAAAATACTTTCATGGAGCTCTGAACCGAGCGTGCGCTCGTATGCTTCAAGAAGCACCGTACAAACCTCTGTACAGACAAAATAAAGGCCGGTAGCCCCTTCACTTGAGAGTGGCTCCGACCCTAAAAAAATGATCTCTTCTATGAATCAACAATTGAAAAGGATGGGCGGATAAATCAACTTAAATTCAACAAAAATAAAATAAAAACTGAAAGGAATTAATCAATGCCAACATGTTCTAACGGCATCTAACATAAAATATCTATATTTTCTTTCTAATAGATAGCGATCTAATTTTTGAACCTACAACTGAATCAACAATTAATTCTTTGGCATTGTCCAAAGACACATCTTTATCTAGATGTACGTCTAATCTTCTTGCTAATTTCAATAAATTTGTTTTGTTTGATGAGAAGGCAGAACTTAAAATCAGTTCCCGGGCTATGTTCATGTCCATTATTTTCTCTAACTCAATCGCAACCGACTCAATTAGTGAATCTATATCATTTCTTTTGTTTAAGGTATTTTGAAGAGAATCTCTATTGGATTCAATAAAATCGATTATTTTATATATAATACTATCTGATTTATCTTTACTCTTAACATCAATGTTAAATAGATCACAAAACTCCATTAATTGCGCTTTAGTTTTTAATTCAGGATTTGACTTGATGTGTGCTTGAATATTTTCAGCATTTAGACCCAAAAGGTTGTTTAACAAACCCGTCAATTCGGATTTTCGGGAAGGAGAAATTTCTTTTTCAAAAAACTTAATCGTTCCTTCACCTCGTAGTAGCTTCTCATATTCAATATTGGTCAAATTACTAATAAAATCAATAAACATCTTTTGAACAGTTTCAAAGTCTTTTTTTGAATCACTCATTTCTGCACCTCCTGCTCCATTGTAACATACATCTTTACAGACCGGCTTTGGTTTGAACTTCGTCAACGATGTCTTCGAGTTCTTTTCTTATGTCTAAATATATTCCTGTCAGATCAACATCGAGCACTACTGGCACACCATAGTCAGGGGACTTAGCGAACAAAGTTTTGTTATCTCGCATATAGGTCCGAAACACTGAATAACCACTTCTTCTTACTTGGGTGATAAATTCTCTTTGAGTTGAAATTGGTTGCTGGTCATAAATCGAAACCATTGTAAATATTACTCCAAGAATTGTTGGAGTTATTTTCTCCCAAGATCCACCTGCGGAATCAGCATAATCGTTATACTTAACAGTAAGAGCATCTATATGTCTCACCAATTGGTCAATGCCTATAGTCGAAAGAACATCTGGTCTTGCCGGCACTAAATATAAATCACTAGCGATGATAGCATTTTGAGTTACAATATTAAAGTTTGGAGGACAATCAATTATAACTACATCATAATCATCTTCTACTTCTCTTAAACCATTTTGAAGTCTGGAGAATAATCTCAAAAAACTACTTCTGATTGTTCTATCAGAATTACCTCCATACCTTGTAGCAAGTTCCATGTCAACATTAATTAATTCTAAGTGAGAGCTTATAATATCAATAGATCCAGTAGAATTCATTGCTTTTAACTTATTATTTACTTTGTCAGGAGTTACAATAAGCTCTTTTAAAGACATATCCCTATCTTCATCAAGAAAAGCATCGTACCAATGTTTAATTGTTTTAGAATCAGCATCAAGTTGTTGCCACTCTGGCAACTTGAAGAAGGAGAAAGTAAGATTTGCTTGCGGATCTAAATCAACAATAAGAACACGATTATTTCTAAAGGCTAATTCTGAAGCTAAATTAGCACTTAAAGTGGTTTTTCCTACTCCACCCTTGTAATTAATAATGGAAATTTTCTTCATTGTTAGGATTCCCTCCAGATTGTGGAATTATTCAGTCTTGTTAGTATATCATGTTTTAATATACGCTCATACCTATTCCTTTATCTTGCATCTCTAACAAATGATTGAGTTCCTTCGCAACTTTGTAGTCCACGCAATACGTATACGAATAGCGATTAGGCGTGACATTTGGCCTAGGATGTTTAAGTTATTGCGGACCGTTTTGAAGGATTACAGTATTTAGTATTCCTCATCATCCTCCTCTTCAGTTTCAAATAATCTTTCCAAAAATAGATCTTATTTGTTATAGGAATAGCCCATATTTTATTTCAACCTACTAAGTCTATCTTGAATTCTTTGCTGAATAACAACATCAAATTCTTTTGCTGCTTTGTAATCAACACCATACGTATGCGAATATCGATCCAAAGTGATACCTACACTTGCATGTCCTAGTATTTCGCTTGAAATTTTGGGAATAATTTCCTTTTAATTAGCAGACTTGCATGCGTATGACGGAGATCATGGTACCGGATTTAAGGCAGCGCGGATTTCTGGAGCAAGTCACGCCAGCGAGATTCAAAGTAACATGGGCTGATAGGAAAGCCTTTCAATTGGCTGCGCCGGCTTTTAGTGTGTATCCAAATTGAGAGATTCAGCTTCTACAAACCAGCAAAATCAACATGTTCTATTAGAAGCGTCGAATCAACATAAGATCAACAATGACAGCACGATTGTAATTGTTTGGGAGAGCTTTTTTAGTCTTCTTCTCCTTGTCTGAAAGAACACTTTAAAAAATGTGTAAGGTAACCGCAGCGGAAGTCAATCGTTTGCGTGTTGCTGCTGCCTCAGGCATATGAATCGCTCCAAACAAAGAGAATGGGTGAAAATAGATTCTACAATCTGGAGGTGATGAACAGGCTCATATTCTATAATCAAGAATCTGGAAATCCAAGCGGACAAGTCATACATAATTTAATCAGTCAATCCACGATGAGCTAAGGGCAGCAATCAGTTTGGAGTGAAAATTTTAAGACTTTGAATGAAATGATTTTAAAGCCCAAAGAACATGCCCATGCCATTTAATTGTTTTTTTCTCTACATGCTTGGTTACATTCTTCATCCGTTGGGAATTTATCCGAACTAACATTATATGATGCCATTATAAAAAAATTGGACGAACAAACCTTCAGAAAGTACTCCGTGAACCTTTCAGATACGAGAAACTCGATTGCATGGCTTCTTTGGCCTAGTGCCCGACTTGAGGAAATTAATTGACCAATGAAGAAGCCACTCCAAAGATCAGAAGTGACATTACTAGTGGGAAATGATAAATCAATGTGAAGACTAGCAAACAACAATGTTGCGGCCTGTTCTTGTCCATCCATCCTTGTTAACTGAAGCATAGTCGCTGGGGTACAGTGATGTATAAATTGGGATTTATTGCTACTAATCATAAAATACCGTATGATATAAAATAACACTAAATGGGGAGTGGCTAGGGGTGGCAATACTTTATTTACATGAAGTGTTTAAGGATTCAGGAGTACCTACATATACGTTTGTAAAACCAGTGGAGTATAAAAAGCTACTTGTATCATTACGTACGCAGGGTAAAGGTCTAGTAGTCGAAGGCCCCTCTGGTATTGGTAAGACATCTAGCATTACAAAAGGATTAGAAGAGCTTGGTATTAAAAGCAAAGTAACGATATTAACCGCTCGAAAAGTTAAAGAACTAGCTACTATTAAAGAAATACCAATTACAGAGCCCGAAGGTATTGTAATAATTGATGATTTTCATAGGCTAGATCCAGAAACTAAAAATTCCATTGCTGACTATATGAAAACGTTAGCTGATGAAGAATCAGCAACAACTAAGCTGGTCATTGTTGGGATAAATAAAGCTGGAGATTCATTGGTTAGATTCGCGAGAGACCTGAATAACAGGATAGACACTATTAGATTTGAGTCAAACCCGGAAGAAAAAATAATTCAATTAATTGAAAGTGGAGAGGCAGCATTAAACATTTCAATTAATACAAAAAGTGAAATTGTAAAAGAAGCACAAGGTAGTTTCCACATAGCCCAAATGTTGTGTAAAGAAATGTGTATTTACGGAGATGTTCTTGAAGCAAGGGATGAGCGATTTGTCATTACTACAAGCCTAGAAGTAATTAAACACAAAGTGTTTGATGACTTAAGCAGAGTGTTTTATGAAACGGCAAGAGCATTTGCTACGGGTCCAAAATTAAGAAAGGATGGTAGAGCTCCTTACTTACACATATTGTTTTGGCTTGCTATTAGTAACGAATGGGCTCTTGACCTTAACCAAGCTACACGAAAATACCCTGAAAATAGAAGTAGTGTAAATACGGTGATGGAACAAGGATACTTGGAAAGTTTTCTAAAGGGTCCTAAATCAGAATTATTTGCAGATTGCATTCATTACGAACCAAATACAAATGTTATAAGTGTCGAAGATCCAAAGTTTGTGTATTACATCAGGAATATTCAGTGGAAAAAATTTGTTTTAGAGATTGGTTATAAAACTATTAATTTTAAATCGGTTTATGATTTCGCTCTTTCCTTTGCTGGAAGCGACAGAGCAGTGGCAGAAGCTCTCTTTTCTCGGTTACGTGAGGAAGAAGTATCTATTTTTTACGATAAAAATGAACAGCATAGGATTCTAGCTGAAAATGTGGAAGAGTATTTGGGACCGATATATAAAAGTGAAGCGCAATACGTTGTTGTACTTCTAGGGCCAAATTATCCAAAGAGGATTTGGACGAAATTTGRGTCACAACAATTTAAAGATCGTTTTGGTGAGGGAAGTGTTATTCCAATTTGGTTTGATGACTCTCCGGTAGGGATATTTGATGAAACGTCAAAGATTGGTGGAATAGAATTTCAAAGAAACAGTAATTTTGAAGAGCAGATAAACTATATTTCAGAGGTACTTTTAAAAAAAACTGGCTGATCATAGGATTACTACCGCTTCAGATGTTTCTTCGAAAAATAAGAAAGACTCATATGAAGAAGACCAAGGAATGCAATTGACACTTTTTTGAAATTAGCATTGTAAGTAGATTAGTCCAGCCACCTTTCCTTTGTTAAATCCGACAGCTGGAGTGATTGGAGTTTTAATAGTGGGAATCCGGTTGAGGTGGGGGATGAGTAAAAGCCGGGATTCACATAGTAGTATGTAGGGATCGCATACATCGCCTTATGGGCTTATGCTATGGGCGATGTATTTTTAATTTCCGGATTCAACATGCAATCAACACTCATACTTTAAAAATACTTATAGGAAGCCAAGTGACAAGCGTTAGCTCGCAGGGGCTCGATATACCGCCAACCCTCTTTACAGGTACAAAAAAGGCCGGTAGTTCCCTCGTTCAAACGCGGCTACCGGTCTTTGTTAAGTTGGGCTCTTCATATCGTGCAACAACAAGTTGCTTGTTGAAGATCGATCAACAGAGAATCTACAATGGATAACGTATGAGGTTGAGTTAGTTTTCCAAATCTGCTAATACCATCTTAAGAATAAAGTTGGTTTCAGTCTTGATATCTCCGTTCATAAATTCTTGTATGTAAGGTACTGCAGTTTGGCCGAGCTCTACTAATTGCTCATAAGATTCATAGTCGGTTTTCAAGAAACGATGCACACTGTCCTTGCCGAATTCTCCTTCTTCAATAACGTTGATCCAATGCTGAATTTGTTCTTGAAGGGCCTTCTGCTTAACCGCTGCAACCGCAGACATATAGGCCATGTCTTTCTCTTTCAATTGTGGGATAGCACGATACAATTGATCCTCACTTACACATCTCCGAATCAGTTGGCTATCGGTCAAGTAGTCGCCACCGACGCCATCTGCCGCAGAGACGTATGCAATAAAGTCATCAGTTTGATCCAATAGTTTCAAATCATCATGTAGGCGATGAATAACATCAATGGCGATCAGGAAGAGTTGAGAGTCGATGATTTTTTTCTCGAAAATATAATTCTGATCGATATCCAAATATTCAGGTTCTTCCTGAATAATGCGATTGAAAATTGCCAGCCACTTTTGGAGACGTTCTGGCATTTCCTCATACATAAAGGGGTAGTCGCCTTCGCCGTACTTGAATTGGTTATATAGCTGCTCGCGGCTCTGGTTATAATGGTCATAACCCGTCTCTAGATATTTCTGTTGGTATCGGACATAGCCTTCATCTACGCTTTTGTTTAATGAGAGCATATTGTTGATGTAAATCACGTAGCTGCCGTAATATGTATCTGTATAAATGGAAAAGGTGTAGACATCTTTATTGTTGCCGTCTCGGATATAATCATCTAAAGCAGATCTACAAAAGTCATACAGGGCGTCCTCCATGTCTTTTGAGCCGACAAATATCCCATTTTCGGGTATGTGAGTGCTTACTTCTACAATCTCCTTTTCGGGTGTACAGATCATATAGATCCCACTGCCCTCTAACTCACGTCTCCCACTGATTAACTTGCCAATATGCACATCATAAGAACTCATGTCTGCATGCACCCTCCAATATTCTATTTTGCATACTAAATTATTCCATGCCTTTAACAAAATCTCCTTCTGTTAAGTTGTTCTCATTAGCGTAGCGATAGTTAAATAACTGCCGAAATGGTTCAGGATTTACACATATAAGGCTGCTCAATCCCTCCTTTCGTTATAATTATATTCTGTCGATTTATGACAAAAACTAGGGAAAAAACGGTATAGCTATGGTACAATTTTTCATGTGTATTAATAGCTTTTATATTCGAAAGGGGAATTGTTTTGCTAAAAAAGAAATGGTTAAGCACTGTAGCTATTGCATTATTAGCCTTGATGATGATCTCTGTACAATATGTGCAGGCAGCTGGAATATCGTTGGTCGTGAATGGAAGTTCAATAGAACAGAAGGTTCCTCCTGTCGTGAAGAATGGGAAAGTTCTTATTTCCGTTAAATATGCTGCGGATATTTTTGGCTCCAAGTATCGTTGGGACGATCAAACCAAAACATTGACGCTGTCTGATGACGAGTTTACCGTGTCATTCGTCCTTGGACGCGCATCGGCAATAGTTACCACCAGTACGGAGACAACGGAGGTAGCATTAGAGCAGTCGGCACAATTAGTCAATGGGAGCTTGATGGTTCCGGCTCGCTTTCTAGTGGAGTTATATGGAGGCAAGGTGGTGTGGAACCAGAAGCTTCAAACATTACATATTACAATGGATGAAGCAGTGGCGCCTGCTCAGCCTGGAGCTAAAGGCGACCAAGGTGAGAAAGGAGCTAAAGGCGAAACTGGTTCAACGGGAGCTACAGGTGCGACTGGAGCAACAGGAGCCAAGGGAGATAAAGGCGATCCAGGAGCAGCAGGCCCAGCGGGAGCAGCAGGAGCCAAGGGAGATAAAGGCGATCCAGGAGCAGCAGGCCYAGCGGGAGCAGCAGGAGCCAAGGGAGATAAAGGCGATCCAGGAGCAGCAGGCCCAGCGGGAGCAGCAGGAGCCAAGGGAGATAAAGGCGATCCAGGCGCAGCGGGAGCAGCGGGAACCAAGGGTGATAAAGGCGATCCAGGCGCAGTAGGCCCAGTGGGAGCAGCAGGAGCCAAGGGAGATCAAGGTGATCCAGGCGCAGCAGGCCCAGCCGGGGCATCTTATACATCTGAAGGGTTTTCAGCTTCGGGTGTAACCACTGTAAGTAGTAATACAAAGTTTACAAGTTGGAGTGTGACATCCCCAAATTATTCAAGTCCTACGTTTAATTCTACTACAGGGATATTTACAGCGCCTGAGACTGGCAAGTATGCCATACATGCAACTATTAACTATAAGACATCTGCTGCAGCTAGCATAAGCTTGGGGAATACTGTAAATCCTATTTTTACTGTAAAGAAAAATGCCAGCTCTAATTTAATAAAAGGTAACTTGCCTATCTTAAACGTAAATATCGCTTTAGTCTTAACTATGAGAGCCCTACTCGAAAGTGCAACGGTGACATTATCTGGCGATGTTGAGCTGCAAGCAGGCGATCAAGTTGAGTTATATTATGAAGCTAACGGTTTAACCCTAACTCTAACAGCAGATACGGTATGGTCGATTCATCGGTTGTCTTAAGATAAGGCTGTATGAGGAGAGGTTGAGCCTCTCGTAATAGAAACACCTCTTAACAGAAATAGAGCCAGACTATTCTCTAAGTGAGAATGTCTGGCTTTATTTCTCAGATATGCGTTCTCCGCCGATTGTAGAAAAGCTCAATATATTCGAATACAGCCTTTTTGGCCTCGGCTAGCTATCTGGTCAGGTGGTAGATGATTCTTTGTGATTTGCGGCGATCCGTAGATCTTAGATGAACCGCTCACAGACCGCTCGTCTACTGAATTTCACTCCGTTTTTGTTAAGCTGTCTACAACAAATGTAAGCTGAGCTTCCAACGAAATCGGGTCACTTAACACGAAGCCGCGGCTGTTCTCGCGATAAACGTGATTATTTTTGACAGCCGGAAGACTATCCCAGATACTGCCTTCAAAAACCGGAGCCGCATTCTCATCGCCCGTCCACCCGCTAATAAAGATATAATCTCCTGCGTATTCCGGCAACAGCTCAAGCGATAGCTTGGCCCAGCCCTGACCGCTGTCTATGGCTTCCTTCTGAATAATCGGAGGTGCCTTCAGACCGAACTCGCCATAAATAATGTCTCCGCCTCTGCCAAAGCTGCCGTAGGCATAAAATTCCTTGGCGCTTCCCGAATCGAAGATCGAAACGGTGCGATCACCTACCGCTTGCTCCACGATTGGTTTGTACTCGGCAATTTTAGCATCCCACTCAGCAATCCATGCCTTCGCCTGATCTTCTCTACCTGTCATCTTTCCGAAATCCATCAATTGCTCCCGCAGAGGTATTCCGTATTCAACAGCGACGGTCGGCGCGATTTTGGACAGCTTCTCAATCGTTTCAGCGTCGTTCCAGACTACAATTAAATCCGGCTGCAGCTCCATTATTTTCTCGTATGGAACATCATTGCCAATGTTGACAACGTCGTCCAGCTTTCCTTCTGTATAGCCGTTGAAGGACTCATCACCGGTCCCGACAGGCTTTAGGCCAAGCGCTAGCAAATGTCCCGTGAAGGCTCCTGCCACCATAACGATCCTTTGAGGGTTTTTAGGGATTTGCACATCGCCATTAACAGCTGAATAGGTTACCATCTCCGAGCTGCCGGTTGTATTTCCAATTGCTGCATTGCTGGAATTGCTGGCATTACTCTCTGCGCCTACAGTTGGGCTTAGCGTATTGCTATTCCCCCCATTCGCGTTCGTTGGTCCGGAGCATGCGCTAAGCAATAGAGTCAGGCACAGCAACAACGTAATCCCTACAGGTAATTTGCTTCTATACATCAGTAAATCTCCTTTTTCGCTATATTGATAATGATTATCATTTCTAATATCAATATAACGACGAAGTCTGCGCGGAACAATAGATGATCCAAGCCTAATGATAGGACGATAAGAGCCTTTCACTGCTTGTACGGACTCATCCTTGAATTGCTTTGGTGTTATTCCGGTATGCTTTTTGAACATTCTGATGAAATAGGATACGTCTCCATATCCGACGCTTGCTGCGATCTCTTTCAGCGATAAATCGGTCTGCTGCAGAAGCGCTCCTGCTTTGTCCATCCTAATGCGGATTAAGTAATCGATTATACTTGCGCCAGTTTCGCGTCGGAAATGCTTGGACAGATAAGGTACGCTGTAGTGGAATGTGTGCGCGAGCGTTTCTCGGGTCAGCGGCTCTGCATAGTGCTCCTGCATAAAACGAATAAGCTGGGAGGCAAGGTTAGGCTTAACGATGCTGACCTGCTGTTGATCCATTTGGCGAAGCAGCTCATGTACAAATTGATAGAATAGTGTTTTGACATGAAGCCGCTCCAAGCGTCCCTGTACAAGCCATTCGCCTAGCATTCGCTCAGCCAGTTCGTAGAGGATGGCAGGATGGAGCGGAATAAAACCATACTGGAGCTGGAATGGCAATTGTCGGTCCGTATGTCGAAGTGTATACTGCTCGCCTGATAGCGGTAAGGAGGCTTTATAAAAAATCAGATAATAGTGTAAGGATTCATCTGTTAGGATGATTTCTAGACTGGTTCCCTTGCCCCCATGTAGCATATAGAAACGCTTAGCGGCATGCTCATTTCCGTCCATAATTATGGTTGCACTGCCATGCGTTACGTATAGAAAGGCGCTGGCAGGGAACAGGTAAGGGCGTACGCGCTCGCCGGCCTGTATGCTGATATGTCGAACATCCATGATTTTGAGCGCTGCATAATTCCAAACCAGTATGTGCTCTTGTACATTCACAGTTGCTTTCAATGGAGAGTTGTCTTCCTTCCGCGGGCTGTTGAAGCCAGCCTTTTATGTGGTGAGGCTATTATAATCATATTACTTGATTTGGTATACGTAGACATAGCCATTGACCTTGCCTTAATTAAGTAGACAGTCCCTACGGGGGAACTCGCTCTTGATTCCAAGCAAAAACACCTCCAAATTGTACGATTATTTTACAATAGTCGCATCCTCAACTTAAAGGTGTTTTATTCTATCTCACGCTTGGGGTCCGTTCTCTTCGTGAAAGCGACCGGACGGCTTTTTGGTTTAGGCTTCGATTCCCGGTTGTACGGGAGCGTTGGTCTTCTTCTTGCGGGTCGGAAGCGGACCGAACAGCAGCCAGTGCCATTTGATCGGAGCGCTAAGCGAAACGATGGCCCATGGAATAAGGAGTGCGGCGAGGAAGCCGCCAACCACCCAGGCATGGTAGAGAATTGGATCGCCTATGGAGCTGGTCTTGCGGTACAGATTCAAGATAAAGGGATGAACCAGATAAATGCCAAAGGATGTTGCGCCAATATGGACAAGGGCGCGTACTACGGCTTTGTTCCACGCTGCGTATACCGAGTAGGAGACCTGCAGCAGCAGGATGCCTGCCGTAATGCAGCGAACCTCGTCAATCATCTCTAATAAATCGGTATTAATAACGGCTGTTTTATAGAGCCTATTCTCGTAATGAAAGTAGAAGAGAAGCAGGCTTGATGCAAGGAACAGTGCCCACATGCCAATCGCTGCTGCTATTTTGCGAGGGGTCGCTGTATCTCTTGCAAGGTTGATCCACGGTGCCAGCTTCATGTAATAAATGCCGATGAACGCGCCAGCCGTGAAATAAAGCATATAGGTAAAGCAATAGCTGCCTGGGCTTTTGACCCCCCATTGACCGGCCAGCTTATAAACAAACAACCACTGCACGAGCATCCCAATCCAGACGATATGCTTGCTGAGAAAAGGGAATTTCTTAACCGCATACAGGAGAAGCGGTGAGATCGCATAAAACTGAATAATGATTATGACGAAATAGAGATGCGTATACGTTTTCCCGGACAGCAGCATGTTCAGAAACTTGGTTGTCGTGAAGTAACCGATAAAGGTTTGCACGTCTACAAATCCGAACTGCACATATCGCGTATAGGCAAAATAAAAGACTGAAAACAGTAAAAAGGGTATTAAAATTTTGGACATTCTTTTTTTGTAAAACTGTCCGATTGTTCCAGCAGTGAAGGGTTTGTCATAGTAGTTGTAAAAGAGCACGAAGCCGCTTAAAAAAATGAAAACGGGAACCGCGAATTTGGCGGCGGTGTTTAAAAAAACATAAAGCGGATAAAGCGCAGCCTGGTGATCGTAGGAGGCTACGACCGATGAAGTAGCATGAATCATAATTACCGCCAAAATGCCGAATGCTCTTACGAGATCGAGCTCGGGTATGTACGGTCTTTTTGCAGCTTGTGCCATTGAAATCCCCTTATTCGCTATGTAATGATAACGGTTGCCAGAAACGCGGAACAGTCTCTATCGCTATTATAAGGTCCATGCTATATTCAGCCAATCTATTTATTTTTACGATATAAGAGGCGACTAAGACTATAACCTTACCAACAAACGGTCTCCACAATTTCCATTGGGGCCGAGGGTGCTATCGGAGTTTATGGCGACTTCTGATAAATGTATACTTTTTTCCTAAATTTAGCAGGAAAATTGTCTCATTCTGTCGAATAAGTGAAAAAACGTCGCCAATTCGAAATTGGCAGAATCGACAGCGGAGGTCATGTACATGCATCGTTTAAAGAATATGCTCGGCCGTAAGACATTATCTACTATGTTGGCAATCGTGTTGCTCTGTTCCTATTTGCCTGTTTACTCAGTGCAAGCTGCTCCAACGTCAAGCGTTGTTACCTTTACGAATGATGATGATTTTGAGGGGGCTACGGTAACTGCTGGTCAGGGTGGATCGGCTTCGATTCCGTGGACGGAGCTGCAAATTACAAGTGGGGATGGTTTTACGTGGAGCCATGAGGTGCCCTATACAACAGACGCAATTGCTGCAAGTTACGACGATAGTGCCGAGTCTACCTTAATTACGATAAAAAGTGGAGACTCCGCGATAAATTTTGATTTTCGTTCGTTTTTTGTGAGCGATTATGGCATCGGTAATATTAAAGTAACGGGTTTTGATAACGGGGCGCCTACTGGCTCGGTTAATCTGGATATAGCTCAAAATGATTATGAGAATACATTCAATCAAAGCAACGGGCTATCACCTGCCATCTTTGAAAATGTAGATGAAATAAGAATAACCCCCCAAAATAATGACATGTGGATCGCAATTAACGACATAGAGATCGGAAAACCGATCATCACTTTTGACTCTTTATATAGTGGTAGTTATGTGGGCTTGGTCGCAGATGCGCCTCAAGCCGCTGATCAAGGTTTAAAAGCTTTGGATA
This sequence comes from Paenibacillus sp. 2TAB23, assembly GCF_052115165.1. Lineage (NCBI taxonomy): Bacteria > Bacillati > Bacillota > Bacilli > Caryophanales > Paenibacillaceae > Paenibacillus > Paenibacillus sp. 2TAB23. Next base: position 67,224 of record NZ_JBFRGD010000015.1, read on the forward strand.
TTAAAGGATACGATTTCACTTTATATGCATCGAATGATGCGGCTGATGCGGATATTGGCATAGAACCTTTTACAGGAGCAACGCCCTTGCTGTATGGCAGTACGCAGAGCGGAGCTACGAATTTGACGCATGCGGACGTATCCAGGCATGACGGTCATCCATTCAATCTTTATTCGGTAGACATTACCATTGATGGAGTAAACGAAGCCACTAGTGTGCTTACCGAGTTAGTCGGTTACCGCAATGGGAATCCAGTGCCGGGCGCAACGCTAGCCCAAACGGTCATTAATGCTTCGAACTCGGGTACATTGGTCACTTTTGATGTATCGAATGATAGTGATTTTATCGGAATCGACGCTTTCCGAATTCGTGCGAACGGACCATACACAATCAGCGGAGCTATCGGAATTGATAATTTAATTGCCGTTGCGAATTTAGCTCCGGCTCCGGTTGCCCCGTCGATAACGAGCCAGCCAAGCAACTCTTCAATAGCAGCGGGAGCGAACACGACGTTCTCCGTGGTAGCAAGCAACGCGACAGGTTACCAGTGGCAAGTGAATACGGGATCAGGCTACACGAACATCACGAACGGCAGCCCGTACAGCGGAGCGACYACRTCKACGTTGACGATCACCGGCGCAACGTCTGGCATGAACGGATATATGTACCGAGTCATCGTGACTGGTGCAGCGGTGCCTAGCGCRACRTCAAACGGCGTAACGCTGACGGTAACGCCGCCGCCGTCGATAACGAGYCAGCCAAGCAACTCTTCAATAGCWGCGGGAGCGAACACGACATTYTCCGTGACGGCRAGCAACGCGACAGGTTACCAGTGGCAAGTGAATACGGGATCAGGCTACACGAATATTWCCAACGGCAGCCCGTACAGCGGAGCGACCACGTCGACGTTGACGATCACCGGCGCAACGTCTGGCATGAACGGATATATGTACCGGGTCATCGTGACTGGTGCAGCGGTGCCTAGCGCAACGTCAAACGGCGTAACGCTGACGGTAACGCCGCCGCCGTCGATAACGAGCCAGCCAAGCAACTCTTCAATAGCAGCGGGAGCGAACACGACATTCTCCGTKACGGCAAGCAACGCGACAGGTTACCAGTGGCAAGTGGATACGGGATCGGGCTACACGAATATTTCTAACGGCAGCCCGTACAGTGGAGCGACCACGTCGACGTTGACGATCACCGGCGCAACGTCTGGCATGAACGGATATACGTACCGGGTCATCGTGACTGGTGCTGCGGTTCCAAGCGCAACGTCAAACGGCGTAACGCTGACGGTMACGCCGCCGCCGTCGATAACGAGCCAGCCAAGCAACTCTTCAATAGCAGCGGGAGCGAACACGACGTTCTCCGTGGTAGCAAGCAACGCGACAGGTTTTCAGTGGCAGGTGGATACGGGATCGGGCTACACGAACATCACGAACGGCAGCCCGTACAGCGGAGCGACAACGTCTACGTTGACGATCTCCGCCGCAACGTCTGACATGAACGGATATATGTACCGAGTCATCGTGACTGGTGCAGCGGTGCCTAGCGCAACGTCAAACGGCGTAACGTTGACGGTGAACTCTCCGCCACAAGCTCCGGTCCTGACAGCTTCAGCCGGCAACGGGAAGGTTACGTTGGAATGGAACGACGTCAATCACGCTACCGAGTACAAAATCTATCAAAGCGATACAGAAGGAACACATGGCGTAGAAGTAAATTCGATTCTTGCTTCCCTGACACAGGTAGAAGTGACGGGGCTGACGAACGGTACGACCTATTACTTTGAAGTCAAGGCGTTGAACGGCAGCTTGGAAAGTCCTTATTCCAATCAAATTTCTATGACGCCGATAACCGTACCCGGCGAGCCGACGGAAGTGACCGCGGTTGCAGGTAACGGGCAAGCCACGATTACGTTTACGGCTCCGGCCGACAACGGTGGTGGCGCGATTACGGGTTACGAGGTTGTCGCTATGCCGGGCAATCTGGTTAAACACGGAACAACAAGTCCGATTACCTTCACAGGACTAAGCAACGGCACGGGTTATACATTTGCCGTCAAAGCAATAAATGCGGCAGGCTCAAGTGTTAACTCCACCGAAACGAGTGCCGTTATTCCATCGGCGCCGGTTGTGTCGGATGGCGGATCGTCGAACGCTGGAACATCGAACAGCGGATTAGGACTTGTCAACGGGAAAGAAATGAATTTCGCAACAGCCACCAAAAAAACGCTGCTTGATCAATCGTTAACGATTGTAACATTTGATCAGCGGAAATTGGCGGAGAGCCTCGCGAAGGAAGGTAAGAACGCCCGGGTCGTAATCGAGCTTACATCCGTGCAAGATGCGGTGATCGCCGAAATGAATGGTCAAATGTTCAAGGATCTCGAGAACCATCAAGCTGTTCTCGTGCTTCAAACTGACAAAGGGAGTTATTCCATCCGACCTGGACAAATAGACATCGAGTCTATTTCCAAGCAATTGGGCAATTCGGTATCAATAAACGATATTAAAATACGACTCGAGGTTTCTGCGCTTCCGGGAAGTTCACTGAAGAAGGTGACAGAAACGGTGGCCGCAAATGGCGTCAAGCTAGAAGCTCCTCCGCTTCGGTTCACAATTATAGCGGAATATGGCGGTATTCTCGTCAACGTGTCCAAGTTTGAAACGTACGTGGAACGTACGATCACCCTTCCGGAAGGAACGGATCCGAATCGTATAACGACCGGCGTCGTTGTGGAGGAAGACGGAACGGTGCGGCACGTGCCTACCAAAGTTACCGCCGACGGGAAAAGATACGCTGCGGTAATCAACAGTCTGACGAACAGCGACTACGCGCTGGTATGGAATCCCGTCACTTTCCGCGACGTAGAGAGACACTGGTCAAAAGTTGCGGTCAATGACATGGGTTCGCGAATGATTATCGAAGGTACGGGCCAAGGGTTGTTTAATCCCGACGGAGCGATTACGCGTGCCGAGTTCGCTGCGATCGTCGTTCGGGGCTTAGGTCTAAGTCCGGAGAAGGGGACAGACGCTTTTACGGACGTTTCGGCGGATGATTGGTATAATGGTGTTATTCATACGGCGCATGCTTATGGATTGATAAACGGATTTGAAGACGGCTCCTTCAGGCCAAATGATCGAATCACACGCGAGCAAGCGATGGCGATCATCGACAGAGCCATTCAAATCACGAGATTGTCTGTTGACCTTGCGGGGGGAGATATCCTTCAATTGTACTCCGATAGAGATGAAGTGTCTAAGTGGGCAATTGACGCCACGGCGAATGTCATAAAGGCGGGCATCGTGACGGGCAAGAACGACATGTTGCTTGCTCCCAAAGCGTTGACAACCCGTGCCGAGACCGCAGTCATGATCCAACATTTGCTTACGCAATCCAACTTGATATAAGGCATCAGGACGACAAGCCGTTTCGAAGGTCCGAGAAGGATCCCTCGAAACGGCTTTTCTTTTTGATCAGCGGCTGATTGCTTTAATGCTTCTTATACAGCTTGATTGAGGCGATTGCCTTTGATTGGATACAGACAAATGCGGCTCCGCTTGATATGATAGGTCCTATTATGTTTATCAGCCATATAGGCTTGATCTCAGAGAGGGGCGATTCGTTCGCATGTGGCTAACTTATTCGGTGTTCGCCGCCCTTTGTTTCGGCTTGCGAGGTATTCTCTATCATTGGACCAGCCAGAAGCCGATAAATCGCAATCTATTGCTATGCGGCACGTTCAGCATGGGTGCTATTGTAAATGGAATCTGTGCGCTTGTATTCTCATCGCATTGGACGATTGCGGCGCTTATCGGCATACAAATGGGGTTATTTTCTTTTGGAGCCAACGCAAGCATGTTCAAGGGCTTTGCGGTAGGGAAGGCATCGCTAGTCGCTATATTGACGGCACTTCCGTCCGTTGTTGTCGTCATCGTTGCATTTGGATTATGGCAGGAGAAGCTTCATGCGATGCAGCTGATCGCATTCGTTGTGATAATCGGCGGCGTGCTGCTGGTGCGTCTATCAAATGATATTTCCCTGCGCAATTTGCAAGGTGCGCAGTGGGGGCTGTTAGCGATACTGCTGTTTGCTGCCAATGATCTGTCAGGGAAATGGTCGACACTGATGGAAGCGGATCTGTTCCCTACCATGTTTTTTATGTTTGTTACGGGTGCGACTTGTTTCGGACTTTGGTGGCTTCGGGACCTGCAGAGCGAACGCGGTAAGCGAGCGCTTGCGCTTGGAGATTCGGGTCATCTCGGACGAGTCGCAACTTCACAATATGTTTCAGCAGGCCGGGAACCAGCATTTTGGACGGCTAAACGAACATTTACGGTAGGTTTGGCGGTTGGAACGACGAACGCGGTGGGCATGATGCTGATCGTTACGGCATTCGACCTCGGCAAAGCGGGACTCGTATCGGCGGTTACCGCGCTGAATGTGCTGATCGTATTGCTTTACACGCGTTTTGTCGTGAAGGAGCGGTTCACGCCGCTGGAGATAACAGGTATATCGCTTGCTTTTGCCGGCATACTGCTCATGAGGCTGTTCGGGGCATAGCATGCCAGAACATCATGGGTGAAAGGTAGAATTGTCAACAAAAAAGGACTCGTCGAAAGGTCAATGACCTTACGGCGAGTCCTTTTTGCATGAGTATAGATGAGGTAGGATGCTTAGTAGGGCGGGACTATCTCTGGCGCATGGGCGGGCTGGGCGAATGCAACAGATTATTGCTGGCCGGGACGAACGCGAACGACACCGATGTCGGATGCGTTGATTGCGAATGCATTGCCACCTTGATTGATGGAGGCGTTAGCGCCTTGTTTCACATTGACGAAGGTTTTGCCATTGTCTTTTTTGACGGAGTTGCCTTGTTTGTAATGTTTGTTTTTGAATGACATGTTCTCACCTCCCTTCAAGCGAAGCGATGGCGTTTGGCTTGTGTGCACTGCTTTTATTTGCGTTTTTGATTTTTGAAAATTTGCACGGTAGCTGCGTTGCTTGCTAGTACATTGCCCTGCTGGGCGCTTGCTTCTGCGGTCTGATAGATATTAATAATGAGGTAATTGTTTTTACCGACGCGGTATTTGATTGTTTTGACGTTTGAACGAACCATTGCATTCCCTCCCTGCCAGCAGCTTTGTCATTGCTAGATAGTTTATGAGAGAGTCGGACAACTTGCATCCGCGAATGATAACCGTCAATTCTATCAATTTTCGCTTCTTTTGTAATGGGAGGGGGTCATGCCCGTTAGTTTCTTGAACATGCGGTGGAAATGCGGAAGGCTCTCGAAGCCGCATTGCTCGGCAATCTCGGCGACGTTAACGTCACTCTCCGTGAGCAGCTCCTTGGCGCGGATAATTCGTTTGGTCGTGACGTATTCGGTCACATTCATGCCTGTAAGCTTCTTGAAGACGCGCGAGAAATGAGCAGGAGTGACGGCCGCACGCTTGGCCAACTGTGCGAGGCCGAGAGGGCTGCCGGGATGGCTGTCGATGTAGGTCAGAATGGCTGTCATCCAGCTTGGTGCGGATGAGGAAACCGCCGGAACTTGTACGGAAGGCAGAGTACGGCCTAGCAGCAGCAAAATGTGCTGCAGGTGAAGAAGCACGGCTTGACGGTAACCGGGCAGCTTGCCCGATTCTTCTTGATGAATGCTCTCCATAAGCGCGACGATCGTTTGCCGTTCAACATCGGCTTCCGCCGATAGGCGGTAGCGCTTTTGGCGTTTTGCTTGTTCAAAGCAGCGCAAATAAGAGAAGGAGTCGCCAAGCGGCGCGCCGTGCACGAGCGAAGCGTTAAAAAACAGCGCGGTAGACGTTTTTGGCTCATCCGGGTCCGGGAAGGAACGGTGGATGGTATTGCCGGGAATGAGGAAGATGTCGCCTGCCACAGCATCATAAAAGGTTTGATCGACAAAGAAGGTGCCTTTGCCGCTATAAATGTAAACAAGCTCGTACCAATCATGGAAATGGTCGGGCAGCTCGTTTTGCGCGCTTTTGGTATCCCGGTAGACGCATTCGAAGGGAAACGGAGTCATGGCGTCAAACCTTTTGCGATATGGATTCACGGGGTCACCCACTTTTTTCGTATTTGTCATCTCGATTGTAACAAATATCAAAATAGAGTACAAATATGCGATGATTGCATATTTAATACCTCTAAATTGTTTTTTATAATAAGGAAGAAGATAATCTGCTAGAAATGAGGCGGAATAGATGAGATTGGATGCGCATCAGCATTATTGGAGCATTGAACGCGGGGATTACGGCTGGATCACGCCGGAACTGCCAGTGCTGTACAGAGACTTTTTGCCTCAGCATTTGGAGCCTCTTTTAAATAAACATCAGTTGGACGGCTCGATTGTCGTACAAGCGGCGGCGACGCTGGCAGAGACGGATTATTTGCTTGCCCTAAGTGAATCGGAGCCTACCATCCTTGGCGTTGTCGCATGGCTGGATATAACCGATCCGAATTATAGGAAGCATTATGAACGATTCGCTGAGCATCCGAAGTTTGTTGGCTTTCGCTTGATGATTCAGGGCATGACAGACGCAAACGAGATCCTTTCACCGGCTTATGTGGAAGCGCTCACTTTTTTTGCGGAGCAGGGGGTGCCTGTCGATTTGCTGGTCGTGTCGCATCAGTTGGAGCCTTTGGTTAAGCTGCTGGATCAGGTACCGGGATTGCATGGGGTCATAGACCATATCGCCAAGCCGAGAATCAAAGACGGGGTGATGGAGCCGTGGAAAACACAGATGGCGCAGCTAGCTGCGCATCCCGGAATCTATTGCAAATTGTCTGGCATGGTAACCGAGGCTGACCACGAGAATTGGAAGCCTGAAGCATTCAAGCCGTATATCGAGCACGTGGTGGATGTATTCGGAACGGACAGGGTGATGTATGGCAGCGATTGGCCAGTCAGCTTGCTAGCTGCAAGCTATGACGAGGTGGTCGAGGTGCTTGAGCATGCACTGCAAGGCAGCTGGACGCCAGCAGAACGAGCTCGGCTGTTCGGACTAAACGCGAAGGAGTTTTACCGACTATGAGGACCTTGCAGCAGGGTGTGCTAAATGAGGAAGCAGCGCGGTTATATGAAGCATCGAAGCAGGCAAAAATAACGGTGCTGCAGATTGGCGAAGGCAACTTTCTGCGCGGCTTTTTTGATTGGATGATTCAAGAATGCAAGAAGCAAGGCTTATATGAGGGAAGTATCGCGGTTACGCAGCCTCGTCCGGGCGGGAAACCGAAAATCGAAGCGCTGGCAGGCCAAGACGGGCTGTATACGCTAGTTATTCGCGGGTTGGAAAACGGACAAAGCGTGGAGCGTACCGAGGTGATTTCCGTTTTCGGGAGCGTATTCGATCCGTACTCGGAGTGGGAGCGTTATCTCGCTTTGGGCGAGAGCGAAGATTTGCAGGTTATCGTATCGAATACGACAGAAGCGGGACTCGCCTATCGGCCGGAAGCGATGGTGGAAGGACAGCCGGTGCAATCTTTCCCAGGCAAGCTGACGCAGCTGCTCCACCGGAGATTTGTTCATTTCGCCGGAGATCCGGAGCGCGGCTTGATATGCTTGCCATGCGAGCTGCTGGAGAGAAACGGCGACGAGCTTCGCAGCTGCGTGCTGCGCTATAGCGATGATTTTGGCTATTCTGAAGCTTTCAAGGAATGGGTGACGCTGCATAACCGATTCTTGAATTCGCTGGTGGACCGTATTGTGACGGGGTACCCGGAGCAGGAGCAAGCAGATGCTTGGTTCAGTGAATGGGAGTATTCGGATTCGATGCTGACGACGGCTGAGCCTTATCACTTATGGGCAATTGAAGGTGGATCGGAGCTTGAAGCAGTGCTGCCGCTGCAGAAAGCGGGGCTGAACGTACACTGGGTCGACGATCTGAAGCCGTTCCAGCTGCGCAAGGTTCGTATTCTGAATGGCGCGCATACGCTTATGACGCCGCTCGGCTTGCTGCATGACATTGAACAGGTACGAGAAGCGATGGAGCATCCGGTGCTTGGCAGTCTTGTACGTCACACTGTGGAGACGGAAATTATTCCGACGCTGGTTGGAATGAGCGAGGATGAGCTGAAGGCATATGCGGGAGATGTTTATGAGCGTTTCCTGAATCCGTTTATCCGCCACAGGCTTGCGGATATTGCGATGAACAGCTTGAGCAAATTCAAAGTAAGGCTGCTGCCTTCTTTGCTTTATTATATAGGCGGTAATAAGGTTCCGAGCGGTCTTGCTGCAGGGATGGCCGGCTTGTTGCGCTATTACAAGGTGCTACGCGCCGATGCGGGTTTCGAAGGCCGTACGTTGAGCGGCGTTCCGTATACAGTACGCGATGATGCTGCTCTGCTGGAAGCCGTTGCAGGCGTCTGGGCAGAGGCAGGGAAGCAGAGCTGGCCTCAGGAGCGGATAACGTTGGAGCTGCTTGGTTTAAAAAGCGTCTGGGGGCGTGATTTGGCTGCCGAATGGCCAGCCCTGGCGGATGCAGTCAGCATAGAACTTAAGGAAATGGAGCGTCGCGCCAATGAATAGCTGGGTTCGATTACATGAGCAGGATCATGTCGTTATAGCGCTTCAGCCTTTTGCCAAGGGGGATATGCTGACGCTTGAGAACGGCGCAGAGCTTGTGCTGCAGGAAGAGGTGCCGAAAGGCCATAAGGTGCTGACGAAGGCAGTCCGCACGGGAGAGCATGTGCTCAAGTTCGGCTACTCGATCGGGGTGGCGAAGGAGGATATCAAGCCTGGCAGCTGGGTGCATACGCATAATATGGGAACGGGCTTGAAGGGTGTTCTCGATTACAAGTATGAGCAGATTGCAATAGAGCAAGGTGATATAGCGGGCGGAGGCAGCGGGAAGCTTGGGTCAGCAGCTCAAGATGCAGAACGCACCTTCCAAGGCTTTGTACGCGAGAGCGGCGATGTCGGGATTCGCAACGAGATATGGATTATTAATACAGTCGGCTGCATTAACAAGACCTGTGAAATCGTAGCGCGGAAAGCACATGCGCTTTATGATGGACGCGTAGATGGCGTATACCATTTCGCCCATCCGTTCGGCTGCTCGCAGCTCGGCGATGATCTGGTGCACACGCAGAAGCTGCTTGCTTCGCTGGTGAACCACCCGAATGCGGCAGGCGTGCTCGTTATCGGCCTCGGCTGCGAGAATAATCAAATCGATGCATTCAAGCGAGCGATCGGCGAGCATAGCCCGGAGCGAGTGAAGTTTCTTAAGTCGCAGGAGGCAGAGGATGAGATTGAGGAAGCGCTCGAGCTTGTTGAGCAGTTAGTCTTGTATGCGGAGCGCTTCCAGCGCGAGCCGGTTCCGGTATCGAAGCTGAAGCTTGGCCTTAAATGCGGCGGCTCTGACGGATTGTCCGGCATAACGGCAAATCCGCTTGTAGGCGCGGTATCCGATCGTTTGATCGAAGCAGGAGGTACGGCGATTCTTACCGAGGTACCGGAAATGTTCGGCGCGGAGAAGATCCTGATGGGCCGGGCGGCGGATGAGCAGGTTTTTGACAAAATCGTTCATCTTATCAATGACTTCAAGCAATATTTCATTAAGCATGATCAGGAAATCTATGAGAATCCGTCACCGGGCAACAAGGCAGGCGGGATTAGTACGCTGGAGGAAAAATCGCTAGGCTGTACGCAGAAGGGCGGCCATGCGATTGTACAGGATGTGGTACCTTACGGCGAACGTATAACGAGCAGCGGACTTAATCTTCTGGAAGCGCCGGGCAATGACTTAGTATCGGTAACGGCTTTATCCGCGGGAGGAGCGCATATCGTGCTGTTCACGACAGGCAGAGGCACACCTTTCGGCGGTCCGGTGCCGACGGTGAAGATTGCGACGAACAGCGAGCTTGCCGGAAGGAAAAAGAACTGGATCGATTTCAATGCGGGGCAACTGCTTGAGGACAAGAGCATGGAGATGCTGACCGATGAGCTGTGGGAGCAGCTGATCAGTCTCGCCTCAGGCGAGATTCAGACGAATAATGAGCGCAACGGCTTCAAGGAAATCGCGATCTTTAAGGATGGCGTTATTTTGTAAAAGGCAACAGGATTACATTTCCCGCAATGAGGAGTAGATGATTGTGAACTATCGGAAGCTTGGAAAGACGGGGCTGGAGGTGTCGGCGCTTAGCTTTGGCGCTTCATCGCTTGGTTCCGTATTCAGAGAGACGGATGATGCCGAGAGCGTACGAACGGTGCATACGGCCGTCGACATGGGCATTAATTTAATCGACGTCTCGCCCTATTACGGTTTGACCAAGGCGGAGTCGGTGTTAGGCAAGGCGATAGCGGAAATTTCGCGGGATCGCTTTATTTTGAGTACGAAAGCAGGGCGTTACGGAGCGGAGGAGTTCGACTTCTCCGAGAAGCGCATCATTCAAAGCGTCGATGAAAGCTTGCAGCGTCTAAACACCGATTATATTGATATTTTGTTTCTGCATGACATAGAGTTCGCTCCGTTCGAGCAGGTAGCAGAGGGGGCGTTCCTTGCTCTTGATAAGCTGAAGCAGTCCGGCAAGATTCGCTTCAAAGGCGTTTCAGGCCTTCCGCTGTCGGTATTCGAGAAGTCACTGGCGTATACGGAGCTGGATGCGGTGCTGTCCTACTGCCACTATTCGCTTAATGACACGTCCTTGCTGGACATTGTGCCGCTGCTGGAGCAAAAGCAGGTCGGACTAGTCAGCGCTTCGCCGCTGTCGATGGGATTGCTCGGCAATCGAGCGCTTGCAGACTGGCATCCCGCAGGGGATGAAATTCGCGCTGCATGCAAGCAGGCCGTTGACTACTGCGTGGCTCAAGGCGCGGACATCACGAAGCTTGCCGTACAATTCGCCACAGCAAACGAAAGCATACCGACGACTCTGGTGAGTACGGCAAATCCGGATAATATTCGCAAAAATATCGAATGGTTGGATGAGCCGATCGATGAAGCGCTGCTGTCCGAAGTGCTTGCCATTCTAGAACCGATACGCAACCGAAGCTGGATCAGCGGGCTGCAAGAATACAATACGAGCGTGAACGTATAAAGGGAGAGCTGCCAGTTGAAAGCCATTGTATGTGAACAAATCGACCAGCTTAAGCTAGTGGAGCAGGAGGAGCCGGCGCTGCTGCCCGGAACGGCCATCGTTCGGATTAGGCGCATCGGTATTTGCGGTACCGATCTTCATGCGTATAAGGGAAACCAGCCTTTCTTCTCTTACCCGCGAGTGCTTGGCCACGAGCTTGCCGGGATTGTCGAACAGGCAGATGATGCGCAGGATGCCATTAAGGCAGGCGATCAGGTCAGCATCATTCCTTACATGCACTGCGGGGAATGCATCGCATGCCGTTATGGGAAAACGAACTGCTGCACGGATATGAAGGTGCTTGGCGTGCATATCGACGGAGGCATGAGAGAGCAGATTGCGGTTCCGCTGACGCATCTTCTTGTGACGAATAATTTGACGCTTGACCAGGCTGCTGTGCTGGAACCGCTCAGCATCGGGGCACATGCCGTACGGCGCGCTGAGCTGCGCGCAGGCGAGACGGTCCTTGTAATCGGATCGGGACCCATTGGCCTCGGCGTAATGGCATTTGCCAAGCATCGCGGAGCACGTGTAATCGCCATGGATATTCAAGAAGAGCGGCTCGCCTTCTGCAAGCGCTGGGCGAAGGTAGATGAGACAGTGAACGCGCTGCAAAGCGTGAAGGAGCGGCTTTCCGAATTAACGGATGGCGAGTATCCAACCGTTGTCTTCGATGCAACCGGCAATATGCGCTCGATGCAGGATGCGTTCGGCTTCGTTGCACATGGCGGCAAGCTGGTTTACGTGGGACTGGTCAAGGCGGATATTTCCTTCCATGATCCTGAATTCCATAAGCGGGAAATGACGCTGCTTGGCAGCCGCAACGCTACGATTGAGGATTTCGCAGCGGTACAGGAGGCTGTGCAGAGCGGAAGCATCGACGTAGAGAGCTTTATTACCCATCGCGTGCCGTTTACAGAGATGATCAGCGAGTTCGAAGGCTGGTTGAAGCCGGAATCGAAGGTTATTAAAGCGATGGTGGAGCTTTAGCCGAAATATGCGACATCGCAACGATTATTGAAAGTCCGATTATGGGGCATTGCAGCCCATGATCGGGCTTTCTGCTCGTTCATAGGTCAGAATCCGCAGAGCATGGTACAAAACGATTATAAGCAATTCATGCATTGACAAAGAAGGGCAGACGGAATTATGATTGGTAGCTGGCTTACAGAATTTAGGATGCGGCATAATGCTTTTTGAGCGAGTACCTAGGGGGGATATCGATGCCAAAAACAGAAAAACAATCGGAGGCAGCGCGGCAAGCGTACGAGGGTAACAACCGAACGCGGAAACAGCATGATAAGCAAAAACAAAAGGCGGAGCTAGATGAATCAGGGCGCTCTTACGTGTGGGCACTTCGTTTTCTGCTGCCCTACAAGAAGCAAATCGCGGCGCTTGCCGCGTGCGGCACGATGGCGGTCGCAGGTGAAACGCTGACGCCAAAAATGATTCAATATATCATTGATCACGTCGTTCCGAATAAGGATAAATCGTTGTTTTTGATCATATTGGCGGCGCTTACAGCCGTAAATTTACTGATGCTCGTCGCCAAAAATTATCGCAATCTGCTGCAGCGGACGATTGGCGAGCTTGCTTCACGCGATATGCAGACAGCGATCTTCAAGCATTTGCGGAGGCTTGGCTTTGCGCATTATGAGCAGCATCCGGCAGGCGAAACGCTGTCCATGTTCAACTCCGAGGTGGCTTCCGTTCAGAAAATATACCGGAACGTCCTGCCGAGCGTCATCGACAACCTATTGTTTATTATGGTAGCCATTGTGCTCCTGCTCAGCATCAGCGGCTGGTTATGTCTCATCATGCTGCCGACATTCGGCCTTTATTATTTATTCGGTCCGTATTTCGAGCGGAAGGCTGCGCTGTACGGAAGGAAGTCCGGCCAAGGCCGCATTGACTACAACCAAGCCGTGTATGAGAGTATCTCCGGCTTGCGTGAGTTCCGTGCATTTGGCTCGCAGCCTTGGTACCATGAGCGGACGCTCGGCAAGCACAAAAACTGGTCGTGTGATTATCTCTTGGCAGCAACGTTTAGCTTCGGGCGGGGAAGCTTCCGGCGGTTCACGTTTTATTTGGGAGCAATCGCTCTGTTCATCGCCGGCTACTATTCGGTTCAGAATCAATGGATTACGTTAGGTGGATTCATCGCCTTCACGCTCCTCTACATGACGACGATGTTCCGCCTCACGCTGCTCGTCACGCAGCTTACCGAGCAGAAGCTCATTATTCACCAGACGATTCCGTTGTTCCGATTCATGCATAAGCAGATTGATATTGATGACCCGGCTGATCCGATTACGCTCGCTGAGGTGCGCGGCGGCCTCGTGTTCGAGGATATCTGTTTTCAATATCCGGAGCAGCCTCCCGTAATTAATGGATTCTCGCTCACGATTCGCCCCGGAGAGAAGGTTGCTTTCGTAGGCGCAAGCGGTAACGGCAAGACGACGATGTTCAAAATGATCGGGCGATTCTATGATCCTACGTCAGGCGTCATTAAGCTTGACGGCGTACCGATTAGACAATTGACGCTGGAGCACCTGCGCGAATCGATCGGCTACGTCTTCCAAGAAACGTACCTATTCGGCTCATCGGTTAAGGAGAATATCCGTTTCGGCAAACCCGAGGCGAGCGATGAGGAGGTTATTGCAGCAGCAAAGGCAGCTTATGCGCATGACTTCATCATGCAGCTGCCTGAGGGGTACGATACGCTCGTCGGAGAGCGCGGCATGAAGCTGTCCGGCGGACAAAAGCAGCGTATAGCGATTGCACGCATGTTCGCGAAGCAGCCGGCTATCGTTCTGCTCGATGAAGCGACCTCCTCGCTGGACAACGTGAGTGAATATGAGGTGCAGCGCGCTCTTGACGAGGTGCTCAAGGGTCGAACGACGATTGCGATTGCGCATCGGCTGTCTACGGTGAAGCATTTTGACCGCATTGTGGTCATTCATAAAGGAAGAGTGGCCGAGTCTGGCAGCTATGAGGAGCTCATTGCACGTCAAGGCTTGCTATATGAGCTTGAAATGGGGCAGCTGGAAGCGGCGGAAGGGAGAGCGGTGCATGAAGTATCTTAAAATCTTTTGGTCGAACTCGGTTATGCTAAAGGGTACGTATTTGATGGTGCTGCTCTACCTAGCTCTAGAGTCGGTATCCAACTATACGCTGGTTTATGTGCAAAAAATACTAATCGATGACGTATTCACGAAAGGGAGATATGAGCTGCTGCCGATCGTAATCGGCGTATTTGCAGCGGCGGGACTTATTTATTCGCTCATGTTTACGATGACAAGCCGCAGCCTCGTCCGCAATGAATTCGCGGTCAGCCGCTCGCTGCTCTCCCGCATGCTCAAACGTCTCGAAGGCGTTCCGATCGAGCGGTTCCAGCAGGAGCGCACGGGCAAATACGTCTATTCCTTCACACAGGATCTATTCATATCTGCGAGTGTTATGGGCTGGCAAATCCCGCGCGGCATGCAGGAGATATTGAATCTTTGTATCCTCATGGTGATTATCGGTCTTGCCAGTCCCACACTGCTGCTGCTCATTGTGGGATTGTGCGCGATATATGTGCTGATTGGTTATTATTTCACGCCAAAGCTGAAGGCACAGGCGAAGCAGGTAGCGGAGAAGCGAACGGCGCTGCTCATTCAGATCGAGGAGGGGGTTGCATCAACGCGCGAGGTTGTCGCATACCACCGGCTGAAGTGGGAGTCGAGGCTGTACAACAAAATGTTTGCCGAATATTTTGAACAAGTAATGGCCGAGGGCAAGCTGGTGAACCGCCAAATCCGGTACAGCGATCCGATGAAATGGGGCATTGGCATTGTGGTGCTTGGTTATTGCGGCATGCAGCTCATTAGTGAGCAGATGTCGATCGGAACGTTCGTCATTTTGTTCCAGTTCTCGACCCAGATGGCAGATGCCTTCTATAATATTTTCCAATTCGTTATGGGTATGTCCTCTCAGCTTGCGAACGTGGATCGCGTGCAGCGGATTCTTGAGCTGGAGCAGGCTGATCCTGGGAAGAGCCGGATGGAAGGGAAGATCGATCAGCTATCGTTCGAGCAGGTAGGCTTCCGTTATTCCCCTGAGCTTCCAGAGGTCATTCGGGGCTTCACGGCGGAGCTTCCGATCGGGCAAAAGATTGCGTTCGTAGGCACGAGCGGCGGGGGAAAGTCGACCATTGCACAGCTGCTGGTACGATTCTTCGATGTGTCGCTAGGACATTTTAAGCTGAACGAAAAGGACGCGAGGGCTTACAATCGCGAGGAATGGGCGAAGCGGGTATCGATCGTATTTCAAGATCCGTATATGTTCTCGGATACGATCAGTGAGAATCTCATGCTCGGCAGAGACGGCGTATCCGTAACGGATATGGAAGAGGCTTGCCGCATTGCGCAGATTCATGATTTCATACTTGGTCTGCCGGAAGGTTATGCCACCAACATCGGAGAGCGGGGCATTAAGCTGTCCGGGGGCCAGCGTCAGCGCATTGCGATTGCTCGGGCGATTGTTACCAATCCCGAAATATTGGTGCTGGACGAGGCCACCTCTGCGCTCGATCTGGAGACGGAGCGGCAGCTGCTTGGGGAGCTTGAAGCCAGACGCGAGGGATTGACGACGATCATGATCGCACACCGGCTGTCTACGATTGAGAATGCGGACGTGATTTTCGTCATGGATCAGGGAGCCTTGGCGGAGTCGGGCACGCATCAGGAGCTGCTGGCTGAGGGCAGAGTTTATCAGCAGCTGCTTATGGCGCAGCATTAATGAATGAAGGGGAACGATTTTAGGGGCATGTAACAAAATCATAGTTAAGTAAAACCCGTAAGCCACATGTGAGTGTAACAACTCCGTGTGGTTTCTTTTGCATTCGAGCTTATTCAAAAGGGGAATATTTTAACCAATTTTTCCATAAAAGCGGAGGATTGCTAGAAATCATTGATTAGCAACTTATGGAAATATATTTACGGCTAATTTTTTTTGTAGTTATTTATAGTTTTATGGAATCTGATTGTTAATCGTCTTAAACAGTTGGATAGTATAATCTTTAAACGTCTTGGTCGCATTGGACATATACCGATTGCCTCTCCAAGATAGGTTAATTTCTCGATGGCTTTCAGGTTTTTCAATTGCTACAGGGATAATAGTAGAACTTAAGATGGAACGCTGCGTTATCGAAGGAATAAGCGCAATCCCCACCTTATTCTGGAGCATGACTTTAACTGTTTGTACGCTGTCGCTCTCGAATACAATATTGGGTTGAAAGCCGGAGAAATGGCAAATACTATCAGAAAGTGTCCGTATGCTAGCCCCTTTTGTATAGCTAATAAATTTATAATCGGCTGCCTCACTGAGGTGAATGCTTTTACGCTTGGCTAGCGGATGATCGGATGGAACGGCGAGAACGAGATCCTCCTTTAGCAACAAGGTGCTTTCTAGTTCAGGATAGTGAGATGGAGTTGCGGAGATACATAAATCCCAGTCGTTCGACAACAACGATTCATCCTTGTCACGTCTCACCAATTGCAGATTGATTTTAGGATAAATCTTATAAAAATTAATAAATAGATCGGGCATCAAGTTGGAAGCAGCAAGG
This sequence comes from Paenibacillus sp. 2TAB23, assembly GCF_052115165.1. Taxonomy (NCBI): domain Bacteria; kingdom Bacillati; phylum Bacillota; class Bacilli; order Caryophanales; family Paenibacillaceae; genus Paenibacillus; species Paenibacillus sp. 2TAB23. The sequence goes on from NZ_JBFRGD010000015.1 coordinate 83,935, forward strand.
ATAAGTAGCCGTATTTTTCCGCTGGGCTCCTCTGTTGTATCTTTTAACTCCTGCAATGAATCATCGACATGGTTTACAATTGCGATTGCATGTTTGTAGAACTTAGCACCATGCTGGTTCAATTGTATGCCTCTTCCCAGACGATCGAATAGCTGCATGCCCACTTCCTTCTCGAGAAGCGCAATGGTTTTACTAATCGAAGGCTGTGAAACATGGAACTCATCGGCTGCCCGAGTAATGCTACCGCACTGGGCAACCTTGCAGAAGTATCTCAATTGTAACAACTCCACGTAAATCCTCCTGTTCATAATAAACCATTTAATTATCACGTTGATCTTGTTGTTTCATAACCTTAAATCTATGGATTATATGAATCATTATGTATTAGACGCTTTGTATGGTCAAGGCTATACTTGGTCTCAAGAGAATAAAGTAAACGGTACCAAGGAGGTGAGCGTGTGATAGTTGAGACGCGTCATGGAAAAGTCCGGGGTTACGCGGATAACGACATGCATGTGTTCAAAGGAATTCCCTATGCTAAAGCTCCAATGGGACAGTTGCGATTTAAACCTCCAGTTATGATAGAAAACTGGGAAGGGACATGGGACGCGACGGTTAATGGAAATCGTGCCATGCAGCAATGTCGGAAAGAGGGCTACTTCTATTCTGAGGATTGTTTGAATTTAGATATATGGACTCCAGCGGCGGACAATAAGAAACGACCGGTCATCTTTTTCATTCAAGGCGACGGACTCTTTGAAAATAGTAGTTCAAACGATTTCGCTGACGGTCACCGATTAATTCAAGGAAGAGAGGCGGTATTGGTCTCGCTGAATTACCGACTTGGTGCATTTGGTTATCTTTATTTAGGAGATATAGTAGGCGATCAATACGCAGAGTCCGGCAATTGCGGTTTGTTGGATCAGATTTGTGCATTGCAATGGGTAAGAAACAATATCGCGGCATTTGGGGGTGACCCTGAAACGATCATTTTGATGGGGCATTCGACTGCTAATCTTATGGTTACACCACGTGCACAAGGGATGTTTTGCAGGGCGATTATCCAAAGCGGGGGAGTCCAGTGCATAAGGGACCATGTAACGGCAACAGCGCTAGCAAAATACGTACTGGAATCATGTCTAAGACAAAGTAATGGACATACCGAGGCTGAGTGGCTCCAATCGATGTGTGCGGAAGAGTTGCTGGCAGGTCAAATTAAAGCTTACGAACGAATCTCGCGGGGACATTTATTCGGTCCCGTTATAGACGGACTCGTAATTGTAGAGTCACCTGAAAGTTTTATTTCATCGGATACATTCATTAGCGTTCCGGTGCTTATTGGCTATGCGAAAGATGAGTTGACTCCGGTTTGTGTAGATTTGGATTTCAAAGAAGAAGCTGTTCCGAAGAAGCTGTTCTACAGCTATGGTGACAACAGTGATTACTTATTCGGTAAATATTTGGAATTCAGAGAGCAGTTGCATCCAAGCATAGCCTTTGGCAAGTTGCAAACTCAGTATATATACGGCGATGCTAGCATTTCACTAACGCAATTACTCGCCGAGAATGGCTGCGAGGTTTGGTGCTATCGATGGGATTTTACCGGCAACTCCTTGCCGAACCATTCATCGGAAATACCCTATATCTTTGGAATTAGCGATAGAGAGTGGGAGAAGGGGTACCGTCAGGAGCATACCTTTATGGCAGCTATTATGAACAAAACGTGGATGACTTTCATTCTTACTGGAAACCCGAACCATCCGGAGCTTCCGAATTGGCCCTCCTGTAGCTCGGGAGAAATCGGTTACCGGATTTTGCTTGACGAAAAGTGCTATGTAGAACCGATTCATTTACATGCTTATGACAAACGATTTCCGATGCAAGTAATTCAATTAAGTGGATTTGAAAGCGCTTTTCGCAATGAGGGGGGATAAATAAATTGACAGCATGAACGATTCTCTTCAAATGATGGTAACCTTCGCGATTGCAATTGTAACAGGCTGGTTAGCCAAAAAGCTAAAAGTGCCGGCAGGCGCTTTGGTTGGAGGATTAATTGGTGTATCCGCCTTTCACGTACTAACAGGAGCAGCCGCGGTTCCCGGTCTAGCACGGCCAATCCTACAAATAGCAGGGGGAGCTCTCCTCGGCCATGCGATAAGTAAATCCGATTTAATCAACTTAAGATATCTGATTAAGCCGGCTCTGCTGCTCATTATGGGGCTTATCGCCATCAATATCGTTCTAGGCTATCTCCTATTCAAGCTAAGCCATCTCGATTTGGCGACTGCGATGTATGCGGCGGCACCTGGCGGTGTCTCGGATATGGCGCTCATAATCGAGGAGTTGAATGGTGATACGACGACCGTCTCGATTTTACAAATCTTTCGACTCTTTAGCATTTATCTATTGTATCCGCCCGTCTTCAAGCTATTGACCAAAAGATTCAGCCCCAAGCAAGAACAATTGATTGGACTGGATACCGTCACGCAGGAAATAAGCGCTGCACTTGAAACGACTAAATGGCGGGAACCGAAGCCAGGCACGAGATTACAAACGGTTAACTTTCTCCAAACGCTGCTGGCAAGCGTATTCGGGGGGCTGCTACTGATCTTCCTGAAAGTGCCGGCCGGAGGTATGGTTGGAGGCGTTCTATTTAGCGGATTCTTCAATGTGCGGACCGGACGAGGATACGTTCCGAAAAAATTCGGATTTTTCCTTCAAACAGGCGTTGGGGCATTAATCGGCTCAAACATGACAAAGGACAGCTTATTAGCCATCCGGCATTTGATTATTCCCATTGTCATCATGACGATTTCACTCATCCTGTTTACGGTTGTCTTAGGCTACGCCATGTTTAAATTAACATCGCTCGACATCACGACCAGTGTTCTCGCTATTACGCCAGGAGGCATTCAGGAAATGTCGATGATCGCGAGAGACTTAGGCTGTGATACAACACCGGTCATCGTTATGCACACCGTTAGGCTTGTCGCCGTCATATGCATTTTTCCGAGCCTTATTATGCTACTCATTTAGAAAGGGGCCACTTACATGAACATTCTCATTACCGGTGCCGACCGAGGCTTAGGCTTCGGCATGGCGCAACAGCTGTTACAACGCGGACATATCGTATTCGCTGGACAGTATATGGACGATTGGAATGAGCTCAAAATATTGAAGCATAACTATCCCGATCGCTTGCATCTCATCGGGTTGAACATATCTAACCAGGCCAGCGTGGAAGAGGCTAAGCGTCAGATCGAGAAGGTTACAGATGAGCTCGATGCCATTATTAATAATGCTGGGGTAAACGGAAGAAGGACAGACGACGAACCATTGAAACAAAATTACGATGCCATGTTGGCGGTGTATAACGTGAACACCATCGGAGCGATTCGAATTACAGAAGTGTTCCACGACATGCTTGAGAAAGGAAGAGAGAAGCGGCTCATCTTCGTCTCATCCGAAGCGGGTAGCATAACGGAGAGCAAGCGGACGGATTTCTATTCCTACTGTATGTCCAAGGCTGCTCTCAATATGTACGTTAAGATCCTATACAACCGCTTGCATCCTGACGGCTATCGGTTTCGCTTGTATCATCCCGGATGGATCAAGTCCTACATGGGAGGGCAGCTATCCGATCGCGGGGAGTTAACGATCGAAGAAGCAGCCAATAGAGCAATCGACTACTTCTTTGACCAACAGGTCGACGAAAATCAGCTGGTCCTTCGCGGCTACGACGGAAATATTCATCCATTCTAACTGAACTATGATTTGGAGGTTTTATTATGGCATTTGTACAGGTTGAGCTTTTCTCGGAAACACTCGGTTTATCCGACACGGTTCATGTGCTCGTACCTCAGCGATTAAGACGGAAGGAGGGGCATGTCAGCCAATCATTTCGCCGGCCGTATCCGGTCTTGTACTTGCTCCATGGTGGTTCTGACAACCATACGAGTTGGATGAGAAAAACGTCTCTGGAACGGTATGTTGAGGAGCTCGGGATCGTCGTCGTCATGCCTTCCGTTCAATACAGTTTTTATGCGGACCAGAAGCAGGGTTTTCCGTACTTCACCTATTTGTCGGAGGAGTTACCAGAGATTATTCGTGATCTCTTCCCCGTCTCTGGCCTTCGTGAGGATACCTTCGCGGCTGGCTTATCCATGGGAGGCTACGGTGCCTTCAAGCTGGGGATCAATTGTCCAGAGCGCTTCGCCGCCGTGGCAAGTTTGTCCGGAAGCATCGACCAGAGGGATCGGTTGGGTTCCAGCTCATCGATCAGCAATAAAATAATGCTGGAGATGGCACGCCTTACCTTCGGTTCAATTAAGGAATATGAGCATAGTCAAAATGATTTGGCTTGGTTACTGGAGCAGCATTTGGTAAGAGGTACGGAGCTTCCGAGGTTCTATATGGCATGTGGCACGAAGGACCATAACTATACAATCAATAATGATTTCTTTCGCCAATTCGGCTCCAGATTGAGCCTTGACTATGAGGTGGCGCCGGAACGGGGCCATGATTGGACTTTTTGGGACGAATACATCCAAAAGGTGTTGAATTGGTTGCCGATCAGGGGGAAGGCCTATGAATAATCTGTCAAAGGATATTGCCCAGGCTCAAAACCTAACTGTTCGTAGGGAAGGATCTTTTTTTAGAAAAATGCTGCAGCAGCGTTACTTATATTTTATGTCTATTCCGTTCGTCATTTGGCTCATTATTTTTAGCTATATGCCAGTATGGGGATGGCTGATGGCTTTCCAAAATTACAAGCCAGGCAAATCCATTCTTGATCAAAAGTGGGTAGGCTTCGACCAATTCCAGATGCTGTTCCAAGATGCCAGCTTCTATCTCGTACTTCGGAACACGCTCGCTATGAGCGTTTTGGGGTTGATCGTCGGATTTACGGTTCCAGTCATTTTTGCTTTATTAATTAATGAGATAAGAGGAAGCGCTTTCAAAAGAATGGTTCAAACCGTGTCTTACTTGCCCCATTTCGTCTCATGGGTCGTCGTTGCGGGGCTGGTCACCAAAATGCTCTCAGTTGAAGGAGGGGTGATCAATGAACTGCTCATATCGCTTCATCTCATCCAAGAACCCATTCAATTTTTAGCCAAGGGAGAATATTTCTGGTCCGTTGTTACGGTATCCGATATGTGGAAGGAAACGGGCTGGAACTCGATCATATTCCTTGCTGCCATGGCGGGAATTGACCAGGAACAGTACGAGGCGGCTACAGTGGACGGGGCGGGGCGACTACGTAGGATGTGGCATATTACGCTGCCGGGTATACGGACAACATTCATGGTTTTACTTATTTTGTCGATCGGTCACCTTATTAGCATTGGCTTTGAGAAGCAGTTCCTGCTCGGAAACTCACTCGTCTCGGATTATTCTCGCGTGCTCGATCTGTACGCCCTTGATTACGGAATCGGAATGTCTCGTTATTCATTCGGGACAGCGATTGGAATATTCAATTCGGTCGTAGGCATTATCCTTGTGTTGACCGCGAATGGCATCTATCGGCGAATCACTAAAGAGAGCATCATTTAGAAAGGGAGGGCGCAATGAGACATTCCAAAAGCAGAAGCCGTGGCGAATTAAGCTTCGACATTTTCTTATACATCGTTATGTGCCTGGTCACTATCGTCACGCTGTATCCATTCTTGAATGTATTGGCCATCTCGCTTAATGAATCATCGGATACGGTAAAAGGAAATATTTACTTTTGGCCAAGAGCTTTTACCTGGCAGAACTACGAAACGATTTTGCAATACCCTAATTTGATCATCGGCTTCCGTAATTCGGTATTACGATCGGCTAGCGGAACGCTGGTGGGAGTGCTAGGCGCTGCAATGGTCGCTTACGTGTTAAGTAGGGCGGATTTCCAAGCGAGAAAACTGTTCTCGACCCTATTCGTTCTAACGATGTATTTCAGCGGCGGACTTATACCCGTATACATGCTGATTCGAAACCTTAACCTCATAGGCTCATTCTGGGTGTACATCATTCCCGGCATAATGAGCGTATGGAATATGTTCATTATTCGTTCTTTCATAGCTGGTTTGCCATATGCACTGCAAGAATCAGCGAAAATCGACGGCGCCAATGATTTCAAAATCTTCTATAAGATTATTTTACCGTTATGTTCGCCGGTGCTAGCCACAGTTGCGCTGTTCATTGCGGTGGGTCAGTGGAATTCCTGGTTCGATACCTATCTGTACAACAGCTCTAAGGAACAACTGACGACGCTGCAATTCGAGCTGATGAAAGTGTTGCAAAGCACGCAGACGTTTACTGAAGCGACCTACAATCCGAGCGTTGCGCAAAGTATGGCGAGTGTGTCGCCGGAGTCGATTAAAATGGCGATTACGATCTTGTGTACGGTACCGATTTTGCTTGTGTATCCATTCGTACAGAAGTATTTCGTTAAGGGCGTAACACTCGGTGCAGTTAAAGCGTGAAGTCTGGTAAAAGCGAATCTTGGCATGGTATCTGCAGGGAAACCTGAGATGCACATAGATATGATATTTGGGGAGGTAGTTTCATTTGTTCAAAAAGAATGCAAGAGTATTAGCGACAGGTTTATTGGCTTCCACGCTGCTTATTGCAGCAGGGTGCTCGGGTTCAGGTGACAATGGGGATACGATTAAAGGTAATGTGTCAGGCAATGCCGGAGGTGCAGCCGCACCTTTTACGGCAACAATCTACAGTGCAAGCGTGAATGGAACTTGGGACGATATGCAGAGCAGGATTGGGAAGAAAATAACTAAAAAAACAGGTGCAACGTTAAAGATTGAATTCCCTGTCGGTGGCGCAACTGCCCAGAAGATTCCCCTTATGATCTCGAGCGGAGAGTATCCGGACATGATCATCCCGGAAAAGGATATGGGCAAGCTCGTAGACGCAGGTGCCATGATTGACCTTCGCCCACTCATCGACAAATACGGTCCGAATATTAAGAAAGTGTATGGTGAATACATGAATCGGCTCGTCTGGAGCAAGGACGACGACGCTATCTACTTCCTGCCTTATGCGGGAGTTGGAGGTGAGCAGCTTGAAGCCAATGGAGGCTTTCAAATTCAGCATCGCGTCTTGAAGGAGCTAGGCTATCCTAACATTGTGACTGTTCAAGACTATGAAAATGCTATAAAGACGTATTTGGATAATAATCCTACAACCGACGGACAGCCGACGATAGGCATGACGCTTAATGCAGGTGAATGGCAGATTAAAATCTCAACGACTAATCCCGCATTTGCCGTGACGGGTGGATCGGACGATGGCGAATTCCAAATTGATGACGAATCGCACGAAGCAGTCTATCATTATTTGCGTCCGCAAGAGAAGGAGTATTTCCGCTGGCTGAATCATTTGTTCAATATCGGTATATTGGACAAAGACAGTTTCACGCAAAAATACGATCAATATAAGTCCAAAGTGTCGACGGGACGGGTACTCGGGATTATCGACCAAGTGTGGGATTACTATGACGCGGAGCAAGTATTGAAGAAAGAAGGTAAGTTCGATCAGACGTATGCGCGCTTCCCAGTTACGCTTGATGCGAGCATTAAGCGCAAGGATCTTCAAAGCACGGGTTATCTGGCAGGCTACGGAATTGGAATTACGACCAGCGCGAAGCATCCTGAAGAGCTGATTAAGATGCTAGATTACATGGCATCGGATGAAGGCCAAGTTTTGCGCAGCTGGGGCATTGAAGGAATCGATTATATGGTAGAGGACGGTATGCGCGTTATCCCCCAAGAGGTCCAGGATAAGAAATCGAACGATGCAAACAGTTTTAAGAAGGAAAGCGGTGTTGGCAATTATAATTTCGCTCCTATGTACGGTGACGGCGTGCTTGACTCTTCTGGAAATTCGTATACGACAAATGTCAAGAGCCAAATCATTGCCGCATACTCAGATGCTGACCGCGAGACGTTGAGCCATTATGACGCAGAACGTTATCTTGATCTATGGCCTCAAGCTGACGAATTTCCTGTTAAAGCGTGGGGCGCAGCGTGGAACATTTCGAAGGAAACGGGCTCTGAGCTGGACGTCTTGGCGAAAAAAGCGGATGAAACCATGAAGAAACGCATTCCCGAGGCTATTATGGCAAAGCCGGATCATTTCGATACCGTTTGGGATAACTTTATGAAGGATCTTGATAAATTAGGAATTGAGAAGGTGAACGATCTTACTACGCAGTTAGTTAAAGAAAGAATCGAGCTATGGAAATAACGATTAGGTGAAAGGATAACCCTGCGCTGATTCGGTGCAGGGTTATCTTATAGAGAGGATACATGCAAATTGAAAACGTACACAGGAATAGCGCTAGGTCATTACTCAGACGCAAGATATCACCCATTTAACGAAATTGATAAAGAGATTGAGCAAATTTTTGAAGGTAAAATCCAGGTCGAAAGCACGGATCGATACGAAAGATTGAATACCGATAGTTTGTCTGTTTGCGAATTGTTCATATCCTACACGGAATTTATAAAGGAGAAGCCGTTACCTGCGGAACAGGTGGCTGCGTTACTGTCATTTGTTGCGAACGGGGGTGGCTTGCTTGCCATCCACAACGGGATTTCCTTACAGCGAAATGACGAACTAGCGAGCATGCTAGGGGCCAGGTTTACGGGACATCCCGCCTTTACTTCGTTATCTGTTCAAATCCGCGATTATAGCCATCCGATCATGCATGGGATTAATCCATTTACTATTGAGGATGAGCCATATCGGTTTTCGTTTAGTCCGTTGCTGCAGACGACAGTGCTTGCCGAATACGAGCATGAAGGAAAGCTGTGGCCGGCGGCTTGGGCTCATGAATTTGGTCGTGGAAGGATCGTTTATTTAATGCCCGGTCATCAGCTATCCTCCTTTAAGATAGAGGCGTATAGAAAGTTGATTTTGAATAGCGGATTATGGGCAGCCAGGATTATATAGACCTAACAACTCAGTGCAACAATAGTTCAAACTGTTCGAAGCAAATAAAGTCCCAATCACTTATTTCGGCGACACGGGGCGGCCGAATCATTCAACTGACTGTATGCAACAAAACAGCAGTCATAGATGGGAAACTGGCGCTAATGAGCACGACGCCGACATATGTGGATGGCAGACGTACGAGGCGCTGCGTTTTCTGTATCCAATTAAAAACGGTCTACGCCTAGTAAACCAGCGTAGACCGTTTCATTTTTAGTGCAGGATATGCCAAAGTCTCAGCAACAGAACACCAGCCTCGGCTCTTGTTGTTTTGCCGCGCGGAACGAATAAATGATCTCCCCGGCCTTGTACAAGGCCCCGCTCGCTCACTATTGTTACATAGGGCATTGCCCATACTGGAATACTAGCAAGATCGGCAAAGGATAGCTCCTGCTTGCCGCTTGTTTCCCACTTCATTGACTTTGACAGCATTGCAGCCATTTCTATCCGCGTAATCGTCTGCTGCGGACGGAACGTCCCGTCTGGGTAACCATCAATGATTCCTTCTGCTAGTGCCGCCTGAATCATAGGGCGTGCCCATGCCGGAATGCTCTCCTGATCACGGAATGAAAGGGATGATTCACCTTCATTGGCAGAAACCTGAAGGGCGCGTGCCAACATGACGGCGAATTCAGCCCTTGTTATTTCCACGTTCGGTGCAAAGCGATTAACGTCCACGCCTTCAACGATATCTAAGCTTGCCGCTTCACAAATATCCGGTTTTGACCAATGATTCTCGAGATCCATGAACGGACAAGCCGCTCCAGGAAGATCAGGATCCGGAACAACGACCGGTGGCGTTGTAGGTGGAGTAGTAGGCGGGCTCGTCGGTCCCGCTCCTGTTGTAAAGGTTATGTTGGAACTATAACGTGTAGCTTGATCGGTTACCGCATAAGCGCGCGCATGATAAGTTGTACTTGGCAGCAGCCCCGTTAAAGAGAAGCTCATCCCCATTTAGGGTAAGATCATTAACGACAACGCCGTTCATCGGGAAATCTATACCTAAGTTAATCGTATTGGACGTTACTAAGTTTCCTGTGATCTGCTCCAATTCATCTTCGTTCGTCGAGAAAGTAGGCGTATCCGATAGCGATGGCGCAGCAATGATGATCCCCACGGGAATCGTCCGCACCGTGCGCAAGCTAGAGTCAAAGAACGTTTTTAGAACCATTCTTTGCCCATTGCCCTTATAAAAACTGCTGGATCCATAATTGCGATCAGATGACGTATACAGGATGCTGGATGTTACCGGATCAACAATACTCCAATACTTGTCTGTATATTCCGCAATAAGCCCCGTTGGATCAAACCACGACGGAGACCAGCTAGTCCAATCGTTATCTTCCGTTTCAAAGGTTTTATAGTTAATGAACCGCAAATTATAGGTCATACTCATAGTTATGGATACCCTATCGTCTGACTGCATGGTTAGATTGTAGCCCGTAAAAGGATAAGTGTGGATTAATGTCCTTGTATTATCAACGGGATTGATTGCATATTGCTCCAGTTGGTTCTGCCGTGCAACGAGCAGGGTTCCGTTGGGAGTTGCGAGAATAGATACGGCATCATTCCAAAGCGTATCCACATAGCTAAGATCAGCGGTCGAGATGGCAACAACACGGCCACTATCGTCTTCGGCAGCGTACAGCAGTCCATTGTAATACGTGAACTGATATAGGTTTCCGTCCACATGTTTGCTTCGAACATGTAAGCCTAGCTCATCGAATTCATCAATGGTGCCGTTGTTATAATCTAATATAAATACATGGCCTTTCTCATCTTGAACAAAGCTGTAATCATTGTTATCATAAGTTGTTTCTCTACTTGTGCCAATTGCTCCAACCACTTCATACTTATTATAAGATGCATTATATTCAATGACCTGTATGGGATGTTGATAATACGAACCAACAAAGATCGTACCCTGATTATTGATTTCAACGTAACGGGCATATCCATCAAGCTCTATCGCCGGATTTTCATTCACATACACCATAGATGCAAAAGAACCGCTTGAACCAACTCCAACAACCTGAGTCCCATCAGGAGATGCGCTAATCACCGAAAAGGGATTTTCGCTTCCCACTAATTGATTACAACTAGTTTCGCAAATATATCCTTTGTTCGGATTATAATAATTACTAGCCATAAACTTTCCGTTTTCCAGCTTAAGTACACTGTTAATTTCAAAACCCCAGCTCGTAGTTTGGGTGTTTATTGCAGGGGCTGACGGATCAATTGTGTAATAGGTATTCGTTTCTCTAGTCGATACATAAAAAAGTCCATCAAATGCTTTCTGAATGGAGGTTACCGGCTGGGTGAACATGACCACTTCCGGATTCGTGACGGATTTTGTATTTAGATTGTATTTGATCATTGGATAATTCGTATCATTCTGGTTATGTACAATGTACAAATAATCGACTCCCGACTCGCTAGAAAATACAATCTTTTCTGGCTTGAAGTCGAATCCTCCCGATAACCAAGTAGCGCCGGCGTCAATGAGGTCCTGTTCGAGAGTCGTGCGATCAACTAATGCTCGATGATAAGTTCCATCTGTGTCGAAATGAAAGATATCCCATTTGTTTCCGAATGGCAATTGAGCAATGACAAATAGGTCATCCTCTGAATTAGTCTCTAATTGCGACACATTTCTAATAGCGCCGCTATTAGGAAATGTAAAAGCATGGTCATCCCATCCTAGATCAGTTTCTTCAAACCTCACTGAAGTGTCTGCTGGTGCAGCATTTGCTATAGACAACCATCCCGATACACCGAAATTTGACAAAAATAATGCAATAACCAAGAGAACTGCTAACGTTCGTTTCATCATAATCCTCCATTTACTTCCACGTTTTTTGCTGCTTGTCGAAGTATAGCAAATCACTATGAAAGAATAATGAAAGAAAGTGGCAGTGAGCTTAAACGTCAACAGGTCACTGTAGATCTCATTCAGTAAAAGCGTGTTCCATTACTTGAAAGCAGAAGGTAATTTAACGCCTATCAGTTTGCCAGGTGTCTGTATGATGAGGAACCCGTCTTCTTTAAGGATCTGATCATATTGACGCGCGCCTGTTTTCACCCGGAACTGAGGTTTGCCCGAATCAAAATCGATCGCGTGCAGAATGCCATCCGTTTGGGCAAGATAGACACCTTTTCCATAGATCGCAGTCAATGCAGAAGGGTTATCGCCAGTCCAGCTCATATCTTGCCCGTTTACCGTTTTTATACTAAAGAGCGAATCCTGCCGAGTGCGGAACAGAATGCGACCGCGGTGAACTTTATAAAGCGGAGAGCCTTGATTATAGCTAGGCTCGCCATAAGTCTGTAGAGGTTTGCCCCCTGGTTTGTAGTTTTTAAAATCATACCTCGCTATAATGCCATTCTGATGGATATAAAAATCATTTCCATTCAAGTAGTGCGGTGCATTGCCGCCATATTCATTGTACGAATCTGTGGTTACATTCCAGCGGTAATCACGGCTACCTTTTATTTGACCCGTTTTCACATTAATGACGTTAACTGTAATGCTGCGCTCGGCATCATCAACGATCGGTTGGTTATTATATATAATGGAGTAAGCTAGTCCTCCTTCGATCTTAAATGGGGCGTCTTGGTTGTTCATATTCCAAAGCGTCTTTCCCGTTTTCTTATCGATGGCATGAAGTTGACGAGTGGTTTGTGTTGGTTCATTTAATGTAATTGCGCGCAATAAGATATCTCCAGCGTCCATCATTCCTGAACTGGTGTAATAGGCTTCTTTTGGTTCGGTGGTATCTTGGGACCCGGAGTTTACCCAAAGCTGCTTTCCAGTCTTCACATGGACTGCAAAGGTATAATTGTCTATCAGGGCATATAACGTATCGCCGAAAGCCTCGATAGCATTTGGCCTTTCAATCTTGACGCTCGACTGCCACAGCTTCTTCCCGCTTGAAGCAGAAAGGGCAAAGAGGTCCCCGCCAATTAAATTCCCGTAAATAACCCCTTCATGATAGACAAACAAGGAATACACATGATCATTAAAAGTCCAAATCGTTTTTCCGGTCTGAGCGTTCAATGCGATTAATTTCTGATCTCTAAACGTGAATACTTTACCTTCAGCCGTCGTTATCAAGTCAGAAGAAGTATAAAAACTATACCAATTATCAACTTTTACGGACCAAGATGGTTGAACAAACGGTGTCTGAATCCCTGGGTTTCCTGTATTGAAGGATATAACAGGTTTCTCAGCATATACTTGGCTAATGCCAATATTGTCCGGCGTTAGACCGATTTGAAAGGCAATGAGTAACGCAGAGGCTGCAAGTGTGGTTCGAAGTAGTGATTTTGTACGCATGGATGATCCTCCTCTAATTTCCACATATTCACTTTACCTCATTATAAACGCATTGCCTCAGAAAAGGTTGTCATTATTCGTATGGGACTAACGTTAGGGGAAACCGATGCACACGGCCGGTGATTTTAGTTAACGTAATGAGCAATAAAATTCAACTATAGTTGTTAATGACGTTCATCTATAGTAGCCCATTTGGTAAAATAAGCTTAAACGCTATTGAGAATGGGAGTGAGATGATGAATCCTTCAATTGAAGTTCGTCAAATGGCAGAATCGGACGTCGATCTTGTATATCGGATTTTCGCAGAACATGATATTAAAAAACCTAGAGATTATATCTTGAAGTGTTGGGAACAGAATGTAGCAGGAGAAAGAAGAACGCTACTTGCCTTTTACGAGGGTCATTTTGCGGGAAGCTTGCATCTTCTTGCTACATCTAATTATCCTTACTTTGCTGAAAATGGCATTCCGGAAATTAATGATTTTAATGTTATTCCTCCAGTTCGAAAGCTTGGAATTGGCAATGAATTAATGGAAGCCGTCGAGAGAATAGCGTTTGAGAAATATGGAAAAGTGGGAATTGGCGTAGGGCTGTACCAAAGCTATGGCAATGCTCAGCGTTTATACGCAAAAAGGGGATACATACCGGATGGCAGGGGTTTGATGTATAAAGAGCAGCCTGTCACCCCGGGCTCCATAGTTTGTGCGGATGACGATTTGAATCTGTTTTTCATCAAATTCAAACCTAATGATTGAATGAGATAGGAACTTCCATCTTCTAGTCATAAATAGATATGAATCCGAGGGTATGAAGCTGAAAGTTGAGCTGCTTGAGTGATACGCAAAACAATACGAAAAAGCTTTTTTGGATAGCAAATATAAGATAGGCGAAAAATAATAAAAGGTGATGTCACAGATTAAAGTGATCGATCGTTTTATTAGTGTCAAAAAAAATTAGGAGGTACACAATAATGACACAACGCTTAAATTATATGCAGCAATCGCCGGAGCTTTTCAAAGGAATGATGGCATTCAGCATGTCGGAAAAGGATAGTTCAATTGAAGGGGAAATCCTTCATCTTGTTCATATTCGGGCATCGCAAATGAATGGCTGCGGATTCTGTCTGGACATGCACGTGAAACAGGCTAAAATTCATGGCGAGACGGAGCTTCGCCTCTACCATATCTCGATTTGGCGCGAATCTACACTATTCTCTCCGCGCGAACGGGCTGCGCTGGCATGGACTGAAATTCTGACCAAATTGCCAGAGCATGGTGTACCGGATGAGCTTTACGATCGTGTACGCGGTCAATTTTCTGAAAAAGAAATTTCAGATTTGACTTTCTCGGTTATGGCGATTAATGCTTGGAACCGTGTAAACGTAGCATTCAAGTATGTACCTGGTTCCGCTGACGTACAGTATGGATTGACGAAAGCGGGCCTGAGCTAAGCTGTTACAAAGCGACGGCTACGGTTAGCAGTATTTAGCCGACAACAGTTATTATGAATTAAGCGAGCAGAAAAATAGATTTGAGTTTGACAAAGGGGAGCCGTATGTTTACGGATCTCCTTTTTGTTTTGTTTCCGTGTTTTTACTGAGATGCAATGGACAATTATGATGCTAATTCCAATACCTCTTATTGTAAAATTTAATGTCTTGAGATAGGGCTGAAAATGACTTTTATTAATCATCTTTTGTGAAAAGAACGATTATTAAGTTATATGCCATGAAGTGTTTCCATCGATTATATAAGTTGAAATAATGAATGAGCTGCGCGGACGGAGAGGTGAAAGTCGTTCTGGAGAAATGCAATGCTCGCTTTTGCAGACCAAATGGTAACTATATATGAAGTTAACGAATCAAAACCATTTGACTGCAACGGCGATCGGAAGAATGACTTTGGTCACGCAGCGTTAATGGCATACTCATGTTTAGTTCTTTTTCGATCAGCCGCAATCACGTTATAATGGTAAGAAAATGAAAAGGAGGGCAATGATGAAGCCTATGCTTGAGTTCAGGCATTTGAAGAAAAATATAGGCGGACCAGCAGATCGCCCTCTATTTGAAAATGTTTCCGCCAAGGTTGCTGAGCCCGCGATTATTGCGCTGCTCGGCGTATCCGGCCAAGGAAAAAGCACCTTGCTTCGAATACTTGCCGGACTTGAAGCCGTGGATGAAGGGGATATTCGATTGCATGACATCTCGCTTCGAGGTTCGGATCCGAAGGAATGGCGGAAAAAGATGTGTTACGTGGCACAGCAAGCAGTCATGCTGCCAGGAAGTATTGAACAGAACCTGCGTACGGTCAGCATGCTGCATCGCAGCCCCTATGACGAGAAGCTAGTCCGGCGATTACTGCCAAAACTCGGGCTTGATCATCTGGAGCCGGGCAAAAACGCACAGCAGCTCTCAGGCGGAGAAAAACAGCGGGTTTCCTTATTGCGCTCCTTGCTCCTGCACCCATCGGTGCTGCTGCTGGACGAGGTTACCGCTTCGCTGGACAGAGCAAGCAAGGAATTAGTTGAGCAGGCGCTGCGGGAATGGCATGAGCAAGAAGGCACAACGCTTATCTGGGTTACGCATGATTTGGAGCAAGCACGCCAGATGAGCGGGTCTGTCTGGTTCATGGGCGAGGGCACGCTGCTCGAAAATAGCAGAACAGAGCGATTCTTCGAGCGTCCCGAAACAGCTCTTGCAAGAGAGTATATAGCTGCTCCTCTGCAGAAGGAGCAGTCACATGTCCATTCTAGCTCTTAGCTTTACGCTCTTGTTCGTGATGATAACGATGCTTGTTTCCGTATGGCAGAAGCTTGGTCTCGAAAGAGATATTGCAGTAGGCACGATCCGTTCAACGATCCAGCTCCTTCTAGTCGGCTATGTCCTGCAATTTGTTTTTGGTGCAAGCAATCCATTGTTTATTGCATTGATTCTATTGCTGATGATAGGAGTCGCTTCTCACAATGCGGCCAAAAGAGGTTCAGGCCTGCGCGGTATCGCATGGAGAATCGCGATTGCTATCGGTACGACTGAGCTGCTTATGATGGGATTGCTACTCGGATTCCATGTCATTGAAGCGACGCCGCAATATATCATTCCCTTAAGCGGCATGACAATCGGCAACGCAATGGTCGTATCCGGATTATTATTGAACCAAATGAGAAGAGAAATAAGTACGGCAAGGGGCGAGATTGATACGCTGCTTTCACTTGGAGCGTCCGCCAGGCAAGCGGTTCAGGATGTCATGAAACGCGCAGTCAAAGGGAGCATGATTCCAACCATAGACGGCATGAAGACGGTAGGACTTGTCCAACTGCCCGGCATGATGACAGGCATGATCATTGCCGGAGCCGATCCAATTGAAGCGGTTCGCTACCAAATTCTAATCGTATTCGCCTTCGCCAGCTCTGCTGCGGTAACGAGCATTATTCTGAGTCTGCTGAGCTACAAGCTGTGGTTTACTAAGGAACTCCGTCTACAACCTATGGAAGAGAAGGGATGATGAATGTCGTGAAGATCTATAACAGCGGCCCCGCATTGGTAAAGCAAATTATGGAGACCGAGCTGCCTGAGCATGCGCTTTCGCTATGGGCGCTGGGGCAAGAGGGCTTCTTGGTCAAATGGAAAGACAAAACCATTCTGTTTGACCCATATTTGACGAATTGGGTGTATGAGCTGAGCGGCCCGCCATGGTCGCGTGCGTTCGAATCGCCGCTGCAGCCTGCGGACTGCCTCGACGTCGACTTCGTGGTCTGCTCCCATCATCATGAGGATCACATGGACAAGCAGACGCTGCAGGTGATTGCTGAATCGGAGAAGACGCGTTTCATCGTTCCTAAAGCACATCTGCCTTTATTGAAGGAATGGGGCTTGCGGGATGAGCAGTTAATCGGAATATCACATGGTCAAACTCTGGAGCTTGCCGAAGGTGTTCGGTTAGAGGCTTTTGCCGCTAAGCACGAGCAATTCGAGCAGGATGAAGCGGGCGAGCATAAATTTCTTGGATTTGCAGCGCAATTCGGCAGTCTATCGTTATACCATGCCGGAGATACAGTAGGGTTTCCAGAGCTTGTGGAATGGCTGCGGAGCAAGCAAGTCCATCTTGCTTTGCTTCCGATAAACGGAAGGGATTTTGTGCGCGGCGGACAAGGCATTGTCGGCAATTGCAATTATCGCGAGGCCGTGGAAATAGCTGTGCAAATAAATGCGGATATGCTCGTTCCGATGCATTATGGTTTATTCCCGCACAATGATGAGAACCCGGCTTATTTCGTCGATTATATTCAGCGTCATTATCCTGCGAAGAAGTTCCACATGTTTGCGCCGGGTGAACGTTTCATTTATATGAAGTAGCATCTCGATTCCTGACCACATGATTTTGCTTCATTAGGACAAAATGATGAAGCAAAAGGATTGGAGGTGACGGTTGTGTCGAATAGAGGACTGCTGACTGCGCTTGCAGCGGTTGGAGCAGCTCAGCTGCTAAAGCTTCCGCTGCATTACGCGAAAACGGGGCAGTGGGATTTGCGAAGAGCCATTGGATCGGGCGGCATGCCGAGCGCTCATTCAAGCGGCGTAACGGCTTTAACTGCCTATACCGCTACAAAATACGGTGTGAGGACACCTGAATTTGCAATATCGGCGATGCTTAGCATTGTGGTAATGTATGATGCCATGAATATTCGAAGGCATGCAGGTGAAATTGCGGTGCAGGTAAACGATTTGGATGAGGATGTCGAACGGCTAGCTGGAAAGCATCCGGGGATTTATCATAAGCGCAGGCGCGAACGGCTCAAGGAAAGTCTTGGTCATCAACCGCGTGAGGTCGCTGCCGGGTCAGTGCTCGGCGCGCTTTTTGGCTTTATAGGAGGAATTACTTCTTTCAGGAGATAACGTCTCGACCTCATCATGAGTCTTTATCGAAAATACAGGTTTAAGCCATCAGGCTTAAGCCTTTTTTTGTCTAATATCTGATAGCTCGTCTGCCCGGATAGGTATATAATGAATCAGGAATGAAGATACATACCATTAATTAGGGGGTTATTCAATTGGCAGAGCAATTATTGTGGATGCACGGAGCGCCGTTCGCACGCAGCAATGAGGATGAGGATTGTCCGGCAATTACGCCTTATCTCGTCGAAGGAGAGCAAGCGCCGGCTGTTATCGTGTGCCCAGGCGGCGGTTACGGCATCAGAGCTTACCATGAAGGAGAACCGATTGCGCAGTGGCTGAACAGTCTAGGGATATCGGCGTTTGTCTTGCGTTACCGGGTAGCGCCTTACGAGTATCCATGCGCGCTGCTTGACGTGCAAAGGGCTATTCGCACCGTGAGGTTCAAAGCAGAGGAGTACCGAATCAATCCGAATAAGCTGGGTCTGCTTGGTTTCTCCGCTGGTGGTCATTTGGTTTCTAATGCTGGTACAAGCTATGATGCCGGGAACAAAGATGCGGAGGATGTAGTTGAACGCGAGTCATCCCGTCCCGATCTGCTCGTGCTATGCTATCCCGTTATAACGCTGCTGGACCCGTTTGCCCATGCAGGATCAAGATCAAACCTGTTAGGAGCCGAACCGGACCCGCTCATGATCAGGCAGCTAAGCAGCGAGCTGCAAGTGACTGAGGATACACCACCGACCTTCTTGTGGCATACGTCGGATGATGCAGCCGTTCCCGTAGAGAACAGCCTGATGTTTGCGGCCGCTCTCCGAAAGCATAACGTACTCTTTGACCTGCATGTATATGCGAAAGGCCATCATGGCTTGGGATTGGCTGAGAGTGAGGCGCATACGAAGGAATGGACGACTGCCTGCGCCTCATGGCTGGCATGGAGCGGATTTCAAGCATAATCACCCGAATCGGTTAGACACAAACGAGGATTTGCCTGACAAAGCTGCCTTTCCGTGTCGTGCAGCGATCGACTATCGTGAATCCTGCTTCTGTAATAAACGCATCGACCGTTTCTGCAGTGACTACAATGACCCTGTTAGCGATGCGGCGGGCATGTATGAGCAATTCATGCTGCTTCTCAGGTGTTGTAGTAGAGAAGTGGTTGTAGGGCATATCTAGAATCGCCGCATCGTAATGATCGGTAACATCTGCGATATCGCCGCAAATGACCGATGTCTCCAGTCCGAAATGGGCTAAATTCTCGCGCGTTCCCTGAACAACGAAGTGGTTAATGTCTCTTCCGACGATATCGATCCCCATCGATAGCGCTTCAACCAGTACGGTCCCGATTCCGCAGCACGGGTCGATGGCAGTCTTCCCGCTTGGGAACGGCACGGCAATGTTGGCTGCAGCTCTTGCAACCCGGGTGCTAAGCGCGATGGAATAGCTGCGCGGCTTCTGAATTTGCGTAAGCCAGACCGCTTTGCTCTTGATATAATGTCCGAAATAGTAACGTCCACCCCAATAAACAAGGCCGAATACGCGATCAGGATTCCGCATATCGGCTTCTCCTTCTATATAAATGCCTATCTCTCTCTCGACTAGGCGCATCTGATCGAAATCGATTTTATCCTCGGGTGAAAGATCGCTCATTTTGACAAAAATAACCTTAAACGTCTCATCGCGAAGCTCAATTTGTTTGACTTGCTCAAGAATATCCGCAAGCTGCTCGCCTTGGTAGAGTACCTCAATTCGCTCTCTCATAAAGGGGCTTCGATCGGGATGGACCGCAATTTCGCTCATCAATAGCCCAGAATCGGTTTGCTTATCGAAAAAAGAACGCATTTCCAAGTAGCATAGCTCCGTTTCTTCCAATCTTGAGCCATAAGTATATAAATATAACGGTACATCATTTCTTGTTTCCAAGTGGAGTCGCATCCTTTATAAAAACGAGTTGAAGCTTCTAGTATACAGGAAAAAGAAGACCAGACAAAGAAAAAGGAGGGAAGAAGTGTGCTGAGTGACCAAGCTGACAAGCATAGAAGGCGACAATGGCAAGTGCAGCCGCTGTCGCCTCCATGTAAAGGAAGGTATCCGATTATAGGTCGAAATGCTGTTATCCAATGAGTGCTACCGCATGCTGCTCCGCTTGCATAAGTCGCTCGCGGACCCGTACAACCTCGCCAATGATAATCAGGGCCGGATTAGCAAGCTTCATCGTTATGGCGAGCGTGTGGATATCTGCAAGCGTGCCAATGATGGTACGCTGCCTTTTCGTCGTGCCGCGTTCAATTAACGCTACGGGTGTTGCTGCGGACTTGCCATGCTTCAGCAGCTCTTCGCGAATAGCCGGAAGCTCGCTCACTCCCATATAAATGGCAAGTGTATCGACGCCGTGTGCAAGCAAGTCCCACCGGATAGGCGTTTTGTCTCCGTGGCATCTGCTCCCAGTTACGCAAGCGAAGGAAGCGGCGTATTCACGGTGAGTAACCGGAATCCCGGCAGCCGCAGCTGCGCCGATGGCCGAAGTGATGCCGGGAACGATCTCATACTCGATTCCCCATGTAGCGAGCTCTAGCGCTTCCTCGGCGCCTCTTCCGAAGACGAGAGGATCTCCGCCTTTGAGCCGTACGACCGTTTTGCCGTCTTGAGCGAAGCGAACCAGTGCTTCATTAATAAGATGCTGGGGCATTGCATGGGAGCCGGGAGCCTTGCCGCAATAGATAAGTTCTGCATGGGGACCGGCATAGGCTAATAATTCTTTGCTAATTAGGCGATCATAGAGAATAACGTCAGCCAGTTGAATACGCCGCATCGCTTTTACGGAAATGAGCTCAGGATCGCCTGGACCTGCACCTACTATATAAACCTTGCCTGCCGTTTTGTTTCTCATAGGATGCTCCCTTCGGCTCTTACGCCGTTTTAGTGTCCAATGCTTTGGGATCCTGCAATAAAGCGATGGAGGTATGTTTTTCGCTAACCATTAATCTAAGGCAGGTAGAATGCTTCTGAGCATACGGGCATTATCCTCAAATCGTAACGTAGATTGAGCCGCTCACACTGTCGATTTCCGTTTCGAAGGTCGTAATGCAGCCATCATCCGGTTCATGTACTTTGCCGCTGCGCAAATCTATTTTCCAGTCATGGAGAGGGCAGTGTACGGCTGTGCCGCACACCATTCCTTCCGATAGAAGACCGCCCTTATGCGGGCATTTGTTCTCGACAGCAAGCACGCTGCCGTCTGTCAAGCGGAATACGGCTATTTCAATATCCTGCACCTTGATACGGCGGGATCCTTTTACGTCGATTTCGGATAAATTTGCTACTAGCAGTTTTGTAGTCATGTGAATATCCCTCCTGGAAAGTTTTGTTGATCCATGCTGACTTGGATAACGTACGCATCCAACTTATGTTACAGCTGTACCGGCTGAGCGGTGTTCAACTGCTCGAAGTTTTTGCGGAGTTCATCCGTTTCAACGATTTGCTTCCAAGGATCGGTCGTTAGGCTCAGCGTTTTATCGATACGAGATTTAAGAGCTAGACGGTCTTCCGGATTTTCAAGTCCTTTTTTGACGTAATCCAGACCGACGCGTTCAATCCACTGTGCGGTACGCTCATTCCATTGTGCATTTTCCCGGTAAAGCTGCAGGAAGGAGGAGGACCATTCCATGACCTCATCTTCTGTTTTCACGATGCAGAGCAGATCGGTTTCGCGAACCTTCACGCCGCCGTTGCCGCCTACATGAAGCTCCCAGCCGCCGTCAATAGCGACTACGCCGAAATCCTTGATCGTTGCTTCCGCGCAGTTCCGCGGGCAGCCGGATACGGCAAGCTTCACTTTAGCTGGTGCGTTCAGCCCCTCGAACGCCTTCTCCAGCTTGATGCCCATACCGATCGCATCCTGCGTGCCAAAGCGGCAGAAGGTGGAGCCGACGCATGTTTTGACCGTTCTCAGCGTTTTGCCGTAAGCATGACCGGAGGGCATATCGAGATCTGCCCACATTTTCGGCAAATCCTCTTTCTTAACACCTAGCAAGTCGAGACGCTGGCCGCCCGTGAATTTCACCATCGGCACATCGTATTTCTCCGCAACCTCGGCAATCTTCTTCAAATCAGCTGGAGAGGTGACGCCGCCGTAGATGCGCGGTACTACCGAATACGTTCCGTCTTTTTGGATATTACCATGGAAGCGTTCGTTGGTAATCCGTGATTCATTCTCATCCACGTATTCCTCGGGATTAATCATACCCAGATAGTAGTTAAGTGCTGGGCGGCATTTCGTGCACCCCTCAGGGTTGCTCCATCCAAGCACGTTCATGACTTCTTTCGTCGAGTTCAGATTCATGCGTGTAATCTCTGCTACGATTTCATCTCTCGAATGGGTTGTACAGCCGCAAATGCCTTCTTTGACCGTCTCGCCAACCGCATCGCCGGCATATAAGTGAAGCAGCCCTTCAACAAGAGGCTTACAGCCGCCGCAGGAGGCGGATGCTTTCGTGCAGGCTTTGATGGCTCCAACCGTATTGCACCCTTTATTTAGAACGGCATCGCCAATATMGCCTTTGGATACGCCATTACAGCCGCAGATGATTTCATCATCGGCCATGGATTCAAGCCTGCTGTTGCCGCTGGAGGATTGACCGAGCAGATCGGAGGAAATGCCAAGTAAAATTTCCTTTTCGCGTCCCGCAATGGATTCGCCATTCTTAATCATTGCAAACAGTTCTGCGCCGTCAGCCGTATCTCCGAAGAGGACAGCCCCAACGAGCTTGCCGTCTTGGATCACGATTTTTTTGTAGGTGCCAGCCAGATCGTCCTGAATCTTCAGAGCACGGGTGCCTGGCGTATCTGCGAAACGTCCAGCAGAGAATACATTTACGCCGGATACTTTCAGCTTCGTAGAGGTTACCGAGCCAGCATAGCCTGCCGTTTCTACGCCGACCAAATGCTTGACCATAACGGCACCTTGTTCATAAAGTGGGGCTACGAGGCCGTAAGAGATACCTCTGTGCTCGGCGCATTCACCGACTGCATAAATATCAGGCACGCTCGTTTGCATGAAGTCGTTAATTACGATTCCGCGGTTAACCTCGATGCCCGCTGCTCTAGCAAGCTCGATATTAGGACGTATGCCAACCGCCATGACGACCAGATCACCGTCAACCTCAGTACCGTCAGTGAAAGCAAGGCCTGTTGCGCGGCGTTTGCCTTTGATCGCTGCTGTATGTTTATTTAATAGAAATTGCATGCCTTGTGCCTCGAGATCACGTTGCAGCATTCTTGAAGCTGCCTCATCAAGCTGGCGATCCATCAAGTGGTTATGGATATGGACAACATGGACCTCCATACCGAGGTGAAGCAAACCGCGAGCAGCTTCAAGACCAAGCAGGCCACCGCCGATGACGACCGCTTTCTTATACTTTTTCGCAGTGTCCATCATGATTTCGCAGTCCTTGATATCACGGAAACCAATGACGCCTTCCTTGTCCGCCCCCGGAAGCGGAAGCATGAACGGGTTAGAGCCTGTCGCAATAATGAGTGTATCGTAAGCGGCTTCGATGCCCAGATGTGAGATAATCTTCTTGCGGTCCGTATCGATTTTGGTTATTTTGTGGCCAGTATGGAGCGTGATGTTATTTTCTCTATACCATTCCCAGTCGTTGATGACGATTTCTTGCAAATCGGCACCGCCTACTAGAACGGAAGACAGCATAATTCGATTATAGTTAGGATGAGGCTCTGAGCCGAAGATCGTGATGTCATAGCCCTCCGGAGAAAGTTTTAATAGATGCTCGATTGCACGAACCCCCGCCATTCCGTTGCCGATGAGTACTAATTTTTTCTTCGTTGTAGTCATTGTATTTCTCTCCTCTCAGTCTCTGTCTATGCGAAAACGAAATAAAAGCCTGCCACGATCCATGGGAAAACGCACGTCCCCTTGGAAATCGAAAGCAGGCTTCTTTGCCGCTTATAACGAATACACCGTTGTACTCGTGAAAGATATGAATTTGATATGGTAAATATACAACGGCTTACAGGTTCGTGTCAAGATAGTTAACATGGATATCGGTGAAAAAACTTGGTTAGTGACAATATGCCGTTTTGTATGTTATATATAATCACAAAGGTATCGGCTTGTGCTGTGTTCACAAAAAGTCGAAATAGGAGGGGGCGCTTCCAAATGCGTTCTTTGTTAGTGGTCGATCATCGTACGGCAACCGAGGGGGCGATGGCGGACCCTCAGTCAGATCAGCTGTCCAAGACAGAAACGCCGAAATATGTATTGGAGAATTACGGCTATCAGGTACTTCGCGCAGTGGATGAGAAGAAGGCTGAGTTGCAAATGGTCAGCGCAGACGCAGTCGTTCTTCATGTCCCTCTTAATGAAGTAAAGCAATGGGGAAGAAGGCTGCTGAAGCAAAAAACGGTTCCGATGCTATGGTGGTGCAGTGCAGCGGCAGCATCCCAGTCGGCGGCATTCTGCGAGGATGACATTCAAGTGGATGGCATACTTACACCCTCCATGAGCGAGCAAGAGCTGCACTGGGCTCTTCATTTCGGCTCCAAGCAATGCTTTGAGCGCCTGCAGTGGATGAATGAGCGGAAGCAGCTCGAAGGCAGGCTTGAAGAGCGGAAGTGGATCGATATGGCCAAAGGCATTTTATGCAAAATCAAAAATATTTCTGAAGCGGAAGCTTATGATGTGCTGCGCAAGCAAGCCATGAATGAACGGAAACGCATGGTGGATGTGGCTACATCGATCGTTAAGGTCTATCAAATCCTTCAGGATCAAAAATAAGGGGGCTTTGCGATGATGATCAACCTGTTAAAGGAAGTTGGCCGGGGTAAAAGGGGAGCGCGGGATCTCAGCTATGAGGAGTCACTGCAGGCAGCAACCGCCATTCTGGAGCTAAAGGCGACCCCGGCGCAAATAGGCGCCTTTTTCGTTGCTGAACGAATTAAAATGGAAAGCGTTGAGGAAATTGAGGCATTCGTTAACGTCTGCCGGAAGCATGCTTATCGAGCGCCGATTCAGCAAGGCCTTGATTGCGCGGGCCCTTATGACGGCAGGAGGAAATCGTTCTATGCCACGTTCGCGACCTCGTTTGTCCTGGCAGCCGCAGGACTTCCGGTCACGCTGCACGGCTCAGCCTCATTGCCGCCCAAATGGGGGATTACGCTGCATGATCTGTTGAAGGAATCGGGCATTGATGCTGACCTGCTTTCAAGGGACCGTATTGTTCAGGCGGCGAAGGAGACTGGTGTGCTGTATGTACCTGTCGAGGAGTGGTGTCCGCCGTTAAAGGCGCTGCGCTCGATCCGGGTTGAGCTTGGCATGCGCACGGTGCTCAATACGGCAGAGAAGCTCATTGATTACGCCTATTCACCGTATCTCATTTTTGGCGTGTACCACAACACTGTTTTTGAACGGATGGCGAAGCTAGCCAATAATCTGAACTATAAGAAGGCGCTGATTGTTCAGGGTACAGAAGGGTCGGAGGATCTGTATATCGAGCGCCCTACTCGGACTTACTTCGTGGAGAACGGACAATCGCAGCTTAACGTTATTGATCCGGATGCTTACGGACTCGAGACGGCGGTGCCGGAGAAAGACTGGACGCCGGCAGAGCAGGTGCTGGAAACCGAAGCGATCCTGCAAGGGCGCGGTCATATCGCATTTGCTAATCAAGTGCTTCTCAATGCGGCTGTAAGGCTTCAATTGGCGGAGAAGGTGGACTCGATCGAGGAAGGCATTTATATTTGCAAGGATCTGCTTGATAATGGCGCGGCGTGGGAATTGTACCGCAAATGGCAGTCCGTTATGCGCAGTCAAAGCGCGCAGCCCTGCAGCAGCTAGCTGCAGGCGGGAACAGATGGAATACGATAGCTGAAAACATGACATCATGGCTGTCTCAGAAGGCATTATGCCAACCGAGGCGGTCTTTTTGATGTGCTTGCTTAATAGAAATTGTCGATTGACCATTCGCCAGGCAAAGGGGAGTCGGTGAGGATGGGCAGCTTTAACGCTTCCACGGCTTCCTGCAAATAAAGCTTGTTGAACTCCAAGCCGCCGTTGTTTTTCTTATGCGCCGAAAGCCAATCGGACTGACCCTCATTGAATCGATTCAAGGTTTGAAGGTCGCGGCTGTAGATGGATGCATCCCACCTGATTTGCGTAAGTACGCTGGCGACAAGCGGAAGGGGGAAGCCGCTGGCTTTGTGTATCAGCTCGGCCGCGCGTTGCTGATCATTGCGTATGAATTCATGTGCTCTTAAATGAGCTTTCAAATAAGCGATAACGATCGTTTGGTTGCCTCTTGACCAATTGCCATCGGTTACAAGCCCGGTCAAGTAATCGCCGCCGATTCCTTCTGAGAGGAGGGGGACGCCTGCGCCGATCGATTGCACCCAGCTTAGGTAAGGCTCCCATAGCATGCTGGCACCAACATGCCCTTCAATGATGCCATTAAGACAGTCGCCCATGCCGCGATGCACGATAGGCTCGGAATGCAGGCCGTAGGTCTTCATCCATTCCTTCAGCCGGTATGAGGAGCTGGAGTTGCCTACCGTGGAAATAGATAAGGACGATAACGCTTCAATATGGTCGACCTTGCCGCCAGTCGGAACGACAAGCGATATGCCGCCGCCGCTTCCTGTTTTACCGTCGAAAGCGATGACCTGCGGTTGGAAACGGGGCAGGATCTGGCTGAGTGCGCGGCTGGCTATAATCGGGTAATCGCCGACAGAGGCGATGTGAACTCGTCCTGCGATAAGCTCTTCGACAAGCTCCATGCCGTTCGGAGCGTTCACGTATCGGACCTGGTAGCGCTTCGTGGGGTTCATGCGCTTCAATTCTTCCTCGAACAAACCGAGCTGTTTAATAATAAGCGGACTCCAGAGCAGAGCAGCTCCGCTTTGGTAACCGATTGTAATGGTTGTATCATCCGGGACGATTGCCTCGGCAGCATGATTCTGCGGCTCGGAAACGCCGTGCTGCTTGATCCAACCTTGAAGCTGCTGCTCGTCGATCCATACTTCCTTGCCTATTTTGATATGAGGAAGCTGCTTATCCTTGCGCCAGCGGTCGATGGTAGCACGGCTGATCCCAAGCAGGTCCATCGCTTCCTGCAGGCTGAGAAGATTCAAGCGATCATTCATCATAGTTGAACTCTCCGTTTCTATGTGATAGAAAAAACATAGTTAGTACATAGGAATTGTTATATATAATAATAAGTTATCGCCCCTTAAACTTCAATTGATAAATGCAAAAGAAACAGTGGATATTCCTCATTCCTCCTCATCGCTCTTCGTCTTTCCTCATTCTATTGACAGCCTTTGAAGCAAATGATAATTTCGATGTACATAAAACAAAGTAACTTAATAGGAATTATGAGTTATTACGATTTTAAGAAAAGCTGAGGGGCTGTGATTAGAGATGAATAAAGGAACGGTTACGAAAAAAAGAGGTTTGGCGAGAGTGGCGCTTCTGCTGCTCTTAGCTGCAATGATGGTGATATCGGCTTGCGGTGCGAACAAGGAGGGCAATGAGACGGAAGCGGGCGGAGAGAAAGCGAAAACGGTTAGGATCGGCTATCAGAAATATGCTTCGGTGAACATCATGAAGGAGCGCGGCGGTCTCGATGAGAAGCTGAAGGAAGCAGGATATGCGGTAGAGTGGACGGAATTCCCCGGCGGACCGCAGCTGCTTGAAGCGTTGAATGTTGGAAGCATCGACTTCGGTCATACGGGAGAAGCGCCGCCAATCTTTGCTCAGGCGGCAGGTGCGCCGCTAGCTTATTTGGCCCATTCGCCAGAAAGCCCGAAGGCGGAAAGCATTCTAGTGCCTGAGAATTCTGCGATCCAATCATCGGCGGATTTGAAAGGCAAAAAAATAGCTTTGAACAAAGGCTCCAATGTGCATTATTTGCTTGTTAAATATTTGGAGCGGGAAGGCCTTGCCTATAGCGATGTAGAGGTTGTCTATTTGCCGCCAGCGGATGCCAGGGCTGCATTCGAAAGCGGCAATGTTGATGCGTGGGTCATCTGGGAGCCATTCTACTCGGTTGCGCAGCTAGCTACCAAAGCACGCGTGCTGGCCGATGGGGAAGGGCTTGTGAAAAACTACGAGTTTTACTTGGCTTCCAAGGATTTTGCGAAATCGAATAAGGAAGCAATCGATGTCATACTCGCGCAGCTGGAAGAGACTGATAATTGGGCAAAGGACAATCAGCCAGAGGTTGCAAAGCTGCTCGCTCCCGCGTTAGGTCTCGATACAGCGCCGCTTGAGCAAGCGCTCTCCCATCGCGGCTGGGGTGTCATCCGTGTGAGCGATGAAACGCTTGAAGCCCAGCAGAACATTGCGGATACGTTCCTGAAGCTGGAATTGATCCCTTCAGCCATTAAAGTAAGCGATGCGGTAGTAAAATAAAACCTCATACCCTGCAGAGGATTAAGGAGCATGACGATGGAATTATTTTGGTTCATTCCCTTACATGGAGACGGCAGATATTTGGGAACGTCTGAAGGCGCACGGACAGTTGATTATGACTATATCAAGCAAATCGCACAGGCTGCCGATCGTCTAGGCTACCATGGCGTATTGGTTCCTACCGGCAAGGCATGCGAGGATGCTTGGGTTGCGGCATCCTCGTTAATCGGCGCTACTCAGCGTCTGAAGTTTCTCGTTGCGATTCGGCCGGGCCTTATGTCGCCCTCGACCGCTGCGAGAATGGCGTCGACGTTCGACAGGCTCTCAAACGGCAGGCTGCTTGTCAATGTTGTCACCGGAGGCGATCCGCATGAGCTCGGCGGAGACGGCATCTTCCTTAATCATGGCGAGCGATACGAGCAGACGGATGAATTCCTGTCGGTATGGCGGCGAATGATGGAAGGCGGCGAAGTGAATTTTGACGGCAAATATGTCCGTGTCGAGTCGGGAGAGGTGCTGTTCCCTGCTCTTCAGAAGCCGTACCCGCCTATCTACTTCGGAGGCTCCTCGCCAGCTGCGCAGCAGATTGCAGCCGATCATGTCGATTGTTATTTGACATGGGGGGAGCCGCCTAGCGAGGTTGCCAAAAAAATCGCCGATGTGCGGCAGCTTGCGGAAGCGAGCGGCAAAAAGGTTACATTCGGAATCAGACTTCATGTCATTGTGAGAGAGACCGAGGAAGAGGCATGGGATGCGGCCGAAAGCCTTATCCGCCATGTGGATGAGAAAACGATAGCCGAGGCGCAGCAAATCCTAGCAAGATACGATTCGGTAGGCCAGAAACGCATGGGAGAATTGCACAAAGGCGACAAAAACGCGCTGGTCATCTCGCCGAATCTGTGGGCGGGCATTGGGCTTGTAAGAGGCGGAGCGGGTACAGCCTTGGTCGGCGATCCCGACACGGTTGCGGCGCGAATCAAGGAATATGCGGAGCTTGGCATCGAAACCTTTATATTATCGGGATATCCGCATCTCGAAGAGGCATACCGTGCGGCTGAGCTATTGTTTCCAAGGCTGCCTTTGGCACCGCACAGAGAAATACTCCACGAGGGGATCCAAGCGTCAGGCGAATTGGTCGCTTACAATAAACGGCCCCAATCCCAATCAGGCAGCGCTACTTAAACGGAAGGGGCTCGCATTTTTATGTTTACTCGAATCTTAAACAGCCGTATAGCTCCTGCTATCGTTCCGATTCTCCTATTAATCATATGGCAGCTGCTTGGGGAGCTCGGCTGGATATCCAGCCGAACGCTCCCAACCCCTCTTAAAGTGGCGGAGGCGGGAATTGAACTTTCAAGAAGCGGACAATTGTTCCATTACATGGGCAGCAGCACGAGCCGTGCGTTTATTGGTTTCGCGATCGGAGGCGGCATAGGTTTTCTACTCGGCTTGCTGAACGGCTTGTCTCAGACAGCGAACCGGCTGCTGGACAGCTCTATTCAAATGGTACGGAACGTCCCTCATCTGGCTTTGATTCCGCTCGTTATTTTGTGGTTCGGAATTGGGGAAACGGCCAAAATATTTCTGGTCGTGCTGGGCGTGTTTTTTCCGATTTATTTAAATACCGTGCACGGCATTCGCTCTATTGATCCTGGTCTGGTGGAAATGGCAAAGGTGTACGGTCTGCGAGGATATGCGTTATACCGTGACGTCATACTGCCGGGAGCTTTATCGTCGATTCTGGTTGGCGTGCGTTACGCGCTTGGGTTTATGTGGCTGACATTGATCGTTGCGGAAACCATTTCTGCGAACTCGGGCATCGGTTATATGGCTATGAATGCCCGTGAATTTATGCGGCTTGATGTAGTGGTGCTGGCCATTATTCTATACGCGGTACTCGGAAAACTGTCGGATACGGCAGCCAAGCTGCTGGAGCAATGGCTGTTGAAATGGCATCCGAATTACGTGAAACGTTAACAGAGGGGGCGGATAGGCATGCATGCCACACAAACGGGAGCGAGGCTCCTCATACAGCAAGCAGGGAAGCAATTCGACTCTAAGCAGGTGCTTGAAGGGGTGGAGCTCGATATTCCTCCGGGGCAGTTCGTTGCCATCGTCGGGAGAAGCGGCTGCGGAAAAAGCACATTGCTTCGGCTGATCGCGGGATTGGAAGATCCGTCGCAGGGAGCAATCAAGCTAGACGATGCCGTAGTGACGGGCATTCGCGAGGATACAAGAATGCTGTTTCAGGATGCGAGGCTGCTGCCTTGGAAGCGCTGCGTGGATAACGTTGCGATTGGCGTCAAATCGGGAGACAAGCAAAAGGCTTTGGAGGCGCTGCGGCAAGTGGGGCTGCAGGATCGCGCGAAGGAGTGGCCAGGCGTGCTGTCCGGCGGCCAGCGCCAGCGTGTCGCGCTGGCAAGAGCGCTTGTTGGCGAGCCGAGATTGCTGCTGCTGGACGAGCCGCTCGGCGCGCTCGATGCATTAACCCGAATTGATATGCAGCAGCTCATCGAAGAGCTTTGGACGGAGCAGCGGTTCACAGCGGTGCTCGTAACGCATGATGTCAGTGAAGCCGTTGCGCTGGCGGACCGTGTTATTTTGATTGAAAACGGGCATATCGCACTCGATGTGGCGATTACGCTGGATCGTCCGCGCGAGCGTGATAATGATTTCGTGTATTTCGAGAAGCTGATTCTGGATCGGATACTCGTGCGCGACAAGCATGGCTCGAAGAGAGAAACGACGTATTCGATTTAGCGTTAGTTCCGATTGCATGATTGACCTATATGCCGCTCTTGCTTCTACCGAATAAGCCGGGGAACAGGTTGGAGCGTCTCGAACGCTTGGAACGCCTGCCGAATTCCGAGTGAAAGAGCAGGGCGGCTAGCTTGTATTTAAATGCGATATAATAAAGGTACTCTTTCAGGCTGCCGCATTTGTAACTGAAGCCAAGCTGCTTTGTGCTGTCCGTCATCATCTTCAGATGGACGATACGCTTCATATCCTCTTTGGTAGCAGTATCCGGACTGTTCCTCATATTCGTAAACAACATGGGCCGGATCGCGTTAATGTAATAAGAGGCCATATCCTCTTTATACCTATCACTGGCAAGTAAACCGGATTTGTCAGATAGACGCTTTCTAAGCTCATATTGCAGAATCAAGCATTTCTCCAGAAGAGGCTTAAAGGAGGAACGGGTAAGACTGTCTGCATTATTATGGGTGTTGTAGCGGTATAGAAGATCTGGTATCGCATATACGCGATTGGCGGACAGTACAACCTCGAGCAAAAAGATCGTATCCTCTCCGATGGTTAACCCCTCTTGAAACCTAATGTTTCTCTTCTCAATCAAGCTGCGCAGAAAAAGGCAGCGCCACACGAAGCAAAGCTCGTTGCCGGAATGGGCTCGTTCGGCGCTGAGCACAAGCTCCTTGCCATTCATGACGGCATGAAGCGTGAATTGCGGCGGTTTTTCTTCCTTTGTCTGCAAACACTCATATCCGCAAATGACAGCCTCGCATTCGAATTGTTCCGCAGCAGCGTAAAGCTTAACGAAGAACAGTTTGTCAATTTCATCGTCCGCATCCACAAATGAGATGTATTTGCCCGTAGCAGCCTTTAATCCGATATTTCTCGCGCTGCTCGTTCCGCGGTTAGGCTTGTGCATGACTCTAATTCGTGAGTCTCTCGCAGCAAATGCCTCACAGACCGCCCCGCTTTGGTCGGTGGATCCGTCATTGATGAGCAGCAGCTCGATATGACGAAATGGCTGGTTGATAATGCTGTCTAAGCAGTCGCTTATCCACTTCTCGGCATTGTATACGGGCACGATAACACTAATGGAGACAGTCATGCGCTTCACCTCGGGAGCGGATTGGATTTCCATGCAAGTTCGTTCATAGGCTATAAAATGATCATATCATATTCGTTATAAAGAACAATTATTATTTTAAAAACTATCGCAGCCTGCTCCATTCGACTCCTAAAAGTGGTAAAATTATGAATGAAGCAATGGTGATACGCGGTTGATGCTTATTTCCGATTGCCGTTTCGATTATCCAAGCCGCCTGGAAGACTATTGTAATCATTCTTAAAGGGAGCGGGCGCAGGCGGCCGCTCCTTCTTCTAATTGTGCTCGCCGAGTAAAAATGAATAGGTGAATTAGTCTGCAGAATACTGCTATACTGAAAGCTGGTACTAGGAAAAGGGGGATCTCATGTCTTTTGTTAATCGGCTCCGGTGGTTTTTTAAAGATCGGTGGGGGAGCTATGCGCTCGCAATAGGCATTATGGCGCTCGTTAGCTTGCTCTCTACGATACCGCCTAATTTAATTGGAAGAACGGTCGATCATATCCGTGAAGGCGAGCTGACCTCATCGGGATTAACGCAAACGGTTCTTCTGCTCATAGGTCTAGCGGTGCTGCTCTATGTGATGGTTTACATATGGATAACGACGCTGTTCGGTAACTCGGCGCTTATTGAGAAGGTGCTGCGGGGACGTTTGCTTGCGAACTTAACGCGGATGACGCCAGCATTTTTTCAACGCAACAGCACGGGGCAGCTTATGGCGCTTGCCACAAACGATATATTGGCAATTGGACAAACAGCAGGCTATGGCGTCATGACGCTAGTCAACACGCTCGTTGGCGCGTCCGTCGTAGTCATTATGATGGTTTCGCTAGTGAGCTACAAGCTGATGATCGCGGCACTCATACCGCTTCCGCTGTTGGCGGTCGTGATCAGCAAGCTTGGCAAAAAGGTAAGAACCCGGTTTCTAGACGCGCAGGCTTCTTTTGGGAAAATGAATGACCACGCGCTGGAGTCGATCTCAGGCATTCGCGTAATCCGCTCTTATGTGCAGGAGAATGACGATTTGCATGCATTTAATCGCGTTACGAATGACGTCATGCTCAAAAACAAAAGAGTATCGGTACTCAACGCCATGTTCCAGCCGATCATTTCATTAATCGTAGGAATCAGCTACTCTATCGGAATCGGCTATGGCTCGTATCTTGTTTTTCAGAATGAGATTTCGCTTGGGCAGCTGATATCGTTCAATATTTATTTGGGCATGCTGATTTGGCCGATGATTTCATTTGGCGAGTTTATTAATGTGCTGCAGCGCGGAAGCGCTTCAGCCGATCGGCTGGATACAGCTCTGAACCAGCAGCCGGATCTTAAAGATGCGGAAAAGCTGGTGCAGGTTGATGTGCCGGGAAGCATCGAAATGCGGAAGCTGACCTTTGTTTATCCGTCTGCAAGCAAGCCAGCCCTGGAAGATATCACGCTCCAGCTGGAGCGCGGACAGACGCTTGGCATCGTAGGCAAAACCGGAAGCGGCAAGAGCACGCTGCTGAAGCAGCTGCTGCGCCAATATCCGGTGGATCGTGAGCTGCTAATGATCGCTGGTTTCCCAATCGAGCAAATCGCGATTGATCAGATACGGCGCTGGGTGGCATACGTTCCGCAGGAGCATTTGCTGCTCTCGAAGTCGATCCGCGATAATATCGCTCTTGGGAAGCCTGCCGCGACGCCTGCCGACATTGCCCGCGCCGTCGAGATGGCTTCATTCACGGAGGATATTGCCCAAATGCCGCAAGGGCTGGAAACAATCGTCGGCGAGAATGGCGTCATGCTCTCTGGCGGACAGAAGCAGCGGCTTGCCATTGCTCGCGCCCTGCTCATCGACTCCGAAATCCTGCTGCTGGACGACTCGTTGTCTGCGGTGGATGCCCGTACCGAAAGCCGGATTCTTCACCACATCAGGCTGGAGCGCGAGGGGAAAACGACCTTTATCGCGACCCACCGCCTCTCGGCCGTCAGCCATGCGGATTGGATTATCGTTCTGAGCGAGGGACGTATCGTCGAAGAAGGAACGCATGACGAGCTTATGCTGTTCGGAGGCTGGTATAAAGAACAGTGGGATAGGCAGCAAATGGAAGCAAGCTTGGAAGAATGAGGAGGCTCTAGCATGCCAAAGCAATCGACGGCGAGAAGACTATTCGCATATGCTCTCGTCTATAAATTTAGAATTATCGGCGCCCTGCTTATTCTTTGCTGCGCGGTAGGCGCCGAGCTTGGCGGTCCTTTTATTATAAAAACGATTATTGACAAGCATTTGGCTGCCGGAGGCGAAGAGCTCGCCCCAGTACTATGGCTGCTTGCTCTTTATATGGGCCTTTTGCTCGTGGCGAGCATTGGGAATTTCTCGCAGTCCTATATTTTGCAATCGACCGCTCTGCGCATCATACAGAACATGCGTATGGATTTGATGCGGCATATTCAGCGTATTCCGCTGCGGTACTTCGACAATACGCCAATCGGCCAAATCGTTTCGAGAATCGCAAACGATACGGAGGCTGTACGTGATTTATTTATGAGCTTCATGGCTACCTTCGTCGTGAGCTTTGTGCAGCTGGTAGGCATCTTCACGGCGTTGTTTATACTAGATGTGCGCTTAGCGCTTTTCTGCTTGCTGCTACCGCCGCTATTTGCGCTCATTATGGTCGTGCATCTGAAGTATTCCAAAAAATACATTACGGTCATGCGTGCCAGACTTAGCGATATGAATGCCATGATTAATGAATCAATCGTCGTAATGCCCATTATTCAGGCTTTTCGCCGCGAAAAGGTGACGCTTGAGGAATTCGAGGTTCTCAACGAGGACAGATATGTCAATCAGATCAAGCAGTTCCGTGTATTTTCCTTGTCCTCAAGGAATATCGTAGGTACGATTGGCGCGCTTGTTACGGCGATGGTTATTTGGTATTTTGGCCGCCAGTCCCTCGAAACGGCTATTATGTACGGCGTATTCTACGCGTTCATTGATTATTTGGGGCGCATCTTTCAACCGATTATCGGTATATTTGATCAATTGACGAATGCGCAGCGTGCTTTCGTATCCGCAGAGAAAGTATTTGCTATTCTGGATATGGAAGGGACGGAGGTTGAAGAGGTTCATCAGGTGCCAAAGCCGGATGGCGTCGTCAAATTCGATAACGTGACCTTCGCTTATAAAGAAGGGGAGAACGTGCTGAAACGGATTTCATTCGAAGCCCGCAAGGGCGAGACCGTAGCGCTGGTCGGACATACGGGATCGGGCAAAAGCTCGATTATGAACCTATTGCTCGGATTTTATGAACCGGATCAAGGGACGATATCGATCGATGGACGCAGCATATCGGGTTATTCAAAGCAAGAGCTGCGCAAGCATATGGGGATCGTGCTCCAGGATCCGTATTTATTTGCGGGGGACATTAAATTCAATGTCAGCCTCTACAATAAAGACATCACGATTGAACGGGTCAAAAGAGTACTGAAGGATGTTGGCGCCGCGCCGTTTGTCGAGCAGCTGCCGAGCGGCTACGATGAGCTTGTGGTAGAACGCGGCAGTACGCTGTCTTCGGGGCAGCGGCAGTTGATTTCCTTCGCAAGGGCGCTTGCTTTCGATCCATCCATTCTTATACTTGATGAAGCGACTGCGAGCATTGACAGCGAGACGGAAGGGCTAATCCAACAGGCGCTCCGCGTTGTCAGCGAGGGGCGGACAACGCTCGTTATCGCACATCGGTTGTCTACCATTCGCGAGGCTGACCAAATTCTCGTGCTGCATCGGGGCGAGATTGTGGAGCGCGGCAACCATGAGGCGTTAATGGCGCTTGAAGGCAGGTATTTTAAGATGTACCAGCTTCAGAAAGGCGAGAAAGCCATGCTGGAGACAGCAGGAATGCCGAATGAGGTTTAAAGAGGGAATCGTTCGCAGTAACGAACTAATTCTAGTGAATTGAGTAAAAAGTGCCATATACATGACGTTACAAGTCTTGTAAATGGCGCTTTTTTATGTCTATAGCCCTGTTTTTCTGCCTATCAAATCACATCCTTCTACTAATTGACAGGGAAAAAGTTCCAATGTATACTCTACAATAAGTTTAATGTCAGTTTACTTTACATTTAAATTGAGCGGTTTTAGCTGCTTTGGGCCCAAAGCGATAATCCCCTGCCTTCATCAATGCAATAGTCTGTTAAAGGATGTCATGCATGTTTTGGAGAAAGGGGATTTTTATTGTCGTTCATGAACAAATGTGCATCTTTACTAGAACTTAATTTCACACTGATATTGCGATGACATATTTTTTATACGCTTACAGTGGCATATTAAGGGAAATGCATAATTTCTAGAGTGAGAGAGGAGAAATAAAATGCAGAAGATCGTTAAACGAATACAAAAGAAGGCTTGCATGCTGCTTGCGGCTGTTCTCGTTGCCGGGAGCACGCTGAGCGGCATCGGAGGTTCCGCTCAGGCTGCTCCAGCAGGAGGCAATATTGTCATCTCGCAAGTGTTTGGCGGCGGGGGGAACAGCGGAGCGGTTATCAAAAATGATTTCGTGGAGCTCTACAATCCTACTTCATCTGAGGTTTCGCTTACTGGATGGTATATCGCTTATGCATCAACCGGAGCAGCAGCTTATCCGGCAAGGACCGCTTCGAATACGCTTGAACTATCTGGTAAGATTGGCGCTGGCCAATATTATTTAATACAGCTTAAAGCAGGAACTGGCGGCACAGTGGATCTCAGCTCGCCGAATTTGAGTTCAACCGCGATCGATATGAGCGGTTCGAACGGAAAGGTTAGATTGTATAACAGTTCATCTGCTGTTGTGGATACAGTCGGCTACGGGACGGCGAGTGTCTCTGACACCTTGGAGACAGCACCAGCCGGGGAGTTAAGCTCAACAAAAGCGGCAATACGCAAATCGCTTCTTCCAGGCGATAGAGCTCTCGATACGGATAACAACAGCACGGACTTTGTAATCGCGACACCTGACCCGCGCAATTCGTCTTATGGCGTAGTTGCGGAGGAAGTCGAAGCGGTTAAGGCGGATATCACTCCGGGAGCTGTAAAGTCAGGCACGATCATTAAGCTATCTACTCCGACTGTAGGGGCCAGCGTGTACTACAGTGTATATGGTGCAGGTGATGCGCAGGTTGATCCTGAGGATTTCACTTGGTACCAGCCGGGAAGTACGGCAATCGAAGTAACGGGGCCGACTACGGTTCATGCTTACGCCAAAAAAGAAGGGCTGACAAGCAGTCCGTTACGCGAGTTTGCTTACAGCATATCGAGTCTTGGGACGATTGCTGATGCACGTGCAGCCGCATTAGGTACGAATGCCACGCTAAGCGGAATCGTTACGCATCGGGCTGAGTCGGGCGCGTTCGTCAATCTCTTCGTACAGGATGATAATCATGGGATTATCGTTCGTGTTCCAAGCAGCACCGAGGCAAAGCCCGGCAATCTCATTGAAGCCTATGGCAAGCTGACCGAATTTTCCGGTTTGCTTCAATTGGAGGCGACCGTAGATCATACGGCGATTACAGGTTCTGCTGCGTTACCTGCGCCGACAAGCGTAGATTCTACAAGCTTTGGCAAAACGATAGAAAACCGCAGCCAGTTCGAGGGCCGTCTTGTACAGCTTGAGAACATAACCGTTGAAAGCGCGGCAGGCGGTGTTGTTACGGCAACGGACACGGTAAGCGATGGCAAAATCATCATTTATTCCTCCGATGCCGCGTTTGTCGCTGGGAAAACATTTGAGCTGGTAACCGGCGTCATGACCTATCACTCCAGCGTGGGGCTTGAGGTTCTGCCTCGCACGCCGCTCGATATTGTCGAGAAGAGGCTGACCGTGCAAGCCAGCATTCCTTCTGGAAATATGAATCAAGGCGCATCTATTGAGCTGAACACGCTAGCTGCAGGCGGAGTCATTCGTTTTACAACGGATGGAACCAC
This sequence comes from Paenibacillus sp. 2TAB23, assembly GCF_052115165.1. Lineage (NCBI taxonomy): Bacteria > Bacillati > Bacillota > Bacilli > Caryophanales > Paenibacillaceae > Paenibacillus > Paenibacillus sp. 2TAB23. Next base: position 122,366 of record NZ_JBFRGD010000015.1, read on the forward strand.
ACCTTCCGCAACGATCGGAGCGATTTATGCGGCACCCATTGTTTTGAACGAGGATACGGTGATCAAAGCGGTCGTAACGGCCAGCGGCGAGACGAGTGAAGTTGCAGTCTTTACGTACAAGGTGCTTGCGAATACAGATGGCATCGCCATCCACACGATCCAAGGCGAAGCGCATTCATCCATTTATTATAATGTTAAAGTATCCAATGTCACAGGCATCATAACTTCTGTAAGCGCGAGCTCGTTCTACATGCAGACACCAGATGCGAAGCAGGATGACAATCCGAAAACATCGGAAGCCATTCAAGTGTACAAGCCTGGGCATGGTTTAGCGGTGAAGGATTCTGTTTCCGTTGCGGGAACGGTGGAGGAGTACGGCGGCAGCTCCTCTCTCTCTGTTACTCAAATCAATGCTTCTGCAATTGAAAAGGTATCCAGCAACAACGTGCTTCCTACAGCGGCTTTATTAGGAAAAAATGCAGATAAAACAAAAGAGCGCTTCATACCGAGCATGATCGATACGGACAGCTTTGGCGCGTTTAATCCTGAGGTTGACGCAATCGATTTCTTCGAAAGCTTAGAAGGCATGCTTGTAGAGGTGAAAAATCCGACGATTACGGGTCCTTATGCCAACGCGGTAATTCCAGTGGCGATCGATAACGGCGCAACCGCGAAAAATCCGATACGGACGACGGCCGGCGGCCTCGTGCTTCAAGGCAATGGTTTAGACAGCACGGACAGCAGTCTCAATCCTCAGAAGCTGTTCATTGGCGGCTCGAAGCCGGCAGGTGAAGAGATTAAAACAGGCGATGCATTCAAAGGCAGCATCGTTGGCGTCATTCAATACGCAGGCGACTTGTACAAGCTGCTGCCAACGGAGGCATTGCCCGTAATTACGCGCAGCACGAACACTCAGAAAGTTACTACTATCCAGCCTGATGGTGAAAAACTGACGGTTGCTACGTTTAATGTCGAGAATTTCAGCGCAGCAGATACGGTAAAAGCAGGTAAAATTGCTTCGCTTATCGTTACGAACATGAAGCAGCCGGATATTATCGGTTTGATGGAGGTTCAGGACAATGACGGCGAGAAGGATTCCGGCACAACTGATGCTTCCCAAAGCTTCCAAACGCTTATCCATGCAATAAAAGACAAAGGCGGGGCTACTTACTCTTATACGGATATTGCTCCAGAGAATAACAAGGATGGCGGCGCGCCGGGCGGCAACATCCGCGTAGGCTTCTTGTACAAGGCTGATCGCGTTACGCTTGCTCCAGGAATCAAAGGAGACTTTACGTCAGCCATAGCTGTGGACGCAGATGGAAGCTTGACGCAAAACCCGGGACGGATCGGCTCCGCAGACGCTTCTACCTTCAACGCGTCGCGCAAGCCGCTCGTTGCAGAATTTCTTTTTAACGGGAAACGGGTAGTCGCGATTGCGAACCATTTGAACTCCAAGGGCGGGGACGGCAAGCCATGGGGCGCTATTCAGCCGGTAATCCGCAGCAGCGAGGTTCAACGCGCGAAACAAGCGGAAACCATAAACAGCTTTGTTCAGGAGCTGAAAGCAAAGGATTCTGAAGCAAGCGTCGTCGTATTGGGCGATTTTAACGATTTTCAGTTCTCGGGAACGTTAAACAAGCTGAAAGGCTCGGAGCTAACGAACCTGGTTGATAAGCTGGACGTCTCCGAACGTTATTCCTACATCTACGACGGAAACTCGCAAACGCTGGATCACATCTTAGTAGATCCGGACACGGGCCATAATGCTGTTATCGATGTTGTACATGTGAACGCTGATTTTGCAGCCGAGCATGGCCGGGTAAGCGATCATGATCCGCTGCTCGCGCAGCTGGATTTCACAGCCGGTCTAGCGGTAACGATTATGCATGTCAATGACTCGCATGCCAACCTTGCCAATGTTGCCAAACGGTTCACGGCAGTTAAACAGGTTCGCAGCACTACGGCTAACTCGATCCTGCTTGATGCGGGGGACGTGTTCTCGGGTACGCTGTTTTTCAACAGATATTTGGGTCAAGCAGACTTGGCGTTTATGAATAAGCTTGGCTATGACGCGATGGTATTCGGCAATCATGAGTTTGATAAAGGTCCTTCCGTGCTGGCTGACTTTGTGGAAAAAGCGAAATTCCCATTCGTCAGCGCTAATATCGATTTCAGCAAAGAGCCTGAGCTTAACGGCTTCGTGGCGAATCAAGCGGCAGGACAGGCGGCTGAGGACGGTAAAATTTACGAGGCTATTATTTTGGAAGAAGGCGGAGAGGAGATCGGCATTTTCGGTTTAACAACCGAGGATACGAAGTTTCTGGCATCGCCAGGTGAGAACATTATTTTCGAGAATTATATCGCCAAAGCGAAAGAAACGGTCAAAATGCTGCAGGACAAGGGCATTAACAAGATCGTAGCCTTAACGCATCTAGGACATGAATTTGACCTTGTGCTGGCTGAGCAAGTATTGGGTATCGATGTTATCGTGGGCGGTCACAGCCATACGAAGGTCGATGCGCCTAAAGTATTCCACGCCGAAACGGAGCCAACGCTGGTCGTTCAGGCAGAGGAATATAACAAATTTTTGGGCCGACTGGATTTGAAATTCAATGAAGCTGGCGTGCTTACGAAGTGGAACGGCAAGCTGCTGGATATTGCTACCTTTGCTTCAGACCCGGAAGCAACAGAAATGCTGGAGCCTTACAGCGCAGGAGTCGCCGATATTCAACGTGAAGTTATTGGGAAAACGAATGTGCTGCTTGACGGCGCTCGCACGTCTGTACGCGCCAAAGAAACGAATCTGGGCAATCTGATGACTGACGGTATGGTCGCTAAAGTGAAAAGCCTCGTGACCAGCACACCGGAGTTGCAGCAATATGATGTAAAAGGTTTTGTCGGCATTCAGAATGGCGGCGGGATCCGCGAATCGATAAAGGTTAGCGCAGCAGGTAAGCAAGACGGTGACATTACGCTTGGCGAGCTGCTGACGGTTATGCCATTCGGCAACAACCTGACGGCGCTGCGGATGACCGGTAAAGAAATTATTGCGGCGCTGGAGAACGGCGTGAGCGGAATCGAAACAGGTCAAGGCCGCTTCCCGCAGGTGTCAGGCATGCGCTTCTATTATGACAGCAAGAAGCAGCCGGAGATACTAGACGCAAGCGGTCAACTGACGCAGGCTGGACAACGCATTACGAGGGTGGAACTTAAAAACGTGGACGGTTCTTATAGTCCGATCGATGAAGCAGCGTATTATTTCGTGGCTACCAATTCGTTTATGGCCAATGGCGGAGATTTCTACCGCTCCATGAAGCAGGCGAAGGATGCAGGACGCCAGCATGAGCTGAACATCGTTGATTACGAGGTATTCCTTGAACACATTAGTAATCTCGGAACGATACAAGCCGCGGTCGAGGGACGCATTGTTGATGTGAGCGTAGCAGCACCAACGCCAACTCCACCAACAACGCAACCAACACCAACAACACCAACAATACCGACGCCAACACCGACACCAACGCCAACGCCAACTCCTGGCGGAAACGAAGGATCGGAATTCAGCGATGTGGGCAGTCACTGGGCTGCGAAAGCGATCGAAGAGGCCGTAACGCTTGGGTTCGTTAACGGGTTCGGGGACGGTACTTTCAGGCCAAGCGAAGAAGCGACTAGGGCGCAATTCGTCACGATGGTCGGACGTGCGTTTAAGCTGGAAGCAACGGGAGGACAGCTCAATTTCGCTGATGCAGGCCAGGTTCCTGCTTGGGCTCGCTCATTCTTCGCGCAGCTCATTGAAGATAAAGTCATTGCGGGCTACGAGGACAATACGTTAAGGCCGGTTAGTGCATTGACTAGAACGGAAATGACTGTCATTCTCGTACGTGCTCTTGGTATTGAAGTCGATGCTAATGCAAAGCCAACGTTTGCCGATGCAAGCAGCATTCCGGTATGGGCGCAGCCTTACATTGCAGCTGCTCAGACCGCAGGTCTTGTTGAAGGCACGGGAGGCAACCGTTTTGCTCCGCAATCGAACGCGACGAGAGCAGAGGTCGTAACGCTCTTGCTGGCAGCGCTCGGTTATAAACAGAGCGCTATATAAGAAAGAGGCTGACTGAAAACGCGATCTAAAGCTGTACGTCCCGTTCCACTTCAAATAGTGGGACGGGGCGTTTTATTTTACGAAGGAAGGGTGGATTGCGTTATTGTATTTTTCATGCTGCTTTGCTATAGTTTGTGTGGAAATGAGGAGAGCGGATAGTTATACACAGAAAGAGTTGAGCTTGGATGGCGGATGACCGAATGGATGAGAAGCTTAGCAAGATGATTGACGTAGCAAGGCTCTATTATGAATTAAACTATAATCAAGAGGAAATTGCGCAGAAGCTGGGAGTATCCCGTCCCACCATATCTCGGTTTCTTCAGCAGGCAAAGGACGAGGGCTACGTACAGATTAAGATCGTGCACCCTAACGAAAACAACTTTGTGCTTGCCGAGCGGCTGCAATCCAAATTCGGGTTGAAAAAGGCTGTCATCGTCTCCGTTCCCCAATACGAGGACAGTATCGTCAAGCGCTACATCGGCGAAGCAGCTGCTGCCTATCTTTATGATACCGTTAGGGATGGCGACATTATCGCGACGACATGGGGAACGACACTGTTTCAAATGGCGACGCAGCTGAAGGACAAGCCGGTTCGTGATGTGAAGGTCGTTCAGCTAAACGGCGGGGTCAGCCATTCCGAAACGAATACGTATGCTTATGAAATTGTTCATTTATTCGGCAAGGCGTTTCATACAATTCCGTATTTTATACCGCTGCCGGCGCTGGTCGATCATGAGGTTGTGAAGCGGACGATTGAATCGGATCGACATATTCGCAATATTTTGGAGCTGGGCAAGCTCTCCAATATCGCGGTTGTAACCGTTGGGGCGCCAACGGAGGATTCCGTGTTGATTCGAGCCAATTATTTCACGGATTCGGATTTGGAGGTTATTCGCTCGAAGGCAGCTGGGGATATTTGCTCGCGTTATATCGACTCAACAGGCGCACTGTGCTCAGAGGAGCTTAATGAACGTACAATCGGCATAAGTCTTGATGAGCTGAAGCGAAAGGAACAGTCGATTCTCGTAGCGGGCGGAGCCAAAAAGGTCAACGGGATATATGGAGCAATGCGTGGAGGCTATACGAACGTGCTAATTACGGATCAGTTTACGGGGCGATATTTGCTGGAGCGTGACATCTAATTGCGAGCTTATTTACTACGGTGAATGGGATGAATGAGCGGGAAAGACGGGGAAACTAGACATATAGCTGTCCACTTACGGGTTCTATACTAATATCAAACGTGTATAGAGGAGAGATTAGTTGTGAACCGGAAAATAGAATATAAAAAAGATTACAAATCATTTTATGTGCCCAAAACGACCCCGGATATTATAGATATCACCGAGATGCCCTTTATAATGATTAGTGGCACAGGCGATCCTAATGGAGCTGAGTTTGCGAGAGTGACAGAAGCATTGTATAGCGTCACTTATGCAATAAAAATGTCATACAAAAGCGATGATGTACCGGACGGCTACTATGAATATACCGTTTTTCCGCTTGAGGGAATTTGGGACTTAGTCGATAAGTCAAAGCCGGCCACAGATAAAAATAATTTGAAATATACGATGATGATACGCCAGCCAGACTTTCTCACCAATGCGTTATTTTTGAAATTTGTAGAGCAGATCAGAAAGAAAAAGACAAACCCATACCTTGAGCAATTAAAATTCGAAAAAATGACAGATGGCTTATGCTGCCAAATGATGCATATCGGAAGTTTTGACGATGAACCGGAAAGCTTTGCTAGGATGGAAGCATTTTGCAAGGAGAACGGATATGTGCGCACGGACAAGACCCACCGGGAAATTTATTTATCCGACCCACGCAAGACCGAAATGTCGAAGATGAGAACGGTTTTAAGATTTCCTGCAAAGCGTAAAGGTTAGCATTGGCTTTACCACTTAATGAAGAGCAATGAACTGAAATACAAGTTTTAATCATTAGGCGTATAGAACATCATAGGTGAGTACAGAAGGAACTGTATGTTACGCAGCTGTTCCTTTTTTGTGTGAAGCAACGATCAGAGTGGCTTAATGGGCTTTAGTCGTATTTTCCTTAAATATGGTAATATATAAGAAGTGTTTACAATTCATTATGAGCGGAGATGATTCTGATGGATGTTGTAATCGTCATTTTGCTGCTTATCATTATTTCAATCCTTCTTAGAATCAACTCGAAATTACCGAAGCGTGATTTGGCTGAGGAAGCTATAAATCGATATTACAAAGAAAAAGAGCAAGAAATGAAAATGGAATAGTCCTGTGAATGTAGTAATATAGGGGTATGAATATACAATTAAAACGAATACCGTTTTTTATATTTTAGGAGGCTGCAGCATGGAAGTTTTTGCGGAATTTTTAGAACGTATCGCTAACCCGCAGCATCGGGAACGGGCGGAAGAGATTTTTGGCTGGATAACGGAGAAGTATCCAAATTTAGTGCCTAAAATTGCTTGGAATCAGCCAATGTTTACTGATCATGGCACTTTTATTATTGGATTTAGCGCAGCTAAGCAGCATTTGGCTGTTGCCCCTGAGAAGGCAGGAATTAATCGTTTTTCTGATGATATTGTTCAGGCGGGCTATGATCACACCAAGGAATTGGTACGTATCAAATGGAATGCCCCGGTTGATTTCTCGTTATTGGAGAAGATGATCGAGTTCAATATTTTGGACAAGGCAGACGTTACGACGTTTTGGCGGTAATCGAGATAAAAAGGATAGCCATAGCTATGCTATGAGTAGTTTCGAGCTTCTATTTATAAAGATAGACAAATAAACTAATACCCTCTTTTTTGATCGTATAGTTCTTAAACGGAGTTTCTTGTAAAAGGGACTCAAAATCTGTTTTTGTGTAAGCGCCTTGCTTTAGGAAAGTGTTAAATGCAAATTTTACAAAATGCTTGTCAAATCCTTTCATTCCTGTCTGTACAATCTCGTTGTTAATGTCTTCAGCTGTTGCTTCGTAATTCATATCGATGATGAGGGCTGTTCCGCCTTCTACCAGCACACGATGCATTTCACACAAAACCTTTACTGGATCCTTAAAGTTCTTGAATGCAGCACTGCAAACAACAAAATCAAAAAAACGATTTTCACATGGCAGCTTAGATGCGTTGCCTTCTTTAAAATCAACCGTAACATTTGCTTCATTTGCATTGTTTTTTTCAATTTTCACAAAGTCCGGGCTAATCTCGACTCCAGTAACATTAAACCCTTTCTTGGCGAGTTCAATTGACAAATAACCCGGTCCAGGCGCAACCTCCAAAATATTCGCTTTTTTGCCGACTAAAGCTGCAACTTCATTCGCATATTCTTGCATTTGAGTCATTCGACTTTTGCGAGAATTTTTGTCGTACCACTTTGCAGTTAAGCCATAAATACCGACATCCTTTTTTTTGCGCATATTTTTCATCATAAAATATCTCCTTTATCATTAGATCGATTTTTCAGCATCTTATCGATTTCATTATAGGGAATCAATGATCTCGTCTGAACCATCTGACGGATGAAATGAAGCTCCGTCCTCAGGCGGAGCCGTCTACTTGAAGGAATGCAGTGCTTTATCTATCGTTAATGATTTGGCTGGAGCCTCATGGTTGTATTCGTGAGATAGGAGTATGTCTCCAAGCGCAATAAGGACAATAGACCAGCCGTGAATCGGTGTATGTTCAAAGCCTTCGAATGTGACATGGTAAATCTCAGTGTTCTGCATCATATATTTAAGATATTCGGTATTGTACGATGATAGGTATATGCTAGTTTTGACAAGGGTGAAATATGAAAAGCGGAGAGTATGACTACTCTCCGCCAACATTATATAACCGCTACGGCTTTGCCGGATTCAGCGGATTCGAAGGCGGCTAAGATCACCTTGAGAGAGCGGAGGCCTTCTTCGCCAGGGATAAACGACGGGTTTCCCTTGAGAATCCCATCGACAAATACATCAACTACGCCGCTGCTATGCATATTGTCATTGGTGGCAATGCCCGGAACGCCATATTTCTCTATGGTTCCGTCTCTTAATTGAATAATGACAGGGAAATCGGGTTCGGTGCCGATTTTGAGAGTACCGTGCTCGCACCAGAATATGGAAGTGTTGTCTTCGCCCTGATAGTATGTCCAGCTTGCCACAAGCGTACCTAGGGCACCGCTATTCATACGAAGGCTGCATACGAGATTGTCGTCTACGTCCGAACCGGTCTTGTCCAGGTTTGAGATGTATGCGGATACCTCCGCCACTTCATCCTCCAACAGCCAGCGAATGAGATCCGCCTTATGGATGCCAAGATCGCCGGCAGCGCCCATGATAGCTTCCTGCTTGCGGAAAAACCAGCTCTCTCGTCCGTCCACGCTCCAGGATTCCGGGCCTTTATGGCCGGCGGAGCAGCGGAACGTCAGCACTCGCCCTAATCGACCGGATGAGAGCAGCTCTTTGGCCTTCAAATGCGGAGGCATTAAACGTTGGCTTTGCCCAACCATCAGCTGCACTCCGTTACTGCGGGCGGCCGCGATCATGGCTTCGGCTTCTTCGACGGAGGCGGCCATCGGTTTCTCGACCAGGACATGAGCGCCTGCGTTCGCGGCCGCAATCGTCATTTCGGCGTGAAAGACGTTCGGTGTACAAACGGTGACGAGATCGGGCTTTATTTCCTCCAGCATTCTGAGATAATCAAAGTATGCACGACCGCCGTATCGGCTTGTAAATTCTTCGGCGCGTCCGGGGACAACATCTACGAAAGCAACGATCTCCACTTGAGGATGGGATGCGTATTCAGGCGCATAACGATGATAAGTGATGGCGCCGCAGCCAATAATGGCCACTTTAAGTTTGTTCATGACAATCCTGCTCTCTATAATGGATTTATGTTTTGTAGCGATTGGCGACTAACCATTGCATGCTGCGTTCGACGCAAGCTAAGGGGGACGCATCGCCGGCGTCATCCTGTTCGACGATCAGCCAGCGAACGCCGGCGTCGCTTGCCGTATCGATTATGGCGTCAAGCGGAGAATTTCCATCGCCTAACGGTACCGTCTCGAGCGCGCCAAGGCTCGTGATCCGGTAGTCCTTCAAGTGCAGCAGCGGGACATGCCCGTCCATTCGCTTCAGCGTGGCTAACGGGTCGTATCCGGCATAGGCGACCCAACAAGTGTCGAGCTCGGACAAGAGCTCCGGGTGGAGCGATTCATGCGGAAACAATCTTTCGAAAATCGGCGCTCCGTCCAATTGAATTTCGAATTCGTAGGCATGGTTATGATAGGCGAACCGCAAGCCAGCTTGCGTGACAAGACGTGCCGTATCCCTAAACTTAGGGATGTTGCGCCGCCAGCTCTCGGAATCGTGCTCCTGAGGCGGTACGCCCGGGCATACCAGATAAGAGCCGGCGATGTCCGTCAAATATTGGATTTCCTGAGGAAGCCGGTCCCATAGGGCGGGTAATCCAACGTGGCTTCCGATCGCGGTCAGCCCAAGCTCTTGCAGGACGCTGCGCAGCTCATTCGAGGGAATGCCGAAATAACCGGCAAATTCAACGCCTTCGTAGCCAAGTTCAGCTACGCGGCGGAGCGTGCCTAGCAGATACTTGTTGCATTCTTCGCGTAACGTATAGAGCTGTAAGCCGATTTTCGCGGTAATCACTCGTTTCACTCCTTTTTTGAAGTCATGAGCTAATTGTAAGGAGAAAGCGCCTTGCTTTGAATTGTCATTTTGAATAAAACCTATCTTTTTTCGGCGGAAGGTGAGGAATGAAGACGGGAACGGAAGTGCTATACTGTGGCTACTCTTATCATGACAGGCCATTTCGGGGAACCGAGTGGAACAGCGGGGAGCATTACTTAATTCGATTGCAGACGGAAGGCGAGAGCCGGATTAGACTGGACACTGGCGACGAGCAGCTCGTCTCGGGTGATCTGCTCATCCTTGCCCCTGGTGAGTGGTATCAGTTAATAGTAGACGAAGGGCAGTCCAACAAACCGGGCAGCGGCGACTATTATGTTATTTGCCGCGGGGAGTGGCTGGATCGATGGTGGGCAGAGAGCTTACGGCAGCGTCGCGGCCGGATTTATGCGATGGAAGACCTCGTCGATATATGGAAGCTGATCATTCTGCAGAGGCGCAGAATCGGAGAGAATCATGGCGCCTTGGTCGATTATTTGCTTCGCGCGCTTTGTTCGGCCATTACGTTGGCGATGAGCAGTTCCAGCAAGAGCAAGGGAGCTGGCGGGAATAAACAGGTTGCCGCTTATCAGATGAAGCGGTACATCGAGTTGAATGCGACTCGCATGCTGTCCATTGAGGAAGTGTCCCGTCATGCGCTGCTCAGCCCCTCCAGGGCGACAAGACTATTTAAGGCTGCGTTTGGCGAAACGCCAGTGCGTTATGCGTTGAATGTTCGGCTATCTATCGCCCTAGAGCGCATGGAATACAGCTGGCTGACGTTGGAGCAAATTGCCGAAAGCTGCGGCTTCGACAGTTATCCGTATTTCTATCGCTGCTTTAAAAAGAAATACGGCAGCTCTCCGAGGGTTTACAGGGAACGTCGTTCTGCTCATGATATTCAAAGTGACAGCTGACTACATCTTGATTTACTGCAGGAGGGTCTTGCGTAATGCGCAGTCGACTCTAGCGGGTCAAGAGACCGTCGATTTCTCTGTTCCACCTCTGGTAGTTGAACCGAAGCCGTCGAATGGGTCGGAATACAACCACGGTTAGGCCAGTACATAATTAGGAAAAGCGGTGCCGGAATCATCCCCAGGTATCGCTTTTTCATTTTTCCGCATAGTCGTTTTTGCGAAAGTTGGTATTTTTATTAGAAAACCTGAAAGTAGTTGCAGGTTTATCAGTTAAGTTGATTTACTCAAAACGATGCGCTGCTTTACGATGGCAATAGCCGAGGCTAGCTAGATATGAAAGCGGATACATACTCTTTGGCGAAGGATTTTCTGAGATCGCGTTGTCATTGGAGGTGAGTTTGCGTAGCTTGTTTTTGCTATTTTCCATTTCAAATACGGGAGGTAAACGAATGTGGTAAATCGGATGTGGAAGCGTAAAATCTCATCGGTTTTGGTTGGCGTTATGGGTCTCGGCTTGATTCTGAACCTATTCTCTTCTCAACTGGCAAGCGCAGCCGTAGATGAGTCCGTCTTGGGGCCGGAGCTGCTTGTGAATCCCGGCTTTGAGGAGGTGTCCGGCGGAATGCCTGTAGGCTGGACGAAGTATGCGACACATAATCCGGAAGGCGTGGCTGTGGAGTCGGTCACGGACCAGTCGGCGGAAGGAACATACAGCATCAAGCTTACGGATAGTAATGCCAGCGCTGCAGCGGGCGTGCACAGCATTAGGATGCCTTATTCACCCGGGACAGCCTATAACGCCAGTGTTAAAGTAAGGGTCGAAGTTGGCGGGGTGAGCATGTTTATTCGCTATTACAAGGCGGACGGCAGCTCTACGCAAAAAGTCGCAAACAGCAGCGGTACGGAGCCGCAATGGCAAACGCTACAGCTTAGCGAAACGGCTCCTGCTGATACCGTCACTATTCAAATGATTATTGTCGTATCGAGCCTTTTCAACACCGGCACGGTCTATGTGGATGACGCATCGTTCAAAACAAACGAGCTGCTGCTCAATCCAAGCTTCGAAGTGACGACGGGCACGAGACCGACTGGCTGGACAGCCATTGATCATAGCGTGACATCCAGTATCGCAACCGTAACAGACGCGGGGTATCTGTCTCACGGCAGCAAGTCTCTGCGTATCCTTGATCAGTCAACGACGGATGCTTACGGGGTTAAGAGCTCGACGATTCCTGTCGTATCCGGTCAATCGTATACGGCTGCCGTTCGAGCGAAGGCGGTCGCAGGCAGCGGAAGTCTGCTCATGCACTTTATTCATTCAACGGGAGCGCAATTCGCGGAAGCGGCAACAACAGGTGCGGACGGCTTCGAAACGTTGACCCTAACAGCGGAACCGCCGGAGGGAACAACGGAAATCCAGGTAGAGCTTACGACGACTGGCTCTGGGACAGCCGACCTGTATTTCGATCAGGCCACGTTGACAACAAGCCATTCGTCGCCTGAACCAACGCCGACCATTGCGCCATCGCCTACTCCGCCGCCAGTCGGATCGCTAGAGTGGCCGACCGGGCAGAATCCGGCAACGATAAGAAGCTTCCATCCATTTAACCATCTCGTAACGACTCAGAATCCGCCGGATTTCGGATGGCCCTTTATTGAAGGTGCGGATATCTACGAATTACAGGTGGCAAATGACAGCAGTTTCGAGTCAATTGCTTACCAGAAGAACGATATCGCGAGCAACTACTATAACTTTACTCATACCTTCGCGGGCGGCCAGTCCTATTACTGGAGAGTACGATACCATAAACAGGAAGGCTGGTCCAAGTGGAGCGAGGTGCTGAAGTTCCGGATCGACGCAGTTAACGTACCGTTCCCGGTACCTCCCGTGTCGGATCTAATGGCGGCTGTGCCGAACGAGCATCCACGCATTTTGACGACTCCGGATGGACTGGAAGATTTTCAAGCCAGGAAAGACGGTGACGGCAAAAAAACATTCGATGCCATTAAAAGCTATGTAAAAACTAGAGTGGAGAACGAAGTAGCGAATCCAGAGGCGATGCCCGGCGAGCCTGTCGTGCATCCAAACAATAGTCCCAACATAATGTCTCAAACGACGGCAGTAACGGAGCCCTTGATCAACGCAGCCTTCGTCTATTTAATTACCGGGGATCCAGCTTACGGCGAATTCGCCAAAAGGCGATTGTTGCATATCTCGTCGTGGAGAACGGACGAAGGTCCGACTCAATATCACAATAATCAAGGAGGCAATGACCAGGTTCACAGGGAGATCGCATTAAAAGGCGCGATAGCCTATGACTGGATCTATGATCTGCTCAGCCCGGCGGAGCGGGAAACCGTGTTAACGATGGTGCATGAACGCGCCAAAATCATTGCGGATGACGTCTTGTACGATAGCAGACCGATCTCCAGCATGCCTTATGATTCGCACGGCTGGACCGTGTTCGGCTACTTGGGGGTAATTGCAACATCCTTGCTGCACGACGAAATTAGCGTGAACGGGACGGTCGTTGCTGAGGATGCGCGTGAATGGTTTAACCTGATCGTTCCGGCTTACATTAACTTGTCGCCAACTTGGGGCGGCGAAGACGGCGGCTGGGGCAATGGAGTTGGTTATTGGCAATGGTCTACGATAAGCGGAAAACAGTTCCTGGATACGCTTTATGCCGCAACGGGCTTCAGCGTTTACGACAAGGCGTATAACCGCAACGAATATTTGTTCCCGCTATACAATCTGCCATTCGGCCAGACAACCGGCCAGCTTGGGAACAATACCGAGGGCTCCGGCGGCTATGGCATCGATCGCAGCTACGTTCATGGAAGCTCCACTCGTAATGCCATGATGCAGCAGAACGAGGTGGCGCAGTGGTATGCGCAGCTGCACAATTACAGCTATGGCAACTACTTTACTTACCTGTATGAAGACAGCAGCTTGCCGGCGCGTCCTCCTGTTGAGCTTCCGACGGCGAAATACTTCGATCAGGTCGGCCTTGTTTCCATGCATTCCAATTTGCTCGATCCAAAACGAATTTCCATGTATTTCAAATCCAGCAAATATGGCAGCTATAATCATACGCATGCCGATCAGAACGCTATCGTCATTAAAGCTTTCGGAGAGGACCTTACCGTAGACGGCGGGTTCTATGATTCATACAACAGCCCGCATAATTTGAATTACGCGAGACTTACGTTTGCCAAAAACGCAATCACCTACGACAACAAAAAAGGCCAGAAAAATTTCGATATGAACGCTTCGGGTCGAATTACGGGCTTCGCGACGAATAAGGACTTCGACGCCGCCGTCGGCGACGCCACTGGGGCTTACAACACCGATGCCAACACCAGCGGTCTCGATTTGGCGCAGCGAAGCATCATCTACGTGAAGCCTGGCGCCTTTGTGATTGTGGACAACTTGGACGCGAGGGCGCAAGGGGGCTCCAGCTTCGAGTACTGGCTCCACGCCGATAAACAATTGACGCTGAATGCGGAACAATCCTCCGCTACGATTGTCAAGAACAAAGCGGCCTTGGACGTGAAGCTTTATTATCCAGGATTAACGGTGATCCCCGTAACCGACAAGTATCTGGACGCGAACGGCGTCGAACAGCCGCCGCTCGAAACCTCTCAATGGGCTACTGTAAAAAGGCAGCATGGCGGATTCGTGACTCCGAAAACGGAACAAGCGACAATCGTGTCCACCTATGTTCCGTATGAGGCGGGTACTACGCCGCAGAACATTGTCTCCGAGGATCACGGCACGTACCGTAAGCTGAGCTTCGTGGATGGAACGGACGTTTATGTGCGCACCGCGCAAATCGGAGCAGTCGATACCGGAGATATTCAGTTCGACGGTATTGCCGCTACCGTCAAAGGAGATTCTATTCTTCTGGTCGGCGGAACGCAACTGACGATGGATGGAGTAGAGAGAATTAGCAGCACGCAGCAGGCAACTATCGCGCTCTCCGGCGACGAGCTTTCGATTACGGGAACGCAAGGCGCTGAGATCAGCTTGCATAAGACTAGCGTAACGACCGTGCTCGACGAAGAGTATCGCAGCCTTCCCCAAGGCGGCAGCATCGCGGATGCCGTTAACAGCCGCGGCGTTCATTGGGATACGGCAGGTAACCTATTAACGCTGAATGTCGAGCCAGGCCAGCACAAGCTCCTTCTAAGCGATATCCCCGCGCCGGCTCCGCTGGCTCCGATCTCTTATTCTATTGAAATGAACGGTGTAGAGTCGACGGTAAGCTTGTCTACCTATGGCGATGGACTTGGCGGTACGGCCGCGTGGGGAGGCCTGACCAATGCAGCAGGACTTTACGAGGTCATCGAAGCGCCGCCGGGTCTCTACTTCGACAAAGTCGGCATGGCTCAGCCGGTCGTTTATTTGGGAGCGAACGCGCGGTTTATTCTCCCCGAAGTGACTGGGACCTTGAAGCTTCGCAATGCAGGTACGGGAGCGTTAACGCCGGCGGAAGCTACGTCGGACTTTGATACCGTCAAGGAAAGCTTGACGGTATTCCAAGAAGCCGAAAGCTTCATTCATACCGATGGCGGCGCGACCAGTGTGTACAGTACTAGGCCTTGGATGTCGGGTGGCCAAGGCGTCAGCAACTGGGCTACTGTAGGTCAAAATATTACGTGGAATCTGAATGTTCCGGAGGCGGGCACTTACGACATCGTGTTTAAGTATGTCGCTTGGGAAGACGTTGCCGGAGCTCCGACAAGGCTGATTCAGCTGGGTAATCAGTTCTATACGGCAGAAGCGGAGAAAACGTTCGACTGGGGAACAATGCCGGAGTATTGGAAGGCGCTGACCGTTCAATCCGGCGCGTCTCTGCCCGCAGGAGAGGTTCAGCTCAGAATGTGGAACGTGCAGGGTCCGATGAATTTGGATTGGGTCGGGTTGGTCAAATCAGGAGCAGCCGAAGAGTCGGCCCTTAAGCTGACGCCAAGCGCCACTGCCGTAAGTCAGGAACAGCCGCTGGACATCGGCATTGCGCTGGGGGGATCTGCTCAAGCGGCCGGCGTTGATCTTACGTTGTCCTATGATCCAGCTAAGTTCACTTACACGGGATATACCAAAAATTATGAACAACAGATTGTTAGCGTAACCAACAATTCGGAAGCCGGGACACTTCGCATCTTGGCTGCACGGACCGGAACGGGAACGTTGCCGACTGACGACGACTTCTTGACGTTACTGTTCCAAGTGAAACCGGAAGCGCCTTCGGGCACGTCCGGCTTCGCGACCTCGGTCGTTAAGACGTCCTCGGAATCGGGAGATCTCATGACGCTGGCTAATTCCGCCGCTCAAGTTCAGATCACGAACCATGCGGCGTTGGGGGCTCTCATCTCGCAGGCGGAATCGACCAGGGATCAAGCCGTCGCGGGAACTTCCGTCGGTACGTTCTTCAGCTCAGCGCTGAATAGTCTCAAGGCGGCACTGACGACAGTGATTAACGCGGCTAAAACCGTCTTCCAACAAACGGATGCTTCCCATACTCAAATTCAGTCGGCCCAGAATCTTCTGGCCGCGGCGATCGCGGAGTTTGAAGCACACAGAATTACGGCAACGACTGGCGATACGAACGCGGATCAGCAGTTTAATATTGCGGACTTCATGAACGTCGCGACGCATTACGGCAAGGATTCATCTAGCATTGATTGGGCTCAGGCCAAGACGGCGGATCTGAATGGCGATAGTGTCGTCGATATGGAGGATGTGGCGTTTATCGCAAGCCGGATTATCGGGTAATAGGAAAAGGAGCACCCTGGAGGAATTGCCGACGGTTTCGAGCTGCCGGCATTCCTTCCATTGCTGGCGTTGAATAAGAAGTCGGAGGAGTGATATTTTGAGAAAAACTTGGATTCGGTTGGGGACTGCGATTCTCTTGGCAGGAAGTTTGCTATGGTTCCATAATGGATTGGACAACGTCGCTGCGGAAGATCAATCAAGCACCTTTACGATGAAATCGGATGTATCGACCGTTAAGGCAAATGAACAATTCCATGTCACGATAGAAGGATCAGGCTTAAGTGAAATGTATGCTTATGACGTTACACTGGAATTGCCGCAAGGAATGACGTTGGTGGACGCGGAGGACCTGCTGCCTGGCGGTTTATCCGTAGCCCCGGTCGTTAAAGGGAATACGATTCGATACGGATCGACGAAGTCAGGAGATGCCGACGGGGAGAACGGAACGCAAGCGTTAAGCCGTTTTACGCTAAAATCGAGCAATTCTGGCAGCGCTTCGATTAAGCTGACAAGCGTCAAAAGCATAAAAAAAACGAATACCGGATTAGTTAGTACCCTTCATACGATTCAACAAACCGTTCAACTGACGATTACTGCGGGAAGCAACGGCAGCAATGGCAATAACGGCAATAACGGAAACAACGAGAATAACGGAAACAACGGAAGCAACGGAAGCAACGGAAGCAACGGAAACAACGGAAACAACGGAAACAACGGAAACAACGGCAGCAACGGTGGCACTAGCGATTTCGGAACGACAATCGTTACGGAAGAGATGGGCGGCTCTCAGGTCCGGTCAGGTCGAATCGTCATCCCTGCTGAGGATCGCGTTCAGGCTCCTTTGAAGCTGCTCCAATCATGGAGTTCGCAAAATACTTCCGCCGTAATGGTTGTGGTCGTAGGAAAGGCTGCGTACTCCTTCCCGCTTAGCGAATTAGCTTCGGCTGCATTACGTGATGCATTGGGAGAACAGGCAGGCGAAGCGACCCTCACGATCAACATAACTGAGGCTAATGAAGAACTGATCAACAAGGCGGAGCAGGAGGCGGCTAAGCTCGGTACGACTCTATTGATTAAGCCGATTGATTTTGAAATTTTCGCAGAGACGCCGAATGGCAATAAAGTGACATTAACGAAATTCGCTGGTTATGTGTCGCGAACATTCGAGCTTGATTTCGATGTTGAGCCCGAACATATGGTTGGCGTTTACTGGAATGAAGCAACAGGCGAGCTGCTGCCGGTGCCAACAGCTTTCCGGGTGGTAAACGGCAAATACGTCGCCGAGCTGTACAGAAAAGGGAACAGCGCTTATTCCTTAATCAGGCTGGACAAACACTTTACCGATCTTAACGGGCATTGGAGCCAGCCTTTGGTAGAGTCGATGGCTAACAAGCTCATTGTTAAAGGAACGCCGGACCAAAGGTTTGAACCGGACAAGGCGGTCACCAGGGCAGAGTTCGCGGCGATGTTAGTACGTGCTCTTTCTTTGGACGAGGCTGAAAACAAAACTACTTTTGCCGATATTAATGGACAGTGGCATGGAGCTTCCGTTCAAGCTGCAGCGGAAGCAGGTCTGGTCAAAGGTTATCCGGACGGGACATTTCGGCCCGACGCCACGCTTAACAGGCAGGAGTTGGCAGTAATCTTGAAACGTGCGGTCCAATTGGCCGGACAGCCGTTCGTATCTTCCGAAGGCGGCGGAAACGCACATCCATTCGTGGATTTGGAAGCGGCTGACGTATGGGCACGACAGGATATTGCAGCCGCTGCAGCGGCTGGCGTGATGGAAGGCGACAAGCAGAACGCTTTCCGGCCAAAGGCGAAAACGACTAGAGCAGAAGCTGCGACCGTTTTGAAACGTGTGTTGGCTTTTGCAGGAAAGTATAGTGGCTAACCAAGAATAAATGATTCTAATCGGATGACAGTCCGGATCTCAGGATTTGGGATCATTCTCCCACTTAAGAAAGTTGCAATAAAGAACATTTTTTTTTACCGCCGTTTCACTTTATCCTTATAAAAGCTGCCGCGCATCAACGAAAGGTTAGGCGCTTTTGCGGAAATTGAACGTTTTTTCAGAAAACCTGAAAGGAATACCAGGTCATGCAGTTCCGTATATTTTCGAACAGCCGAACATGGCTTTATGATTGTGGTAATCCGAAACAAGACGGCTGAGTTGAAAACGAATTCATCAGACTTGCCAGGAGCGTAAAGATCAATTTTAAAAAGGACGGTGTATTCACAGTGAACAGAAAAAAAAGGTTTAGTCTGCTCGGAGCCATTCTCATTGCATCCATGCTTGCGGGATGTTCCAACAACGGAGGTACCAATGTAACCGAGACGGGAACCGATACGCCTTCGGCTTCGCCCGAGAGCACGGAAAATGCCAGCGCTCCTGAAGTTACGCTAAGGCTGCTGACCGATTTTAAGGATATTTATCCACCAAAACCCGACTGGGCGATATGGAAATGGGTGAAGGAAGAAACCAACATCACCATCGATCAAGAGACATGGACGGGGCCGGAATCGCTGGCATTGTCGATCGCTTCGGGTGACATGCCGGACTTGTTCACGGTGTTCCCTGGCGATGCACAGAAATACGGTCCACAAGGGGCGTTCCTCGATCTATCTGAGCATATGGACAAAATGCCCAACGTTAAGAAATTCCTGGATTCCAAGCCAGAAGTAGCGCAGCGCATGACTTCGCCCGACGGAGAAATGTACCATGTGCTTAACGACGGATTGGGTGCAGGCAACCTGATGGTCTGGTTCTATCGGGACGACGTATTTGCGAAGCATAATCTTCAACCGCCAACAACATGGGATGAATTATACGAAACGTCCAAGAAACTGAAGGAGCTGTACCCGGATAGTTATCCGTTTACGTTCCGTCACGGCGTCGGAACCTTAGCTGCTTTCGGCCCTCAGTTCGGCGTCTATCCGTACATGTATGAAGCTCCAGATACAGGGAAAATCAAGTATGGCGTAACCGACCCCGGCTTTAAGGTCATGGTCGAATATTTGAACAAGTTCTACCAAGAGAAGCTTATCCCGCAAGACTGGCTGTCCATGGATTATAAGGCTTGGACTCAGCAGGTCGCTACGGATAAAACGTTTATGACGATTCAATATATCGGCCAGATCGAAATTATGAACAGCCAGCTTCAGAACGGCGCCCACTTGAAGTTTATGGCTCCACCGCTCGGGTATGGCGACAAGGCATATATTCAAAAGGCAGATTATGAAAACTACGGCATCGCCGTATCTTCCAAAACAAAAAATCTGGATGCCACGTTGCGTTTTCTCGACTTCATTTATTCCGATAAAGGGAAGGATATCCTCAGCTGGGGCAAAGAAGGGGAGACGTATACGATTGAAGATGGCAAACGTAAATTTTTGCCGCAATACAAAGAGCCGAACGACCTGCGGAAAGAGCTGGGCATTATGACCTCGACCGCGTATGGAGTTGCCGATTTCGAGGCCTCGCTGTCGCTAAGCAACGAAAACGAGCAGAATTCTTTCAAGGAGGCGATGAAATATCAATTCCCGACAATGAACCTGACGCCTGTCCTGACGGACGAAGAGAGAAGCGGCATTACAGCTATCGAGGAACAACTCAACAAATATTATGAATCTTCCGTCGCGAAGTTCATTATTGGCGAAACTCCGTTGTCGCAATGGGATGCGTTCCTCGATGAGTTAGACAAGATCGGCGCGCAGAAAATCATCGATACGTATCAGGTTGCGCTGGATCGTTTGAAAAACAACATCAAGTAATCTGAATTCGGACAGGGCTTGATAACGATTTTTATCTAGCCCTGTCTTTTTTCTCAACGAAAGGGGTGCCGTATTGCATTCGCCATCGATCCTCAAGCAACTGAAGCGGGACCGGGCTTTCATACTTATGTTCGCACCGGTCTTGTTGTATTTCATTATGTTCAAGTATGTGCCTATGTTCGGCATCGTCATCTCCTTTATGGATTACAATCTGTTTAAAGGGTTAGGCGGAAGCGAATGGGTCGGACTCAAATATTATCATCAGTTTTTCGATAACCGAGATGCTCTCGTCATTATCAAAAACACCGTTCTGCTGGGGGCATACAAGCTCTTGTTCGGGTTTCCCGCGCCGATCATATTGGCTCTGCTCCTTAACGAGCTTCGCAACGCGGTATACAAACGTCTTGTCCAGACGATAAGCTACCTGCCGCATTTCTTATCCAATGTGGTTGTCGCGAGCATGCTGCTCCTGCTCCTGTCTCCTAGCACCGGCTGGATCAACCGCATCATCGAATGGTTTGGATTTCCGGCCATAAGCTTCCTGCAAGAAGCAGAATGGTTCCGCACGATTTACGTCCTCTCGGAAATTTGGCAGCAGGTCGGATGGGGCTCTATCTTGTATTTGGCGGCCATTACGACAATCGATCCGCAATTGTACGAAGCGGCCCGTATGGACGGAGCGGGCAGATGGAAGCAGACCCTTCATGTGACGTTGCCGGGAATTGCAGCCACGATCGTTATCCTGCTGATCCTTCAGATCGGAGGCATGCTGGAAGTCGGCTTTGAGAAAGTGTTCCTGCTTTACAATCCCGCTACGTACGACACGGCGGACGTTATCTCCACCTATGTATACCGCGTTGGCATTCTACAGGGCAGCTTCAGCTATGCGACGGCCATTGATTTGTTTATGGGTGTAATTGGCTTCCTGCTTGTCTACACGACCAACAAAATTAGCAGAAGATTAGGGGAGAATAGCTTATGGTAAAGAACAAGAGCGCATTATCCCTTCTCTTTGATTACGCGAACGTGCTGTTAATGGCGCTTTTGATTTGCACGATGTTGTTCCCCTTCTTGCACATGGCAGCGATTGCGCTTAGCGATCCGGAACCGGTAATCGCGGGAGAAGTCACGCTTTGGCCTAATGGACTGAACTTTGACGCATTCTCCGCCGTATTCAATGATAATCGGGTACTGGTTGGTTATAAGAATACGCTGATTTATGTATTAATAGGTACGACATGCTCACTATTATTCAGCGTCCTGGGCGCGTATCCGCTCTCGCGCCGGAATCTTGTATTCGGCAAAACGTTTATGATGCTTATCGTCTTCACTATGTTATTTTCCGGCGGACTAATCCCTACCTATTTGGTCGTTCGCAGCTATGGACTGCTTGATACGATATGGGCTATGGTGATACCAGGCCTTGTTTCTCCCTATTATTTGATCATAATGCGAACCTTCTTCCAGGGAATCCCACGGGAGCTGGAAGAGTCCGGCAAGATTGACGGCCTATCCGATTGGATGATTATGCTGCGCATCGTGCTTCCGCTTTCGAAGCCGGTATTGCTTACCATCGGGCTTTTCTATGCCGTGGGAATTTGGAGCAACTTCTTCTCGGCGCTCATCTACTTGCGGAACGAAGACTTGCACCCGCTGCAGGTCATGATTCGCAACATCGTGATGATCGGCCAAGTCGGCGACATGACCGTCAGCAACTCGATCGGAGGCCGTACCGTCGTGCTGGAGTCGCTCAAATACGCGGTCATCTTGGTTGGAACTCTACCTATTCTGCTCGTTTATCCGTTTATTCAGAAACATTTTGTGCAAGGCGTCATGATCGGATCGGTGAAAGGGTAAGCCCTTTCATCCAGCGTGTAGGGAAGCTTTTGAAGTTATATCGCAAGCAAATAACGAAATGTAAACAGCAGCTCAGAGCTTATTCTGGGCTGCTGTTTTCGTTCATATAGGGCAACTTCCATTTTGCACGAAGTCTTCATAGGCCATTTGTTTTTCTAGGTGTCATCTGTTAAGTTAACGGATAGGATAGCTCAATTTTTCCGTGAGTACCTTCAAGCATATCTATTCACGAAAGCAGGAAAGCGCAAGAAAAATGTGGAGTAAAATGGGTATGATGGTGTGGCTGATGTTCCTTGTCACTGGGACAACGTCAGAATGTAAGATCAAGCTGCAAAGGCGTGTTAGTTTATATATTCGGATTGCTAAAAAGTTAATGACAGTAAGGAGCTGGATACGATGATAAAAGGTTTTGGAGGAATATTTTGGAGGACGAACAATCTTGAAGCTATAAAAAAATGGTACAGTGATGTGCTGAAGATTGAGATAGAAAATTGGAACGGGACAGTGATAAAGCCTCAAGTAGGAAATGAGACTATCTTTTCTTTCTTCACCGAGAATGACAGTTATTTCCCAACAGAACAGCAAGTGATGTTAAATTTCCAAGTGCATAATCTAAACGAGGTTATTGAGCATCTTGAACATATCGGTGTACCTCTCGCAAAGAAAAAAGAGATTAGTGAATTTGGGAAGTTTATTTGGATTGAAGATCCTGAGGGTCAACTGGTCGAGCTTTGGGAGAAATAACGAGTTACATAGAAATCGGAATGGGTGGACGCGGGAAAGGTCCAATGGTATCGACCATATTTGACGATACCATTGGGCTGTATGATAACAATTATTTTTTCAGGATGAGACGTGCCAGAGCTGAAAGATCATCAATGTCGATTGTGCCATCAGCATTGATGTCGTACTTCTTCACTTGATTCCAATCTGGACTATCTGAGGATTTGCCATAGGCTTTAGCAACCAGAGCCAGGTCGCCAACGCTTACTTTGCCGTCGTCGTTGTTGTCACCCGGTATTGCTGGTTTACGAATCTCAACCGTGTGCGTATCTCCGTCAGCTTCCACTTCTACTCCTTCGCCGTCAGCAAGCATGAGCTGCGTGACTTCAATATTCGATACTCCGGCTATTTCTTTGGCTTTGAAGCTTAGCTTGATGAGATCCTTGTTCGGATTATTTACGTTGTCATTCAAATGAATGCCGAGAATTCGTATGATTCCTTCTTGCTCATCCGTATCCACAATTTTAAAGTTTTCGGAATCCAACGATACGGGCTGACCGGCAAGCTCCAGCTTATCGGCGTCGTATTTGATCGTAACGTCTTGCGCGTACACATCCTTTTTCACGTATTGCAGACCGTAGGTGATATCGAATTGTTGACCTGGCTGCACCAATACTGGGCCTGACAGAGTTGCGGAAGCGGAGACAACTATCACCTTAGCAGCCGCCTTTTCAACAACACCTTCAATGGTACCTGCTACCTCAAATACTCCTGGCGCGTTATAAAGCTGCGGGTCAAATGCATCCCATACAACGGGACGGTTTTCAGTAGCAATTCCCGTTGCGCTATGATTGACATCTACAGCCACTGTTTCAGGGAGAACAGGAGCAACTCTGGGTTGTGTTTCAACTTCCACATTCGCTATCCCTTTAATTTTGCTTTGGGAGAATAACCAGTCGATAAGCATGCCGCGCTCCGGATGTACGTATTCGTTGTAGATCGGAAGCCATACGGAGTGCCCATCAAATCTGTGGCCGTTATAAGGGGGATCAAGCAATTGGTTAAACGGAATTATGGTCAACATGGAGTCGTTCCAATAAGGTGAGTAGGTTTTGTTCATATTCACTACAGAGTTATACAAGAAGTCTTCTGCATCGACAAAAGTCCACAGCGGCAAATTGGCTACTTTTAAAGCATTTTCCACATTGCTAGGTCCACCAGCAGGACATAAAGGCGCAGCCGCAGCAGCAAAGTCGGGGAATGTCTGCAGGAAGGTCCAGGTGGAGCCTCCGCCCATCGAGAACCCGGTAATATAGACTCGGTTCGGGTCGACCTTGCCGGATTCGATCATGTCGTCGATGATAGCTTTAACTTTGTACATGCTTTGGGCTGTTGTTGCATTACGTGGTGCTAGAACATGAGTAGGATACTTGGCCTGATTTTCGGGGTTGGCCCATATGGTGCCGCCGTTACTGAATCTGATAGGCGTATAGATATCGTTGCCCTGTCCGCCGCCATGGAAGAATACGACCAAAGGCAGTGGCTCCTCAGCATCCTCGTTATAGAAGTAACTGTAATCCAGACCGTCATAGTTTGCATATTTGTATTTGTCTAGGACAGGGCTTACAGCACCAGTCTGGTTGAATGCGGGTACAATGGAGGACCCGTCCACATATTCAAGTTTGTTCCCTTTATGCGTGATCGTATATTGCAAATCGAGGGTGTAGCCCCCATCAATCGTTGTACCGCCGTCTCCCCAACCAACGTCAGCAAAATCAACGATAATATACCGTCCGCTATCAGAAGGAGTACCGGAATCATTCACTTGGCTAGTATAAACATCCGTGACCACGCGTGGACCGTCATAAACAACAAAATCAGCGTTGACTTTTCTAGTAGCTTTTACATGTACGTTAAAGTCCGATGCAGACAGTTTGGAACTGCTTACCATTTTTCCTGCGTCAATAATGACAGCATCCGTACGCTCCTCAAATGCAAAGTTCACATTTTTGAGAATAAACGGTAAAGTGGTATCCGGTGTTGCTTCTGAGGCGAAAGCCGAAGGTATGCTAAAAACCATCGCTAAGAGAAAAACATAAAGCGTAATGAATCTTTTCTTAAACATTTTCCACTGCTCCCTTCAAAACTAATGTTTTAGAAAGTTGCCAATTGATGCTTCTAAGTAAATAATTTCATCCCTCCTATTCATTTGTTCATACATGTGTAAGTTTCAGGAGCTCCAATTGTATACGCTTTCATTATATTAATTCATTATCTGAGCAACAATGTGCATTTTTTTACATACTTACCCGTTGTTTACTTAATTAAGAATTTATTTAAGGGAATGTCATGAACTTTTGTTAATAACTCAACATTCCATGCGACCGACCAAAACTTGGTTGTGAAGTATTCTAATAAAATTGTTTTTGGATTCCATATTGTTACATTTATCGACAGCATCTATAATTTGTAAGACTAGAATATAGGAGGAAAGTCAAAAGTGGCATATTATAAACCAACTGAAGAAGAGATTATGGAAGGCGATTACGATCGTCCTTTCGGCGTTAAAATCATTTCGATTTTAATGATACTGGGAGGCATTATTCTTTTAATTACGCAATTGTATGCCTTTAGCATTATGAGCGAGCTTTCGTCGCTTATGGGGGTATCAAGTTTATTTTTTCAAGCAGTAATTGGCTTTTTAGGACTGATTGGTATAGCAGCCGGAGTCGGCATGTGGATTGGGCGGATATGGGGCTGGTGGCTAGCTATCTTTTATCTTTCTTACTCCTTAACCCGCAATTTGAATACGCTACTTTCTATACCAGGTATTACAGAGCAATATGGCTTGTCTGGAAACGCTGCTGGGCATTACGTTAAGTATGGGCTAAAAATTTTATGGGATGTATTGTTGCTTCGTTATATGTGCCGGGATACGACAACTTCATTTTTCAAAACGACGGAAACCAATAAATTAAAAACAATGGTATGGGTATTCGGTATTTGTGAAGGTTTTTTTGTAATAGGCTGGTTGTTGAGCTTATTTGCGTGAATTCTTTGAAAAATATAATGAAAATTAATAAGAATCATCAGGTCATATTAACATGAAACCATTGAAGAGTTTTCCGTAAAAAATAATGTCTTCGAGGATAGCGACCTATACCCATTAGCTTTAGGAGAAGAAGGTATTTCTGAAAAGCTTTAGACTGATTTATTAGAATATTATGTTCAGAATACGCCAAGGAATCATTCTAACGGGCAACGTTAGTTCCAAGAAATAGCTAACAAGCAGGGGCTGAATACATGTCCTGGCTAGCGAGTATTTATGATTATTGACGCAAACAAGGCTTGATTGATCAGTTGGGTCTAGACGAATAAGTCGGTAACAATATTAATTATTTTGCAATCGATGGTGTTGATGCGATAGTTGAAGTGGTTAGTTTTACCGAAAATGTGTTTTTAAAAGGAAGAACATGTCCTATTACCGAATTAAATAGGTAAGGCAGTTAATATGACTGCGAATAAGATTTAAGAATAAATTTAATTTAGCTATTAATCATAACATCAAAATTAGAGATTGCATGAATCATGCTCCAGCTCAAGCTCAAGCTAAGCGTGATGGAGCGGTTAACAGCGGTGAACGGAGAGTGAGCAGCTTTGAAAATAAAGGTCATTATTGCCGATGACAATCCCTTTGTCCGAGAAGGCATGAGGATCATCCTGACCACCTTTGATGAATTCGACGTATTGGCATCGGTTCAGGATGGTCAAGAAGCCGTAGATTTCTGCCGGCAGAACGAAGTAGACGTGGCACTGCTTGATGTGCAAATGCCCAATATGAATGGCGTGGAGGCGACCAAGCTGATCTCCGAGCAGACAGGAACCAAAGCGCTAATCCTGACCACCTTTGATGACGAGGCATTTATACTTGAGGCGATAAGCAGCGGAGCGAAGGGGTATCTGCTGAAGAATAACGATCCGGAGCGGATACGGGATGCCATTATCACGATATACAATGGACATAATGTGCTCCAGGATGCTGTGCTGGATAAGCTCAAATCTAGCTTGCTCGCGGACAAGGATACAGATAAGAAGATGGATAGAGGCAGTAAAATCGATAGAAGCTTGTTCACCGATAGAGAATATGACATTATGTCCCTCATTGCGAGAGGACTTTCCAATCGTGAAATTTCGAAGAAGCTGTTCATCTCAGAAGGTACGATAGCCAACCATATTACTTCGATTTTGGGAAAAAAGGGCCTATCGCACCGTACACAGATCGCGATTTATTTTCTAACCGGGGAAGTGGACTGAATGAGGGAAAGAGGAACCCCTGTAGAGATCTGGACCATGGGTATAAAAGCGATCCTCTTAAGCTATGTAGCCATTCAATCTTATGAATCGGCGGATTCGATTTCACCATGGTATATGCTGTCGATCCTTATCTATCTATGTTTGAATATTTCTATTCATATTGTGAAAAAGGCTAGCAGCAAGACGATCGTGCTTCTGCTAGCCATGCTGGCGATTGCGGTATCCTCCTCGTATATCCATCCGCTGTTTATGCTCCTGCTTCCTCTGAACATTTACGAGCTATTCGCTATATATCTGCGCAAACATGGGATCATTTTATTGCTTATGTTGGCTCCACTCGTCTTGGTATCTCAATATGCGCAATCCATCCTGGTTGYATACGGACTCGTTGCGTTGCTTAGTTTCCTCTATAACCTCTTGCTTCACACCTACATTAGCAGAATGACAGACCTCAAAACAGATTTAGAGAATAGGCATGAGCATATCCAGCAATTGACTAAAAGTCTGAATGAGAATAAAGAATATATCAGGCAGTCTGATTATACGATTAAGCTGGAGGAGCGCAACCGGCTGTCACAGGAAATTCATGATAAGATCGGGCACTCGATGACGGGCGCATTGATCCAAATGGAAGCCTCGAAACGCTTGTTCACTTCGAATCCGGACAAGTCGGCTGAGCTTCTGCAGAATGCTATTCACATCTCCAAGGATGGTATTGAGACCATTCGCCTTGTGCTTAAGAATATGAAGCCGCCGACAGAGCAGCTGGGGATGAATCGGATGAAATTATTCATTGATGAATTTACAGCGACGCATACGGTACGGACATCGCTTACTCATGAAGGAAATGTCGACAGCATGACTCCGATTCAGTGGAAGGTCATTCAGGAGAACACCCAAGAAGCGTTGACCAATGCCATGAAATATTCGAATGCTACCGTCGTCTCTATTCATATCCAGGTGCTGAGAACATTGATTAAGGTTGTAGTATCGGACAACGGCCAGGGAGCGCAGAAGGTGATTAAGGGCCTGGGGATCATCGGCATGGAAGAACGGGCAGCAAGCGTAAATGGTACGATTATTGTCGATGGCTCAAGAGGCTTCAGTGTCACTACGTTAATTCCTCACGGATAAAATGAGATTTACGATCATTACATAGGAAGATTCTCAGGGGTTAAGGATGAACTTGTGCACTGTCACAAGGGCATCCTTTTTTATTACAATTACATTATTCGAAAGACGAAACGGGAGAGTGATGAAATGAACGTGCTTGAAGTAAAGCAGCTTTCAAAGAAATTCGGTGATTTTATAGCGGTGGACAATATCACGATGTCTATAAAGGAAGGCGAGATTTTCGGATTTCTAGGCGCGAATGGAGCAGGCAAGAGCACGGCCATCAATATGATTGCCTCGTTGCTCCGGGTTACCAAAGGCGAAATCGAAGTACTTGGCAAAAGCATTGCCAAGCATAGCAAATTTGCAAAGATGAACATTGGGATTGTGCCGCAGGAAATGGCGATTTATGAGGATATGACCGCATACGAAAACGTTCGTTTTTTTGCCGGACTATACGGACTCAGAGGGGCGGAGTTAAAGGAGCGGGTGGTTGAAGCGCTAGCATTCGTAGGTCTTGGCGATAAACACAAAAGCTATCCCAAAAACTTCTCAGGCGGCATGAAGCGAAGATTGAATATATCCTGCGCAATCGCCCATCGGCCAAAGCTGCTTATTATGGATGAACCAACGGTGGGGATCGATCCGCAATCTCGCAATTACATTCTTGGTTCCGTGAAGAAATTGAATGAACTGGGCTGTACGATCATTTACACGAGCCATTATATGGAAGAGGTCGAGGAGATCTGCACAAGAATCGCGATTATCGACCACGGCAAGATTATTGCGGAAGGAACGAAAGGCCAGCTGAAAGCCATCATTACGAATCAAAAAAATATAAGTATAGAGGTACGTTCGGCGGAAAATTTGGATAGGAGCAAGCTGGAGGGAATAGCGGGCGTAAACCGGGTTGAAGTGGAGGATCGAATCGTTAAAGTGACCTCTGATTCCGAGGTCAATAACTTGAACCGAATTATTCAGCAGTTAATGGCAGACGATCTGGAGATCCGTTCAGTGGAAGAGAATGAGCCTAGCTTGGAGACGGTGTTCCTGACATTGACAGGCAGAAGCCTGCGGGACCAATAAGAAAGTAGGGAAAGGGTGCGAAGTGGATATGAACGTATTTAGAATCATGCTCAAAGAGTTAAAGGTTATCCGTGATCCCAAGATGCTGTTGTTCTTGCTGGTGTCACCGCTAGTAACCATGCTTATTTTGGGAACGGCTTTAACGAATGCTTTTAATGGCAGTTTAACGGTTGAAGAGATTAAGGTTCTTTATAAAAATAATAGCTCGTCAAGTGGTTTCTCTGCTTATTGGGATGACTTCACGGGGCAAATGCGTCAAGCAGGCATTAAGCTCGAGATGGCAGACGAGAAGACGGACGGGAAAACGGAAGTGAAGAATAACCGCTATGTGGGTTATGCCGAGATCACGGACAGTGGACTGGAGTATTACAGCAGCAGCCAGAGTTTAATTGAAAGCGACATTGCTAAGAGTGTGCTCACAGCGTTTGCAGATCGGTACCGATTGGCAGCTGCAGTAGCAGGTACTGATTCGGAGCAAGCGGATGCGATCATGAGCGGAAGCAGCAGTGAAAGCTACGTGGTAGAGGAGTCGCTGAACGCGACAAGGAAACCGGGTGCCATGGACTATTTTGCTGTAGCGATTACGACAATGATTATATTATACAGCGCCTTGACGGCCGCACAATTAATTGATGGTGAGCGCAAAAGGAACACTGCTGTTCGATTGCTTGCTTCACCGGTGACGAAAATCGAAATTTTTGCGGGTAAATTAGCAGGGCTTGTTGTGCTGAATGCAATACTCACAATTGTCGTAGTGCTTATCAGTAAGTACATGTTCAATGCCTACTGGGGAGAAAATTTGGGCCTCGCATTTCTAATACTCTTTACTGAAATCATTTTCGCTGTGAGCTTGGGACTCGGGCTCAGTTATATCATTAAGGGGAATGCTTCAGGCACTGTTGTTATGATTATTATCCAATTGGCCGCATTTCTCGGCGGTTCATACTTCCCGGTCGAGGAGGCTACTGGATTCATGGGAGCTCTCAGTTCACTTTCTCCGCTGCAATGGTCCAATGCTGCACTTCTTGAACTCATCTATGCAGACAATATGTCAGCAACAATTAACGCCGTGCTGTTGAATATGGGCTTCGCGGTCGTCTTGCTTGGTATCGCATTAACGATGATGCGCAGAAGGGAGGGGTTGTAAGAATGAGAGACACATTATGGCTAATCCGGAAAACGTTTATTTCCACCTTTAAAAATTATTTAAATCTGTTTATATACTTCGTCTTTCCTCTTATGGGCATTCTGCTCGCGACGCTAGTCCAAGGAGGCACGGGTGAAGTAGATTTGAAAATGGGCATTGTTAATCAAGATGGGGGCCAGGCGATTACAAAACGCATAATGGATTCGGTGGGCAGGCAAGATTCCATGCTGGTCATTGAGCTTGAGGAGAATGAGGTAAAGGAGCGGATTGCTTCCGGCGAGCTGGATGCAGCCATTACATTTCCTAAAGGTTTCGCACAGAGCTTAATCGCTCAAAAACCCGCGAATGTGAAGATCGTATCGATTAAAGGTGCCCAGGTTACCGGACAGGTAAAGGCATCCTTGGATCAGCACATCAATAATATGGCTTCGATCGGCAGGGCAGCTAAAGGAGATGAGGCTAAGTTTATTGCCCTGTATGACAAATTTCAAAAACCGGGATTCGAACTAGCAGCCAAGAAAGTAGAGGATCAATCGGTCAATTTCAACAAAACCAATCAATCGATAGGATACTTGCTTATCCTCATGCTGGTGTCCGCTTCGAACTTATCTGGCATTCTTATCAAGGAAAGAGAGAATAGAACCTATTATCGCCTTCTATCCTCACCAATTTCCCCAAGAACCTATGTCTTGTCTAATATCATCGTTAATTTGACGATGATGATGCTGCAGATTGCAGTGACCTTGTTGATCATGATGACTATTTTCCATGTTGATCCGGGTATTCCTTATTGGAGCATGTTCCTGATTCTTGTGTTATTTGCGCTGGTGGCAATCGGATTATCACTTGTCATCGTGGCGTTTTCCAGCAGCTCTTCAACCGCCAGCGGCATGCAGAATATGATCCTCATTCCTACCAGCTTGTTGTCCGGTTGTATGTTCCCGCTTGTGCTAATGCCGGAAGCCATGCAGCAGCTCGCGCGCTTTCTTCCTCAATATTGGCTGCTGGATACGTTCAGCGATCTACAGCAGGGGGGATCCCTTGGTGAATTATCCTTGAACCTGATCATTTTGATGGCTTTTTCAGTGGTCTTCACTTTAATAGCCGTCTATAAGTTTGGCAGGAATAATGATACTCGAAGCTACATTTAAGAAAATGAGATCATTCAGGGCGAAATGGAATGAAATTCCTTTCTAATCAAAGTGTCTAATTGAATAAGGACGTAAGCACAAATGTGTTTACGTTCTTATTTATGTTTAAGTTGTGCGTCATATTTAGAGAAAACAACGATGAAACGGTTTTGTATGCATAGGTACGAATAAAAGAGTGAAATAGATACTTCAAATATACAATTGAATAAAATGCCCAAAATGCAACTTAAACAACGGTTATAGAGTCTATACAGATAAGCATTTTTTTACTCATTTTTCCATACAAGTATGTCAACTGTTGAAGTTTTAGAAGCGTTTATAAGGAGGATCTGTATGAAGTTGAAAATGATGCTATTAATGATCACGATTGTTTGCGTGCTTAGTGCTTGTAAGGCAGATGAGCGTATTAAGCTTGTTAATAGTGGCGAGAATGAGCGCACTATTGCATATGAAGAAAACCAGTTCACGGTTCATATAACTGAAGAAATGAATGAGGCCATTTCAAATTACGTTATTCAAAAATATTCATCCGTATATTCCCATCTAGAAAAGCAATTTGAGGTTCATAACGTATATGGCGCTAGTGAAACAAATGGTATCTTTACTGTCTATCTGTATTCCTATTTTGGAGGGTATAATAAGTTCTCGGGGTTAGAAAATCAAGCGGGGCATTCATTGCCTGCTGTCATTCGGTTGCAGAAAAAAGCTGAGGGATACGCCGTAATCGAATATACGGAGCCTAAAGATGGGAGTTTATATCAGTCCTCCTTGAAACAAATGTTCCCTGAGAAATACTTGAAAATGATGTATGAAGATGCTGGAACAACAGAAAAATTGCAAATAGAGATGGATAAAAAAGTGAAGCGTTGGCTGGATGCTGAGCGTGTGCGGTGAGCTGCTGACAATAAGAGTGTCCCGCTAGTTAAATTTAGAGAAGGAGCGAGCATGATGAACAATAGCTTCGGGGATAAGATTGGTGAAGGCGGATGTTCGGAAGTATTTGCATGGGAGGGCGAGAGCAACATTGTCAAAATAGCGAAGCCCAATACGAGTACAGCAGCTTTGCAAGCAGAACTGCATCATAGCCGAATCGCTTGGGAGTGCGGACTGCCTGTTCCCCAGCCATTTGAGATGGTGGACATAGAGGGTCAACCGGGTATTGTATTTGAACGTATTTATGGCGAATCAATTATGAAGCGATTTCTCGACAGAGCGGCGAAACGCTCCGAGCCGCAGAAACCGCTGCATGAGTCCGACGATTACATAGAGGCTCGAGTGACAGGACGGCTTTTTCATCAAATCCATAGCCACTCGGTAGCCAATATGCCAAGCCAGTGGGCAAACATCAAGCGTGACATTGTTAGCGCGCAATATTTGTCCGAGTCTGACAAAGCAGCGGTAATTGCCCTTTTGGATCAATTGCCGATTAAGTACCAGCTATGCCACGGCGATCCGAATCCGAATAATATCCTGCTGCGGGAACACGATGCCGTCGTTATTGATTGGAACAATGCTTCGTCTGGAAATCCGGAAGCAGACTTGGCCGAATATATCATTATGATTCGATATGCGATATTGCCGCCGCAGCTGCCGAGTGAAGCAAGCGTGATGCTGGATGCTACGAGGGAGAATAGCATTCGCTTATTCATGAAGGAATACGAGAAGCTGTCGGGTATCGGTTATGCGCATATCGAGCCTTGGATTGCTCCCATTGCAGCACGCAAGCTTAGTGCGGACGGGATATCTGAATCCGAGAAAAAGCTGCTCGTGAACGAGATTAAAAGAAGGCTTCACAGCTGAAGCCGCACCTTTGCCTTTAATGCCTGACTAATATCGAATACGAGAAGGCCCTTGCGTATCAAAAATTCTAGACTAGGTTATTTATAGCAACGTAAATAGAGGATGGTTAGTTCATTTTTTGAGCTAATCTCCTCTATTTTTTGTTAATGATTACGGAATGAATAGACACCATGGAATTTGGTGGAATTTGGGCATCCCCTTTTCTGGGGAAAGTTGTGTTGTGGTGACCAACTTATTTGCAAGAGTCAAATATTTATGAAAGGTGCCGGCGCCATATGAGGCAGCCGGTTTTTTCGGGGGCTAACAAGAAAAGACAGAATATTATAAAAAAGATCAGGAAATTACAAATCTATCATGAACCGATTATGTTAACTTAAAAGCACACCGTTCTACTAGGCATCCATATGATAGAAGTGATAATGCTGAGATTCGCAAGTACCACATCATCGTCGAACGATGTCGACCGGATCTCAGCTTGCAGTTTTTCTGCTTATTGGAACGCTCGACGGATGTGCGCGCTTGTAAATCACCTTCCGCTTGCCGAGACGTGCGGCGTTTTTGGGAACAGCTTACGATCATCTCTGGTTTAAGTGAAAAAGGTACGGCTATATTTGGAGTTTGAGTGGCCACAAGCCAGCGATCATCTCCATTTGCGGCGATGAACTTTCGGTCTGTACTGTTTGGCTTCAAAACGCATCATGCCGCGAGGCCGGCTGAAGTCTCTCAAATAACCTCTCCAAAGTAGTTAACGTAAAGGGAGGATAAGTCGCTTATGGAGAGTCGGAGTTGATAGGCAACACAAACATCATGCTTTTTTACAGGGGGGGAGGAGCGTATCTTCAGACAGGTGCGTGCTGAGTGCGGCGTATCGGCTGACTCTATTCGTTTTCTTGATTCTAATTCTCGCGTTTAGAATTACGAGTCTCTCTTCTTTTTAATGCTACTATACCAAATTCTATCAAACGGACAACATTGGTTTTGGCCCAGAAAACGTTCATGTGTTTTTCGAGAAATGAGCTACTTTTTGAAAATATTTATTTCAGTTCAACTTGTGGCCGGTACAAAAATCTCCCTACAAAAGTAGGAGGAGAGCAGAAGAGGTGGTGTAAGGAAATCCTTGCCCAATCTGCCTCCTATTCAATGAGAGGAATGAAGAAAATTGAAATCGGTTTCACGTTATTTGAACGGTTTTATCATTACGACGTTGTTAATCGGACTATCTCCGCTATCGGCGTCTACGCAGGTACATGCTGCGAATGACGATGGAGGGAGACCCCGGCTGGAAGTGAGCAGAACATTAACCACCCCCGTTATCGACGGCAAGCTGGACGAAACGATTTGGAAAGTTGATCAGCCCATGACGCAGCAAGTCGGCGACGCTCCTAAGCGAGAGTCCAGTTTCGGAATGCTGTGGGACAATCAATATTTGTACATCGGAATGAAGACAGAGGATGACAGCATGATGACAGGCGCTTCGGGAGCTTGGCTCGATCAGGACAATATGAATGTGTTCATCGATCCGACGCTGCATCAGTCGGCTCCCTTCACCAGCGACGACATGCAGATCGGCCTCGTGTATCAGCCGGGTACGACGACGCCGGAATTTCATTTCGGAGCCGCGCTGAACAACCATGCGGGCAAGGACGAGAAGAAGATTTTGCGGGCGATCAACAAGACGGAGAAGGGCTGGTCCAGCGAGGTTGCGGTGCCTTGGGATATGCTGCATATGGACCCGATGCTGTCGAAGCAGCTCGGCATGGAATTTTCAGCTACGGACCGTTATGATTCGGATCAAAGCAAGCAGACAACGAACTATTGGAGCGCTTATCAATCCAGCTCTTTTTCGAACGATACGAGCGGCTACGGGGTGATTCAGCTAGTTGACGACAATCCTGTCTCCGGGAATGTAAGTCCGGTTCTTATGGATGAAAACTTTGACTCTTATGCAGCGGGCAGCATTCCGTTCGGCTGGATTTCCGACGTGAATGCGGGCAGCAATCCGTTCAGCATCGTGAAGGACCAAGCCGGGAACGGGCGCCTGACTTTCGACGGCAAGGCTGGCGGCAAGCAGGCGAGAATAACGGCCCCAATTGAGTGGGATAATTACACGATTCAAGCGGACGTCAGATTTCATGCTGTTCTTGATTCCGCTAGGTGGGCCGCTATCATGTTCCGGGGCGCCGCCAACGGCAAAAATCCGTACAATCAAATGGCGATCCGCCAGAACGGCGCCTATGAAGTTGCCTACAGAAAGCCAGATGGCACATGGTACTCCCCGACACCGGTAACCGGTACATGGAAGCCATTGACGCTAGGTGCGGATTACACGATGAAGGTTAGAGTATTCGGTAACAATGTCAAAGAGTATCTGAAAGCGAAAAACGATGCCGATTTTACGCTCGTAACGGACAAAAATCTGTCCTCCGACGTTCTGCTGGAAAGAGGTAAAATCGGTCTGCAGGCCGACCAGAGCACAGTTTCGTTCGATAATCTTATAGTAACGAGGATTGCGGCCGACCGGCTTGAGCTTACGCTGTCGGATACGCTGGAAGCGCTTACGGAACCGGTCGGCTTCACCGGAAATGTCACTTACTCGGACGGAGTTACCGAAAAGATAACAAGCGATCGCTTCAAGCTGTATTCGTCTGACGAGAGCGTCATCAAGGTGATAAACAATCAGCTGTATCCGATCAAGCCGGGTAAGGCGAAGCTGACGGCGGTTTACGCGAATGCGGTATCATCGCTGGACATGACTGTCACGCCTTCTCTCACGGGCATCAAAGTGAATAGTCTCCAGCACGATCAGGGCTATGTAATGGCAGTTGGCGGTGTTCCTATTGATCTCGCTTCTGTCAGCTTCAAGGCCGATTTCAGCGATCTCACGTCCGGCACGATTGAAGGCGACCAGTTGCTCTGGAGTACCGCAGACAGCGGCATTTCCTTCGCGGATGGGAAGATGACGGCCCTTCATAAAGGCGTGTACCCGGTCACCGCGCAAAAGGACGGCATTACAGTCACTATGCAAGTCGTGGCGAAGAATCCGACCGACACCGAATATGTGCTGTACGAAGAGAACTTTGACTCGCTCGCCGACGGCTCCATGCCGCAGGGCTGGACGAGAAAGCAAGGTTCAACGGCAAGTAAAGCCGCAGTGAAGGCAGGCGTTTTCGAAATGGATGCGAGAACCACACCGGACAACCCTACCCGCGTGCTGCTTCCTAATTATTTGGAATTGTTCGGAAATTACAAAATCGAAGCGGATGTTACGAATTTGGCAGCGAACGATACCGCACGATGGAATTCCATCATGTACCGTATTCAAAATAACGACTACCCGTATTATCAAATGGCCGTCAGGAAGGACGCCACGGCAGCCAACGGTGTCGAATTATCCGAGCAGACGCCGGACAGCACCTGGAACGTGTGGAACACGGGTTCGTTCAGTGAGGCAATTGACGGCGGGAAAATGTATCACTACACGATTAAAGCATACGGCAACCGCGTGCAGGCATCGATCAACAATAAGGTTATAATCGATTCCGAAGCAGCTTCCGCCTATACCAAAGGAAGGATTGGCCTTCAGGCCAACGGCAGCCAAATGAGGGTGGACAATATTCGTATCACGCTGCAGCAGGACGCACTGCCACCGCTGCCAGCCGACCGTTTTGTGCAAGTGAAGGAGCCGGAAACGAAAATCGCGCTTGCGCCAACAGTGGTGACCGAGCTGATTAGCGCCGAGCAATTGGCGTCACTCGCCGGGCCGAAGCTTCCGGCGACAGTGTTCCTGTATGTAAACGACAAACTAACGGTCACCGACCCTTCAGGTCAGACGGAAATCGGTAGTCTGGATTCCGTGCTTGCGGCAATAGACACCAAGATGATACCGGCCTTCTATGTCAAGGACGGACAGACGGTGGACCGGTTGGTCGAATATTTGCAAAACGTGGGACTGGAGGATGCGGACATCGTTTCTGACAACGTCGCGCTTGTGAAAAGAGCTCGCGCAGCTTATCCGATCGTTCGCGGAATCGTGGACTTTACCGCCAATACCGACTGGTCTCCGGAGAAGTTGATGGACATCCGCGGTCAAATGAACGCCAACCTGGCCAAAATCATACTGCTTCCGCAGAACGCCGCTTCACGTGACAATGTCTCTTATCTTCAAAAGCGTGCGATGACCGTCTGGACCAAGGAGCAGGCTGCTCCGGCCGAGAAAAATTTGGCCATCCATACGCTGATTACCGCAGGTGCGAACGGCATTGTGACGGATTCGCCTCTTCAAGCAATCGACGCCATGAAGCTTTATTCGAATCAGACGACGCTTGTTCGCAAGCCTTATATTGTCGGTCATAGGGGGATGCCTTCCGTTGCGCCCGAGAATACGATTGTGAGCAATGTTCTGGCTATTGAAGCGGGGGCCGATTTTATCGAGAATGACGTATATCTTTCTAGAGACGGCCATCTGGTCATTCTGCACGACGGCTCGCTGGAGCGCACGACAAACGGAACCGGATTTATCGAGAATTATACGCTGGAGCAAATCAAGCAGTTGAATGCAAACAAGCAGTTTCCGTTAGCGTTTCACAATGTCCAAATTCCGACGCTGGAAGAGCAAATCGACCTCGCGAGACAATCGGGCAAAATGATTATGAACGAAATCAAGACGGGTAACCCTGCCGTCATCGAAGCTTTCGTCAAGCAAGTCAGGGAGAAGCATGCCGAGGATCTCATCAACGTGATTGCGTTTGACAGCAATCAAATCAAAAGATTGAACGGACAGCTGCCCGAGATGCCTATCGGGTTGCTGGGCAATGCTGGAATCACCGACTCTTCGAATGTGAGCCGTGCCCTGCGCCAGACACTGCTTACCGTTCAAAATCTTAATGCGGGATATAATCCACCCTACTCGGTGCTTAGTCAGGACTACCTTGAAGCTGCGAAGCACCGCGGTCTCCTGGTCTCGCCGTGGACGTTCAACAACAGAAGCGATTTCACCCGCTTCTTCATGTACGGCACCTGGGGGCTGACAACCGACTATGCGAACTGGGCTTCCGATTGGACCGAATCGATTAAACCGGGTCAAGAGAAGTACACGCTTTCCGAGAATCAAAGCGTCGACGTATCCGCTGAAATACAAACCTATAAGGGGACTCTAAATACTATAGCGCCCGAGATCGTTCTGCTGGATGGCCAGGACTTCGTAGAAGTGAAGGGCAGGACGGTCACAGCCAAGCAGACGGGGACGGCACATGCGCTGCTGCGCTACACAACTACGATTGACGCGGGCAATCAGTATGACATTTATACGCAGCCTGTTTCTTTCACCGTAGAAGCAGCAGTTATTCATGTACCCGTTGCAGGCATAACATTAGACAAAACTGAAGTCACATTGACAGAAGGCGAGCAATCATCGTTAACTGCAACTGCTGCACCAGAGAATGCAACGAATAAGGCAGTAACATGGAGCTCCGACAATGAAAATGTAGCAACTGTGGATGCTAACGGCTTATTAACCGCAGTAAAAGCGGGAACAGCGATCATCACGGTTACATCGGTAGATGGAGGATTAACAGCAACAGCAGCTGTGACGGTAGAAGCAGCAGTTAATCATGTACCCGTTGCAGGTGTAACTTTAGACAAAAATGAAGTTACATTGACAGAAGGCAAGCAAACCCCATTAACTGCAACCGTTGCGCCAGAGAATGCAACGAATAAGGCAGTAACATGGAGCTCCAGCAATGAAAATGTAGCAACAGTGGACACTAAAGGCTTTGTCATCGCAGTAAAAGCAGGCACAGCAAACATCACGGTTACATCGGTAGATGGAGGCTTAACAGCAACAACAGCTGTGACGGTAGAAGCGGCTGTATCAAAACCAGGGGATGTTACAAACGTTAAAGTAGTGCCTGGAGATCAGCAATTAGCTTTAACCTGGGAGGATCCAGCGGATCTTACACAAGTGAAGCTTGTGGTTAGCGGTGGAACCGGCACGGCGGTTTATACGGTGGATCAAGGTTTAGAAAGTTATGTGGTAACAAACCTTGCTAATGGTACGGAATATAACATTCACATCAGCACCATCGATGCTTATGGTATCGAATCCGAAGGTTTCAGCGTGAAGGGAACACCAAAGGCAGCATCATCCGTTGGATCAAGTTCCTCTGGAAACATTTCAGACGGTGCAGTTGTTAATGAAAACGGTGAAGTGAGTATTAAACCGACGTTACATGCTAATGGTAAAGCATCAGCTAAGCTGGGCGCTGGAACGATGAAGAAAGCACTTGAACAAGCCAAAGGCGGTAAGCTTCAAATTAAAGTAGAAGCTGCTGCGAGTATGAATGAACTAGAAGTCGAGCTTCCAGTGGTTGATCTATTAAGCAGTGGAAATGGTTCGATCAACAACATCGAGCTCGATACAGGTTTAGCTACCGTAACGGTATCCACGAAGTTGATTTCTAAAGGTTCCGAAGCGGCGAAGAAGGTGACGATTTCGGTAGCTAAAGCGGATATCTCCAGTGTACCAGCTGAGACACAAGATCAATTGAAGGATGCTGTCGTGTATGACCTCAGCCTATCAGTTGATGGAAAGAAGATCAGCGAGTTTGATGGTCGAAGTGACGTGCAAGTGGCTGTACCCTACGAGCTTCAACCAGGTGAGCATCCGAATAAGGTTGTGATTTACTACATCAGCGACAACGGAGAGCTAAAGGTTGTAACGAATGGTATGTATAATGCAGCAACAGGCAAAGTAGAATTCAAGCCTAAGCACTTCGGTAAGTATGCAGCAGCCTATGTGGAAGCAAGCTTTGAAGATGTAACAAAAGCATGGGCGAAGGATCCAATCGAAGCATTAGCGGCAAGAGGCATTGTCAGCGGAATGGGCAACGGACAGTTCAACCCGGACGGTAAAGTGACCAGAGCTGAGTTTATTACGATGCTGATGAATGTATTCGGCCTAACAGATGCCAATGCAGCAACAACGCTTTCTGATGTTAAGGCAGGCGCTTGGTACTATGATGAAGTGGCAACAGCCTACGAGCTCGGCATCGTGAGTGGAAGACCAAATGGAAGCTTCGGCGTCCATGAAGAAATTACAAGACAGGACATGGCTGTTATGGTTCATCAAGCAGCTACACATGTACAATTGCAGCTAAGCGTCAGCGCATCTGAAGCCTTTACAGATCGTCAAACGATTTCTGATTATGCACAGAAAGCTGTAGCAGCGATGCAAGCGGAAGGCATTATTAATGGAATGGGTAATGGAGAATTTGCACCGAAACAGCAGGCAACTAGAGCACAGGCTGCTGTTATTATTTATGCGATCTTAGAGCGAATGTAAGATACGGGTATCGATGTAAACAGCAGAAGGATAGTCAAGAGGGTTCCTGTAACTAGAGGAACCCTCTTGTTCACTCTTCTGTGCGCTAAGCATTTAAGTGAGATAGGTGATCGGGACGCCAAACCACCTCGCCTCGGCAACGATCCTCACCACTTTGCGCTTTTTGAACCAATATATATGCTCTTTCACCTCCACGTACGGACTATCCAGCTTCTTCGAGATAATACCTCTCATTCACGACTGCTCACCCAATTAAACTTTTCACTAAGCTGCTCAATGCCATTGCCATCCCAAGCTTTCTAGGGAGTGTTCTGAAAAAACGAGCCTAGCTCCTGTTTTTTCGCGTACCGAACCGTCCAACGATGCTATAATGAAACGAGCAAGAGGGTGCGTGAGGCGCTGCCCTCTTTATTTGCGGTTTCACCAAACAACAAGAGATTGAGGTGCAAAGGTGCTAAAGCTTGCTAGATTTCTAAAAAAATACAAATGGCCTGCCGTGCTGGCGCCATTATTCATGCTGCTAGAAGTATGCATGGATTTGCTGCAGCCAAGGTTTATGGCGTCAATCGTCAATGATGGCATAATTGCAGGTCATCTTGGAGCGATTACGGGCACGGCCCCTAAGATGCTGATAGCGGCACTGATCGGCTTAATTGCCGGCGTAGGCTGTACGGTGTTTGCGACCATTGCTTCTCAAAACTTCGGGGCGGACTTGCGCCAGGAGCTGTTTCAAAAGATTCAGTCCCTATCGCTGCGCTCGCTTGACCGCTTCGGCTCCGGCTCGATCGTAACGCGCCTGACCGGCGATATTACGCAAATTCAGAACCTCGTTCTGTTGCTTCTGCGCGTGTTCGCACGGGATACGTTCATCATTGCCGGCAGCTTGATTATGGCATTTACAATTAGCCCGCGCCTGTCGGTTATTCTTCTTGCCATGATTCCTTTGCTCGCTGCTTTCCTTGTCATAACGACCCGGATTACGGTTCCTTTATTCGCTGCGATGCAGCAGCGTCTTGATCAGGTGAATACCGTTATGCAGGAAAACTTAACCGGCATCCGGGTCGTCAAAGCATTTGTACGCTCGGATTACGAGGAACAGCGCTTTCAAACAACGAACTCGAATTTGCTCCATGCGAGCTTGAAGGCGGCGAAAATCGTGGCGCTCAATACGCCGCTTATGTCCATTATTCTAAACTTTAGCATCGTGGCTGCGTTATGGTACGGCGGTATTTTATCTGAGCAGGGAGCCTTGTCGGTAGGCAGCTTAGCGGCTTTTTTAACGTATATCACTCAGCTGCTGTTCTCAACCTTGGGGCTTGGCAACCAGCTGATGGCGATTTCCCGTGCCAAGGCGTCTGCTGACCGAATCAATGAAATATTGGAGCTGGCTGAGGATCAGCAGCGCGTACGTGGAGACTTGGCCAACAAGGCCGAGCCGATCAGTGAGGGGCGAATCTCGTTCGAGCAAGTCAGCTTCACTTACGAGGGGCACGCAGAGCAAGCCGTTCTTCGCGATATTGATTTCACGGCAGAGCCTGGCGAGACGATTGGCATCGTAGGCGTGAACGGAGCGGGGAAATCAACGCTTGTCAGTTTAATTCCAGCCTTTTACGCTCCGACTAAAGGCGTCGTTCGCATCGATTCGCGCCCAATAGGCGAGATCGCTCCGGAAGAGCTTCAAGG
Organism: Paenibacillus sp. 2TAB23; assembly: GCF_052115165.1. NCBI lineage: Bacteria > Bacillati > Bacillota > Bacilli > Caryophanales > Paenibacillaceae > Paenibacillus > Paenibacillus sp. 2TAB23. Next base: position 164,812 of record NZ_JBFRGD010000015.1, read on the forward strand.
GCAGATCGGCATGGTGCTCCAGCAGGCGCATCTATTCAGCGGCACGATCCGAGAAAATATCAGCTTCGGAAAGCCGGATGCCGGCCAGCAGGAAATTGAGGCTGCTGCCAAAGCCGCCGAAGCGCATTCATTCATTATGAAGCTGGAGAACGGCTACGATACGGAGCTTGGACAGCGCGGCGTCAACCTCTCCGGAGGCCAGAAGCAGCGTTTGTCCATCGCTAGAACCTTATTGCTCAAGCCCAAGATTGTCATTCTAGATGACTGTACGAGCGCAGTTGATCTCCATACCGATTCGCTGATCCGCCAATCGCTTCAGACCATTATGGAGAGCAGCACCTGTCTCATTATTGGTCAACGAATTGCTTCCGTTCAACAAGCCGACCGAATTATCGTGCTTGAGGAAGGGCGTATCACAGCGATGGGCACACATATGGAGCTGCTTCGTACAAGCAAGCTATATCAACAAATGGCGCTATCGCAGCAAGGAGCTTAACGCATGAATCATACATGGGCAACACTGAAAAAAATCGGTCATTATTTGCTTCATCAACGGGCTAAGCTGATTACGGTTATTATTCTAACAATAGCGGCGGCAGGGCTTACGCTAACAGGTCCTTATTTACTTGGAACAGCACTTGATGATTATATTGTAGCGAAGCAGTACGACGGTCTCCTGCAGCTATGCTTGCTCATGCTCGCGGTATATGCGGGAGGAAGCTTGGTCGGCTGGCTGCAGGCCTTTTTCTTGGCTGAGGTATCGCAGCGAACGGTATGGGGCTTGCGCAAAGATCTATTCAGCCACGTGCAGAAGCTGCCTATCCCTTTCTTCGCCAGCAGGAACCACGGCGAGCTGATGAGCCGTACAACGAACGATATTGATAATGTAACGAATACGCTTAATCAAAGCTTGATCCAAATTATTTCGAGCGTCATCATGCTCATCGGTTCGTTCACGATGATGCTGCTGTTAAACGGCTGGCTTACACTGGTAGCGCTTATCGTCATTCCGGTCATCGTATTCGTGTCGAAAAAAATCGCGAAGGTGACGAAGCGGCAGTTCAAAGGACAACAGCAGGAGCTGGGCAGTCTTAACAGCTTTATTGAGGAGACGGTTTCCGGTCAGAAGGTCGTAGCGCTGTTCCATCAGGAGGAACGGATGGCTGAGCAGTTCGCAGCTGCAAATACAAAGCTGAAGAAGGTCGGGATCAAAGCGCAAATCTACTCGGGCACGATGGGACCGTTCATGAATATGTTCGGCCATATCAGCTACTTGATCATAGCAGGCGTCGGAGGCTGGCTTGCCGTTCATGATCAGGCAACCGTCGGCGTGATTATTAGCTTTCTCGGATATTCGAGGCAATTTAGCGGTCCGCTTAATGAAGTCGCCAACCAATATAATTTAATTCAGTCGGGAATTGCGGGAGCCGAGCGCGTATTCGAAATGATGGAGGTGCCGTCGGAATACGAAGCGGAAGGCAAAGCTGCCCTGATGGGTACCATTGCCGGCAAGGTAGAGTTCCGCGATGTGCGGTTCGAATACAAGGATGGAACGGCTGCGCTACGGAACATTACCTTTACGGCAAAGCCTGGAGAGACGATTGCATTGGTTGGTCCTACAGGAGCAGGAAAAACAACGATCATTAATCTCATCGGACGATTCTTCGAGATCAAGAGCGGTCAAATCTTGATTGATAACGAGGATATTCGCGAGGTGGACAAAAATAGCTTAAGAAGCCAGCTTGGGATCGTTCTCCAGGATGCTCACCTGTTCACAGGCTCCATTCGCGAGAATATCCGCTACGGTCGGCTGGATGCGACCGATGAAGAGGTGGAAGCAGCCGCAGCGCAAGCGAATGCGGATAGCTTTATTGCCAGGCTGCCGCAGGGCTACGAGACGGAACTGACAGCAGAGGGAGGCAATGTAAGCCATGGGCAGCGCCAGCTGATTACGATTGCGCGTGCCATATTGGGCGATCCCGCGCTCCTTATCTTGGATGAAGCGACGAGCAGCGTCGATACGCTGGCTGAGCTGCAGATTCAAGAAGCCATGAAGAAGCTGCTCAAGGGTCGGACAAGCTTCGTGATTGCTCATCGTCTAAGCACGATTCGCCATGCGGACCAGATTCTCTTTATTAAAGACGGTGAAATCGCAGAGCGCGGCAGTCATGAGGAGCTGCTTGCCCGAAGAGGACTCTACTATGAGCTGCACGGCAATGCACTTTTACAAAACGCTTAGTCTCCCATGCTCATATTAGAGAAATGATTGTGGTACAATGAGACGAGTGCAACGATTAGGAGATGACAAACGATGAGTGAGCAATTAAATGAGCAAGAGCTTGTGAAGCATATAGCGAGCGAAACAAACGCAGATGAGCAGTTGATCAAGCTGGTATTGAAGCATGAGGCAGCGTTCATCAACGATGCGAAGGAAGATAAAAACGGCGAGGTGGAAATTGACGGCGACGAGCTGGTTGATTACGTGCTTAGCCGTCCGGACGTGAAATCGAACGAGCTTGTTGTGGAATCCATTCTGGATGCCGAAATGGATTATCTGATGGATAAGGGAATTGCGGGTTACGTAGACTAACATTTCAACGTGTAAGCAAGAGTGAAGATGAGCTGCCCAAGGCGAGAAGTCGCCAGGGGCGGCTCTTTTTTTAATATAGGAACGTATATCCTTGTGCTATACATTCTCTATATTTCTCGGAATGAAACGCGCCGCACCGCCAAAGGATGGCGATAGCCGTTTCACCTTATGGCATGCTGCTTGGCTAATAAGGAGAAAAGGCGCATACTCCCATTTATTCCCGGGAATACTCACTCATGGGGTGATGGAATGGAAAAGAACATCGTTGATCGACCTGCAGGAGAAACGGATCTGTTGGACAAGAGGCTGAAGCTCAATATCGATCGTTTGCTGCAGGCAACGGGTCATAGCCCTGATTATGTGGTCCGGCACTATGACAGGGACAAGGAACCACGCTTAACGGCAGCTGTCGCATACAATGCCAACCTCTCCAATCGCCAAGCTATCGATGATGCAATCTCCCATATGTTTGATGAGAATAGGCTCTTTGCTCCGGAGCAAACGGAGCATCACAACCGATTGCATTGGCTGATGATCCAAGCTTCGCTGGTAGGCAGCGCGGCTAAATCGTCGAACTGGAAAGCGATTATTCGAGCGGTTGTTTCGGGAGACATGATTATTTTTCTCGAAGGAAGCAGCGAAGCGATTATTGTATTCGCTCAAGGAATGGAATGGCGCACCATTACGGAACCTACGACGCAGGTTACGATCAGGGGACCAAAGGACAGCTTTACGGAATCGCTTAGCACGAATGTTTCCTTAGTAAGGCGCCGTGTCAAAAACGAAAGCTTGTGGCTTGAAATGTTTTCGATCGGCCAAATAACGGAGACGGATGTCGCGATGATGTACGTACATGGCATTGCTGACGAGAGCACCGTGGAGGAGCTCCGCAGACGCTTGAATGCGATTCGCGAGGATGGCATTCTGGAATCCGGCACGATTGAGAAGCATTTGCAGGATCAGAAGCTGACACCATTCCCGACCATTTTCAATACCGAACGGCCCGACAGCGTTGTCGGCCATCTAATGGACGGTCGAATTGCCATTATTGTTGACGGGACGCCATTCGTGCTGGTGGCCCCGATTACTTTTTTTCAGTTTTTCCAATCGGTCGAAGATTTTTATCAGTTATCCGATATCGGCGTTCTCATTCGGCTTTTACGTTATGTAGGTTATCTGATTTCGCTGCTTCTTCCTGCATTATATATTGCTGCGATGACGTTTCATCAGGAAATGATTCCGACACCGCTGCTTATCAGTCTGGTCGCACAGCGGGAAGGCGTCCCGTTTCCGGTAATTATTGAAGCACTTCTCATGGAGCTGAGCTTCGAGCTGATGAGGGAAGCGGGCGTTCGAATGCCTAGGGCGGTTGGACAAGCTGTTTCTATTGTAGGGGCTTTAATATTAGGTCAAGCAGCTGTTCAGGCGGGAATCGTATCTGCGGCAATGGTTATTATCGTAGCCGCGACTGGTATTGCAAGCTTTACCGCACCGGCGTTCAACATCGCCATATCCGTACGCATCCTTCGATTTGTCCTTATGATTCTGTCGAGCGTGTTCGGCTTGTTCGGCATATTGATTGGCTTATTCATATTGACGGCTCATTTGTCCAGCCTGAAATCGCTCGGTTTGCCGTATTTTACGTTTCAACTAAAGCGTGGACAAGGAAAAGGATGAGCATGAGCATGCGGAGCAGACTCGTATATGTGCTGATTTTGCTGGTCGCTGCATTGCCGATGACAGGCTGCTGGAACAGCAGGGAGCCTAAGCAGCTTGCTATCGTTATGGCGCTCGGCATCGACAAAGCACCTGGGAACAAATATAAGGTATCCTTTCAAATCGCGAATTCAGGCCAGGTGGCCCCGGGCATCGTTGCAGGCGGCAGCGCATATGGCGCTCCAGTCATGGTATATAGCGGAACGGGAAGCTCTATTTATGAAGCGATAAGGAAAACGTCCCGCTCGGTGCCACGACAGCTGTTTTTTGCGCATATCCGCCTTGTTGTCATTGGTGAGTCGCTTGCGAAAGCAGGCATGCAGGATATCTTCGATTTCTTTGACCGATCTCGCGAAACGCGGTTAACGGCTATGGTGCTAGTAGCGCGTGGTGGAGATGCGGAGCAGGCGGTTCGAACGCTCACCCCGATGGAGAAGCTTCCAGCTAATGCCGTACTGGGGAAGATGACGTACAGCTCGCGTCTATGGTCAGAGAATTTCACCGTATATATTGATGATGTCATAAACATGATGGTGTCGGAAGAGAATGTGCTCCTTATAAGCGGCGTTAAGCTCGCAGGGGATAAGGAAATGTCGGCAAAGAAAAAAAATGTGGAACAGACCAATCCGCCAGCCATTCTGAACATTAGCGGAATGGCGGTCATGCAGGAGGGGAAATTCAAAAAGTGGCTGGACGGTCGATTAGCAAGAGGCGTAATCTGGGCGCGGAACAAAATGGAAAGCTCCGTCATGACGATTGATGCAATGGGCAAACCAAAATCCGTCAGCATCGAGGTAAGCAGGGGGAAAACGAAGGTGAAGACACAGTTCACTAATGGTCAGCTGCGCTTTCACTTTCATATTGATGCAGAAGGCTTCATTACGGAGCTCCAAGTTCCCTTTGATATGACGAAACCCGGCGGCATAGACAGCATGGAGAAGGAATGGGCCGAAACCATTCGCGAAGAGGTGGAAGCGGCGATCAAGCAGGCTCAGTCGGATAAGTGCGATATGTTCGGTTTAGGGCAAATGCTCAGGCGTGAACATCCGAAACAATGGAATAAGCGGAAGGGCGATTGGAATAACGTATTTGCGGATAGTGAGATAACGGTAACCGTGCATACTGAAATCCGTCATCAGGGCTTGCGGAATAAATCCTATTTGAGCAATATATCGAAATAAACGATTAAAGGTGATTGCTTATGGAAACAGGTAAAATGAGCAAGCTTCAATTGTTCAGCGTCATGGTCATGTTCGAATTGGGAGGGGTAATAGCGCTGGGCGTTGGAGGCAACGCCAAGCAGGACACTTGGCTCGCCATTCTGCTCGGTCTCGTTCCGGGTCTCTGTATCCTGTACGTGTACGGAAAGCTCTATACCCTTTATCCCAAGGATACTTTAACCACCTTTATTCCCAAAATAGTAGGGCCCTACCTAGGGAAGCCGCTTGTTTTTATTTACAGCGTCCACTTCATGTATCAAGCGGTCCGCAACTTCCGCGGGATTGGCAATGTCATGTCTACTGCGGTGTATGATGAAACGCCGCTCATTGCTTTGCTTGCGCTAATGGCGATTGCATTAATGTACATCGTTTATCAGGGGATTGAAGCGATGTCGCGTACAATCGTGACCTTTCTAATCGTCATGGCCATACTCGTCGTCATCGGCAATTTATTCGTCGTTTTTTCAGGCATCATCGATGTGAAAAACTTGCTCCCGATGCTCGAGAATGGATGGACAACGGTTATTAATACGATTCCGCTAACTTATTTTTTGCCCTATGCCGAGCTGGTTGTCGTCCTTATGTTTTTCCCGAAAGTGCAAACGGCAAGCACACGGCCTGTCGTAAGAATAGTTACTCTTGCAGCAGTTTTCTCGGGATTTGTGCTTAGTTATACCATGGCGCTCAACACGGCCGTGCTGGGACCGGACCTGCTTAGCCGTTCAACAATCCCGCTGCTTGCCACCACATCCAAAATTAATATAGGGGACTTCATTCAGAAAATGGACGGCATTTCCTTATCTACGCTGGTCATTAGTTATTTTTTCAAAGCTGTCGTATATTTCTATGCAGCCGTTGCGGCGGTATCGGATTTGTGGAAATTGAAGGGGATCCAGCAAGTTGTGATCCCGATTGGCATGATTGTCTTTTTCTCCTCGATCATGATTGCGGAGAATGCAGTGGAGAATTATATTGAGGGATATGTTGTTAATCCTTACGTGGCGTTCCCTTTCCAGACGGCGATCCCCATTGTGCTGTTAATCGTTGCATGGATGCGGAAGAAGCGAGCCGCTGCTTGATGCTCGGGGCGAACATGCTGACTATAAGAATGAGCAGAGCTGTGAATAGTATGATATACTCCGTGCTGGTCAGCATAATGAAATATGTGCCAAGACTGAGCCATGCCTCGCGGTAGGTCATGCCGTTAAACAGGTTCATCATGTAATCGTATAGGAAATTCGCGACCCCGTAGACGATGACGAGGACTGGCAGTTTCATGGATGGAAAGCCTCCTTTTTCTATGTTGGACATGTCCTTATTGTGGCGGATTCAGGTGCTCGATATGCGGCGCTTACATGAAACAAAATCGATTCCTTTTTGAAAAAATCCTATTTTTGTGCTAAAGTCAAAGGATAGAATGTTGAAAAGACGGAGGTCGAACTGTTGGCAAAGGTACATAAGGGGTTATCATTTTTAGAAATTTTCAAGCGGTTTATATTTATAACGATTGGATCGGTTCTAATGGGCGTAGCCTTGGAATTGTTCCTCGTACCGAACAACGTGATCGATGGCGGCATTGCCGGTATTTCAATCATGCTTGCACATTTGACGCCATTGCCCCTGGGCGTTTACTTGTTTATCGTAAACGTTCCGTTTCTCATCCTCGGATACAAGCAAATCGGCAAAACATTCGCGATCTCAACGCTATACGGCATTATCGTAATGTCGGTCACAACATCGCTCCTGCACCATGTGGATGCCTTTACGGAAGAGAAGCTGCTGGCGGTATTGTTCGGCGGGCTGATACTCGGCGCTGGAGTGGGTCTTGCCATTCGATTCGGCGGATCACTGGACGGCGTGGAAATCGTTTCGATTCTCATCTCCAAAAAGATGCGCATGCCTGTAGGACAAATTATTATGATCTTCAATGTTGTCATTTTCGTAATAGCAGGCTTTGTGTTTGAATGGGATTCGGCTATGTATTCTATGTTTACATACTATATTGCTATCAAATTGATTGACATTGTTGTAGAAGGCCTTGATGAATCCAAATCGGTTACAATTATTTCTGCGGAATACGAAGAGGTATCGCAGGCTATTATTGATCGATTGGGACGGAGCACGACACTGATCCAAGCGCGTGGCGGCTACTCAAAGGATGAGACTCAAATGATCTATTGCGTCGTCTCCCGTCTTGAGCTGGCTAAGCTCAAAGCGATTGTGCAATCCATTGATGAGAATGCGTTTATCGCCATTGAGCATGTATCCGACGTGATGGGCGGCGGATTCAGCAAAGGCAGTATCCACTAACGTTGGCCCAATAAAAAGTCCGGCTGCATCGCAAAAGCGATGCGCAGCCGGACTTTTTTGTTTAGACATCAGACTTTATATCCTTCACGCCCAGCAGGAAAAGAAGGGCAATAACCATTCCTCCTGATGAGAAATAAAACAAGATCGAGTAGCCCATTAAATCAATTAGCCCGCCCATCAGAGGAGGAGAAGCGATGGCCGCGAGCGATGAGATCAAATAATAGATGCCGGTACGCGTGCCGATGCTTTTCTCTTTCCCAAGCGAGATGATAAACGGATAGGAATTGATGTTGATCAATGCCCAGCAAATGCCCCCGGCGAGCAGCAGCAAGCGAAGGGGGAGCAGCGATTCCACGAACGAAATCGCGGCAAATATGATGATGAGGCCGATAACGCCAATGGAAATGATTCTTTTTTTGCCAAAGCGGCTTCCTAGAAGCCCGCTCGGAATAGCAGCAAGTACGAATGCGAGCGAGAAAAAGGCTAGAGAGAATGAAGACTGCCCCTCCGTAAGATTAAGATGATTTTTCCCGTATAAGGTGAACAAGGCTTCAACCCCTTGATAGGACAGAAACCAGAAAAAAATCGCTCCCAATAGAAAGAGCGTCGGACGGTTTAATTGGCTTTTAAACGATATCTTCTCTTGTTTTTCCAAAGAGGCATCAGAAATAGCGTCTCTTCTCTCTTTGATCGTCAGGAGGAGTATGCAAAGACAGATCAGCGTCAGTATGGAAGCCGTTAGGAACGGGAGGGAATGATGTTTCTCGTAGAGGATGGCCCCGCCGCCGAAAGCGAGTATGGAACCGATCCCTCCCATGAAGTTAATGACTCCGTTCGCTTGCGTGCGCTTGCTTCCAGGCGTAATGTCCGGCATCAGAGCGACAGTCGGTGAACGGTAGATGCTCATGGATAAGTTCATGAGCACCATGAAGAGCACCAATGTAAGCAAGCTGGTATGCCAAGGAATGAGCGCGCCGAATAATGCAGCAAGCGGCATGCCGATGAGCAGATAAGGCATTCGTTTGCCTAGGGAGCTCTTCGTATGGTCGCTGCGCTTGCCGATCCATGGCTGCAGAAACAGGGCAAAATAGTTGTCGATCGTCATCATGAAGCCAATGAGGAAGGTACTCGTTAGAAATTTATCCAGAAAGAACGGAACAAATGCGTTATATAGAGCCCATGTAATGCTGATGCTGAAAAAACCAAACCCGAGCAGCCATGTTTTTTTCATTCCGCTTACGCTCCTCTCCTTGCCAGCACCTCGGTTAGGCGATCAGGGAAATCGGTTATGATGCCGGCAGCGCCAGCATTAATCAGCCGTTCCATCTCTGCCGCGTCATTGACGGTGAATGGATGGTAGGCGATGCCGTGCGCGGCTGCTTCTGCTATCCATTCGGGCGTAACGGCATATTTGTAGGCATGGAGCGCTTCTGCCTTAAGCGAAGCTGCATATTCCCATGGGCGGTAAAGACCCTCCATATACAATATGCCAGTACGAATATCAGGCGCGAGCTGCTTGCAGCGCACAAGCGAATAATGGTTGAAGCTTGAGATAATGATGCGTTCTTCCATGGTGTAGGAGCGAACGAGCGCAATGACCCTTTCTTCCATTCCTTCATAGGGGAAGATGCCGTTTTTCAGTTCAATGTTGAGAATGGTTTCCGTTGGCTGCAGCAGATCAAGCAGCTGCTCCAACGTCGGAATGCGCTCCGAATGGAATGCCGGCGCGAACCAGCTCCCGGCATCGAGCGGAGCAAGCTCGTCATAATCGGTATCCTTCACGAGCTTGTTCAATCCGGCAGTGCGTGCCAAGGATTCATCATGGATGACGACTAAACGTCCGTCTTTGGTCATTTGAACGTCGGTTTCGATACCCGTTGCACCAAGGTCAAGCGCCTTCTGAAAGGCGGCAAGCGTATTCTCGGGGCAGCAGCCGCTTGCGCCGCGGTGGGCAATATTAATAGTGTTATGGATAGGAGTTCCTCCTCACTTTGTTGGACAAACCTAGGCGAAGCGGTAATAAATGAGCACGAAGGTCGCTAGTACGAAAATAAAGTTAAGCGAGACGAATACCATCTGGTCGACTACCGTGCGGTGCATGGAGACCGGCGGCTTGTAGAAGCTGGCTCCTTCAATAATAAACAGGATGAGTACGATATGGATCATGAAATGTCCCGCAAGCTCCATCATGCCAAACAGCATCGTGGTAGTGATGAAAATAAGCGTTAATACGACGGAGAGCAGACGGTTCAATATGCCCACGACAAGCAAGTAACCGACTACAAATTCTATGAAGCCTGCCATGACAATGAATACAGTAGGTTCAAAGCCGAAGGTAGGTACCTGGTGGTTGACAATAATATCTTCCGCCATAGTGGGATAGATCCATTTCTCCACCGCTACCCAGCAAAGCGAAAGCCCTGTTCCTAAGTAAAGCAAAGGGAAACCCCATCTGGACTCTTTGGTTCTCTCAAGGAGGAGCACACCGATGATAGCCAGATAGAAGCCATAATCCAGCATGTGGAATAGTCCAGCTTCTATGCCTGTATCAATGAATAACACAAGCATGGCGAGCGCGCCAATCTTCGTTGCATAATGATGGGGAATAAGAAGCAGTACAATCGCGGTCCACATGAGAATGGTTTGCCAGCCGCCCGTCAGCTCGAACTCGAGGGCGAAAAGCGTGCCGGAAGCTGCTTGGATAAGCAGTGATGCGGCCGTTCCGTATTTCAGGATGATCATGGAGTATTTTCTTAGTTTATCGAGCTCGCTGTCAATACGGGTGGATAGCTTGGATTTGGAAAGCGCCGGCAGCAGCTGGGTTAATACGGCTAGCAGCACCGCTACGAATAAAGCAAGCGTCATGAAGAAAGGAGAAAGGACGGCGGCGATCGATTCTTTCTCGGCGATGACGTCTGTAAACCATTTGACATGAGCATAATAATCCATAAGTTGTCTTTCCTCCAATTAGTCATTTTTTACAGTTGTGTTTACGAGGATCGTAGCATATTGTTTCCTACAATTAAAGCTTCTGTTCCTTAATCTTAAAACAAAATATAAAAAGTAGTTTACATACCCCTTGGGGGTATGTTATTCTATGTTCAGAAACAGATACCCCATGGAGGTATGTAGGATGAACAATAGCATTTCAGGTCAAGAGGTCCATGAGCATGCCGGTACAGCATGCCACGATCCGGCAGCACCGCGGAAGAGCCATCACTCGGAGCAGACGAAGGATAATTTAACGAAACGCCTGAATCGAATCGAAGGGCAAATTCGCGGGGTCAAGGCAATGATCGAGAAGGATACGTATTGCGACGACGTGCTGAATCAGATCGCTGCCGCGCAATCGGCATTGAACAGCGTAGGCAAGCTGCTGCTTGAAGGTCATTTGAAAAGCTGTGTTGTGGAACGCATTCAAGCGGGCGAGAGCGAAGTCATTGACGAGCTTCTGATTACGGTTAACAAATTAATGAAATAAGAGAGGGGAAATATAGGATGGCAAATGCAGTATTGAAGGTAGAGGGAATGACATGCGGACACTGTGTCAGCGCGGTAGAGAAAGCAGTAGGTCAAACGGGAGCTGTTGGCAAGGTCGATTTGGCAAGCAAGAAGGTATCTGTGGAATACGATGAAGGCAAAGTAACGATTGAAGCTGTAAAAGCAGCGATTGAGGATCAAGGCTACGACGTTGTGTAAGGCATAAGCACGTTATATGGCATGTAGAGGCTGAGTGAAGCCTCTTTTTTTTTACAAAATCATATACCCCAATAGGGTATGTTGTCAGCAGGTGATTAAGGATGAATAAACAAACGACTATACAAATAACAGGAATGACATGCGCGGCCTGCGCCAATCGAATCGAGAAAGGTCTCAACCGGATGGAAGGCGTCGAAGCAAGCGTCAATCTGGCGCTTGAGCGTGCATCCGTACATTATGATCCGCTCGTAACCGACGATGCCAAGCTGGAGCAGAAAATTGTCGACTTGGGTTATGGAACGATTAAACAAACGGATGATTCTGGTGACAGCGCGGCAGATTACAAGAAGCAAGAGATTAGAAAGCAGCAGATTCGGCTTAGCATTGCCGTGCTTCTTTCATTGCCGTTGCTATGGGCGATGGCGGGCCACTTCTCTTTAACAAGTTTCTTGCCCGTGCCGATGCTGTTTATGAATGCTTGGTTCCAGCTCGGGCTTGCTGCGCCTGTCCAGTTTATTATAGGCTGGCCTTTCTATGTAGGAGCGTACAAGGCGCTGCGAAGCGGTTCTGCCAATATGGATGTGCTCGTTGCTCTTGGAACGTCTGCAGCGTTCTTCTACAGTCTATATGAAACGCTGCAAACCTTGAACCCCAACAGTCACGGCGCCCATGAGGCAGAGCTTTATTATGAGACAAGCGCAGTGTTAATTACGCTCATTGTACTAGGGAAGCTGCTTGAGGCACTGGCGAAGGGCAGATCCTCCGAAGCGATCAAGACGCTGATGGGGCTGCAGGCGCCAATGGCCCTCGTTGTCCGGGAGGGTATTGAATACCGCATTCCGACTACGGAGGTTATCGCGGGGGATATACTGCTAGTAAAGCCAGGCGAGAAAATTCCGGTTGATGGAATAGTGCTGGATGGAGCATCGACGGTTGACGAATCGATGCTAACTGGCGAAAGCATGCCAATCGACAAGCGTCAAGGCGATGAATTAATCGGCGCGACAATTAATAAAAATGGTGCGCTGCGGATGCAAGCAACAAAGGTCGGCAAGGAGACGGCGCTTGCGCAAATCATTCGAGTCGTCGAGGATGCGCAAGGCTCGAAGGCGCCTATTCAGCGGGTAGCCGATCGGATTTCCGGTATATTCGTTCCGATTGTGACGGTATTGGCGGTCATTGCTTTTGCGGTATGGTATGTGATCATCGAGCCGGGTGATCTGGGCAATGCGCTGGAGAAAGCGATCGCGGTGCTCGTTATTGCTTGTCCATGTGCGCTGGGACTTGCGACACCGACTTCCATTATGGCCGGATCGGGCCGGGCCGCCGAGCTGGGCGTCTTATTCAAGGGCGGAGAGCATCTGGAGAGCACCCATCGGATCGACACGGTCGTTCTCGACAAGACGGGGACCGTGACAAAGGGAAAACCGGAATTAACCGATATTCGCGTGGCAGCGGGTTATGAGGAGGCGCGGCTGCTCAGCTGGGTCGGGTCCGCGGAGAAAAGCTCCGAGCATCCGGTCGCCGAGGCGCTTGTCGCAGGAATTAAGAAGCGTTCGATCGAACTGCCGGAAGCAGAGCAGTTCGAAGCGGTTCCAGGCTTCGGCATTGAGGCAGTAGTGGAGGGTGAACGGCTGCTGATCGGTACGAGAAGGCTGATGGAGAAGCACGGCGTTGACATCAAGGCTATTGAGGCAGAACAGCAGAAGCTGGAATCGGAGGGCAAGACGGTTATGCTCATCGCCGTGAATGGTGAGTATGCAGGGCTAGCCGCGGTGGCGGACACGGTGAAGGATACATCCGCAGAAGCGGTCGCCCGCATGAAGGCAATGGGGCTTGAAGTCATTATGCTGACCGGCGACAATGCTCGAACCGCGCAGGCGATTGCTAGAGAAGTAGGCATCGAGCGGGTCGTTGCCGAGGTATTGCCGGAGCAGAAAGCTAAGGCGGTACAGGAGCTGCAGGCGGAGGGCCGCAAGGTTGCGATGGTTGGCGATGGCATGAATGATGCTCCCGCATTGGTGGCAGCCGATATCGGCATGGCAATCGGCGGCGGAACCGATGTAGCGATCGAGGCTGCCGATATTACGCTGATGCGCGGCGATTTGAACAGCATAGCGGACGCGATCCGGATGAGCCGGGTTACGATGGCGAACATTAAACAAAATCTGTTCTGGGCACTGGCTTACAATGTAATCGGCATACCGATTGCTGCCGCGGGTTTTCTTGCTCCGTGGCTGGCAGGCGCAGCGATGGCATTAAGCTCGGTATCGGTTGTATTGAATGCGCTCAGGCTGCAAAGGATGAGATAAGAGATGGTGGCTAAGGAATGGATATCGGTGAACAAATATCGCAGGGGAACGACAGCTGCAGCCATTATCCTGCTGGGCTTGCTTGCGGCTGGCTGCGGAAGCGCGTCAAAGGATGAGCATTCACAGCATGCCGCAGGCAATCAAGCGAAAACAAATGATGAGCATCACAATCACTCCGCAAGCGGTGATGCAAGTACAGAGGGTAATCAGGGCGAGCATAGCGGGCATGGCGCCAGCGATGAGGAAACAACGGCTGCTGATGTACGCTTGGAATGGCGGTATTCGCCAGAGCGGCCTGAGCCGGGAGAAGAGACAAAGGTTGAATTATTCTTATACGACTCAGGCGGCAAGCCAATCGAGAAATACGATGTGAACCATGAGAAGCTGATGCACCTTATCGTCGTCAGCGAGGATATGTCAGAGTTCATGCATATCCATCCCGACTATGTTGGCAAAGGGAAATTTGAGGTAATTGCAGCTTTTCCCAAAAGCGGTACGTACAAGCTGTTTGCCGATTTCATTCCTACGGGCTCCTCGCAGTTGACTGTGACGTCAAGAATGAAAACAGCTGGCTCCAAGGAAGCGGAAATACCGGTAGTGAAGGATGAGGATCTGACCAAAATGTTGGAAGGCGTAACGGTAACGCTGGATGCGTCTACTTTTAAATCAGGAGCGGACGTTGATCTAACCTTTACACTAAGCGATGAGAAAACGAAGGAGCCGATTACCGATTTAGAGCCTTATTTGGGCGCGATTGGGCATGTCGTCATTCTGAATAAGGATCTCAGCCGTTATCTGCATGTCCATCCGACGGATGATAATGCAAGCGGGCCTACCGCCCAGTTTTCCACAAGCTTCCCCGAACCTGGCATTTATAAGATATGGGGTCAATTCCAGCGAGGCGGGAAAACCTTTATCGTTCCATTCACGGTGGAAGCCGAATAAGCGAGAAAAACATTTGTCTATAGGATAATCGAAAGAGAGAGCAGCGCCCGTCTGATCAGACGAATGCGCTGCTCTCTTGGATGTTTTATACAGCTTGCAGTCCAGCTTGATTGAGGAGATTCCATGGCTTATTATAATGCGGCTGGAAGAAGAAATCCACGAAGCTTAGTTCGTCCATCGTCATGCTGTTCTGGATGCAAACCGAGAGTGTATTGATCGACTGTGTCAGATCGATCTTCGACAGCACCTGTGCGCCGACGATTCGGCCGCTATCTGCCACGTATACGACCTTCAGCGTAAACTGCTCATAGGTAGGCATAAATTCAGGACGATAATTATCAATGATTGTGACTTTTTTCACATTCATTCCGGCAGCAATGGCAGCCACCTCTGTCATGCCAGTCGAAGCGATATTGTAATCGTAGATTTTGATGCCCGATGTGCCTTGTGTTCCGAGATAGCGCACTGTTGGCTGCATCAGATTACGAGCAACGAGCGTTCCCATACGTACCGCATTGGTAGCAAGCGGGATATAAGCATTTTGTCCGGTCGGATTATAATGAACGGCGCAGCTGTCACCGGCTGCGAATACGTCCGGCTTGCTCGTTCTCATGTAATCGTCGACGATAATGGCTCCGTTCGGAAGCATATCAACTTGACCCTTCAACAACTCGGTATTGGGACGGAATCCGATGCAAAGCACGACCAAATCGGCTTCGTATCTGCCTGCATCTGTTACGACGGTGGTCACCTGTCCGTTGGTCCCCTCGAACGAAGTAACGGTCTGGCCAGTTGCAATAGCAATACCTTTATCGACGAGTGCCGCTTCAGTCAGGTCGGTAAACTCACGGTCCAAGTATTTGTAGAGAATACGCTCCATATTGTCGATTAGAGTAACCTGCTTGCCAAGCTGCTCAAACGCTTCGACGAGCTCGATCCCGATGTAGCCTGCCCCAATGACGGCAATCCGATTGGCGGTTTTAGCTTTTTCGATAATCGTTTGCGAATGGTTGTAGTTTTTGCATAATACGATATTTTCGAGATCGATGCCTTCCATCTGCGGAATGATCGGCCACGAGCCAGTCGTTACGACTAGCTTGTCGTAGCTATCCGTGAATTCCTCCCCTGTGGCGAGGTTTCGAACTTGAATTTCTTTCGCATCCGTATCTATGGCAAGCACATCGTGGCGCATTTTCGTAATGACGCCAAGCGTAGCAAGCTGTTCGGGCGACGCGTAGAACAGCTTGCCGGCATCCTTCACGACACCGCCGACATGAAGGGCGATTCCGCACGATAGAAACGAGATATTATCATTACGTTCGTATACGGTAATGCGAGCATCTGGGTATAGCTTAGCCATTTGGGTAATCGCAGCAGTACCTGCGTGTGTGCATCCAATCACTGCAATATTCGTTGTCATATAAAACGCCTCCTATGTGTAGGTGTAAGAACGATGCTGCGTTACAGCTGTTCTTTACAACGTGAATTAATTCACAATATTCTATACAATGTGAAAACATTCACAACCTTTTCTTGCTTTTATCATATGCCTTTTTGGATAGAATGACAAGGGGTAATGATGCATTATTGCGCTTTTTGTTTAAATAGTCTGACGATTCGTCACGATTTCGCAACAAATGAGAAGCGGTGGCAGTTATGCCGTTTCTATTGTACTTTTATGCGGTATGAACGATGAGCCACAGGTATTCTCTGCCGCTTAGCAGCCTCCCATTTCCATTCTCGAATGAATTGTTTTACACTCATAAGCAAGAAAGAAACAACCGAGGAGGTCTTCCAATGTCATTAAACTATGAGGATAAACATGTACTTATTACGGGCGCCGGTGCAGGTATCGGCCGAGCGCTCGCGCTAGCTTATGCGGAGCAGGGGGCCCTGCCCATACTCGCGGATCGAGATGAAGACGGGCTCGAAAAAACCGGACTGCTGCTGGAGGAAGCGGGTTATCATTCTTTATCTATACAGGCGGATATGAGCAAGCCCGAGGAAATTGCGAGATTGCTGAAGGACGTGGAGACACTAGTAGGCAGATTGGACATCCTTATTAATAATGCCGGCTTTGGCATATGGAAATCTCCTTACGAGCTGGATATCGAGGAGTGGGACAGCGTTGTGAATACGAATCTGCGAGGGACATTTGTATGCTCGCGGGAAGCAGCGAAGCTCATGCGGACTACTGGAGGTGGAGCGATAGTCAACATTTCCTCCACGCGGGCTATGATGTCAGAGCCGAATTCGGAAGCCTACGCCGCTTCAAAGGGAGGCATATTGTCGCTTACGCATGCAATGGCTGTATCACTGGGCCCTGACCGGATCACTGTTAACGCAATTTGCCCCGGCTGGATTGAAACCGGTGATTACAGCAAGCTGCGCGAGGAGGATCATACACAGCACCCGTCTCAGCGTGTAGGCAGGCCGGAGGATGTTGCGCGCGCATGTCTGTATTTGACCGATCCGCATAATGACTTCGTAACAGGTACGCATATAACGATCGACGGCGGATTGACGCGTAAAATGATATACGAGGAATAGTGGTCTGCCCAAATATATCTAAAAGGACAATTCTCAGACATTGGATATGGAGAAGCCTTCCTGCGGAGCAAAACGGGCGGTTCAAATCGTAGATATAACGTGAGAGGAACTCTAACCCCATATCACTGGAGAAACAGCTCTATGAGATGGAGAAGGGGATAGCAGCAGGCCATTAGCTGCAAAAATGGCCTGCTGCATCCTATCGAATCAGCTCACGCGGACAAGCTTCCAGCGCTGCGCGCCGTTGTTCAAGTCATCCCATATTTGAACATTGCTTCCATTTACAGTGCCGGCACCCGCGACATCGAGTACTTTATTGCTATTCGTATCGATAAGCTTGAAATAGCCGCTGCCGGCATCTATAAGCTTCCAATGCTGATTAGGCGTGGCGGCATAGTCCCATATTTGAACATTCGATCCATTCCCAGTCCCCCAGCCGTTTACCTCAAGCGTTCGGCCGCTATTCGTATTAATCAGCTTGTATGCCCCTCCGTTTACATGTGTTATTTGCCACAGCTGGTTAGCTTGGCTCGCCCCCTCTGTCCAGATCTGAACGTTCGATCCGTTTGCCGTTCCCCAGCCGTCAACCTCAAGCGCTTTGCCGCTGTTTGTATTCACAAGCTTATACACGCCTCCGGATACAATTCCGTTATAACTATCATTTCTGTAAAATTCAACCCGGTCAATATCGGCCCACTGGCTTGCAAGCGTATTCGATGCAAAAAAACCGATCGTTGCTTGTCCGTTCGTAACCGCAATATTAGTGAGCGTTACCGGCGTCCAAGCTCCGGTAACCGGACATGCTGCTTGCCGAATGGTGCCACCGTAATCCTTGGCTTCCATGACGCATGCGTTCTGCCCTCCGCTGCTGCGCATGAAGGCACGCATCGTGTAATTGCCGTTATCGAGTCCGCTGACAGTTTGACCAACATAGGCTGTAGCAGGGCCGCTTGTTCCAGCAAGCCCGATAAAATGATTGCCATCCGCAGCAGGAACGCCAACCCCGTCATTGGTTCCGTGCGCTTTGATGCGTGCGGGATAGTCATCGCCAAACGTGGTCCAACCGCTTACGTTCGCGGTCTCAAAGCTGCCATTCGTCACCAAATTGGCATTGGACGGCGTAATCGCGTGACCAAAGCGGACATAGACGCCGCTGCTCGGATAATTGGAGCTGGTTGCGGCCACTACATGCGTAGCGTCTATCGGCAGCAATGCGTTCCAATTGGAGTTTTTTGTGTCGCTCACGGGGAAAATATTAGTTCGGAATTGCCAGGAAGCACCGTTATCCGCACTGATCATCGTATACATGGAAGAGTAGGCATCGCCCGTGTTTATGCTGTCGTTATCGGTTTGGAAAGACGCAAGCAGCCGTCCGTCTCCTAGCTTGACGACAAAAGGGGCTCCAGCTTTTTTGCCGGCTTTCGAGGGAATATAAAGTGTTTGCCGAGGAACGTTCCAATTATAGCCGTCGGAAGAAATCTTATATTTGATGACAAAAGGATGGCCAGATACGTCAGTGGCCTCGAATACAAGCATATATTTGCCGTTTGCCATCTGGCTAATGACGGGCATGCCGTCCCTAGACCCGGCTGCAACTCCGTCGCTTACGACAATTTCCGCGCCCCAGCCGTTTCCGGTCCAGGTTTTCATAATCAGCTTTTGCAATCCCGTCGTACCGGCGGTAACAGGGCCATCGTCTGCATAATAGACTGCAATTGTATTGCCAATCATTTGAAGATGCGGCTCCCATAAGCCTTTGAAGGAGTTCGCCGTAGTGGCGCCTATCTGGCCGTTGGCGAGATCGGACCAAGTGGTGCCGCCATCGGTGCTTGTTCTCGTTTTTAGGTAGGTGCTGTAGGTGCTGCCGGATTGGACCACAAGGCGGTAAGAGAGCCATATCTCGCCATTTGCGAGCTGGAGCATCTGTCCGTTGCCGACATCGCCGCTCGAATCAGCGGCTGCTTGAATGGCGGGAGACCAGCTATGTCCGCCGTCTTTGCTGCGGGAGATCATGATTCTTGTACGGCCGCCGCCTGAATTGGTATCAAATGAAGCGAGAATGTCATTATTGCTTAGCTTAAGCAAGCGCGGATACCACACGCCTCCATTCGATGGGGTGAATACGGTTGCCGTGTTGGCAGGCCAAGCGAGCCCGGGTGCTGCAAATACCTGAAAGCCGGATAAGAGAGTCGTAAGCACAAGTAAAAGGGTTGTCAGCATTGCAGTACATCTAAGCTTTTTGGATAAGAACATGTAAAATCATCTCCTCTTCTCAAAATGTAAGCGCTTCAAATGGAATTATAGGGTAAATTTTTGATGAAATATATACTAAATTTATTATATTACGTATATGAATTTCTTTTGGTACTAGATTATTGGAGCGGAAAAGGGGGGAGATGAACAAAAGGAAAGGAGAATGAAGTCATAATTCCAAAAAAACAAAAGAATAAAGCGAATCAAACTAATTTTTATACTAAATATAGTATTTAAAATTATAACAATATAATTTAGAATAAACTCATCAAGAAAGCGCTTACTAAATTATGACATTGAATTAGGCTGATTACGGTGAGCTTGGAAACGAAGTGTCATTTGCGAATTCTTGATAGTCAGAATGGATGGTTAAGCAGCGTAATCAAAAGGGAGGCGTAAAACGAAATGAAGAAAAAAATGACGGCAAGGCTCGGTCTTATTATGATCTTATGTTTGGGAATGCTGCTATCGGCTTGTTCATCGGGCACAAATGGAAGCGGTTCCAATACAAACGGCGATACAGGCAATAAAGGCGAAGGAGCGTCGAATGCACCGCAGGAGCAGGTGAAGATTTCGTTTATGGGTCACGGGAGCCCGCAGGAGAAGGACATCTTCACAAAGCTAATTAAATCCTACGAAACGAAATATCCGAACGTTAAGGCTATGACGGGAAACAGGTTGGACAAGGAGATTTGTATGGCTTGCCGAAGGATGTAGGCCCATGGGCAATGGCTTACAACAAGACGATGTTCGAGGAAGCAGGGGTTGAGCTGCCGCCTGCCGAGGTGGGCAAGTGGACGTGGGACAACTGGCTCGAAGCGGCAAAGAAGCTGACGAAGGATGAGAATAGCGACGGCAAGGTAGACATTTACGGCGGAGCGAACTTTACGCTYGAAGGCGCRGTATGGGCAAGCGGGGGATCGTTCATCGATTACGCGAGCGGCAAAGTYACGATYGACACGCCTGAGTTCGCGAAAGCGATGCAGTGGGTAGCCGATCTTCGATTGAAGCACAACGTGACGCCGTCGCCGGAGGACGAGAAGGCGATGAACGCATACTCGCGCTTTGTAGCCGGCAAGGTAGGGATGTTCCCGATGGGCCCGTGGGATCAGCCGGGATTCTGGGATTTGCCGTTCGAATGGGACATCGCGGCATGGCCGGTCAACCCGGAGACAGGCAAAGCGGGAACATGGGTCGGTTCGATGGGTTATTCGGTATCAAGCAAGTCGAAGCATGCGCAGGAAGCGTTCAATCTAGCGGCATTCCTGGCGCTGGATGCGGAAGGGCAGAAGCAGAATTACGAGCTGGGTCAAGCGGTGCCGAACCTGATCGATATGGCGAAGGGTGAGTTTGTGGCCTATGACAAAGCGCCGGCTAACCGGAAGGTATTTCTGGATATTATCGAAGACTACGGTCATGAGCCGATTKAGTTCGGGTCGAAGGACACGAAATGGATCGATACGATGTGGCAGGAGGCAGGCAAGGTTTGGGAAGGGAAAATGACGGCAGCGGACTGGGCGAAGGAGCTGCAGCCGAAGCTTCAGGAGCTGTACGACAAAGGGAAT